>JAZNJX010000122.1:0-2752 GCA_045578245.1 Candidatus Fimenecus sp. | reverse complement strand
TGGGAGTTTGAACGATTAGCGGTGAAACTAGGAAAGAGGGTTATAAAGATTTCATGAAATTAGAACAAAGAAAAAAGCAACAGTTTTCATTTTTAAACTGTTGCTTCTGAAGATTCTGTTTTCTTCGATTATGATATTCTTATTTTTATCTTTTCAGGATTACATCAAGCCCATACACCAGATAACAACCAGTGCTGTCAAGGTAACAAGAGTATCAATTGTGATTCCGTAAAACATGGGCCTGAGTCCTGCTTTTTTGAAATCGGTTATACTTGTACTCAAACCGATAGCGGCTAAAGCGGTTACCATTAAAAATTTGCTTATTCCTTTAATAACGCTTGATAATGTAGCGGGAATTAATCCGATACTGTTCAGAATAGCCAACAACAGAAAACCACCAATAAACCAAGGGATGATTTTCACAAGATTCACGTTTTTACCATTGTTTGCTATTTTCATTTCCTTTTGTTTAATGCGAGTACTGATAAAGGCAAAAACCAGGACGGTAGGAATAATGGCAATTGTTCGGGTAAGTTTTACCATTGTTGCAAAATCTCCCGCCATTTCGGAAAACGCATATCCGGAAGCTACAACACTGGCAGTATCATTAACTGATGTTCCTGCCCAAATTCCATAGGCGATATCTGTCATTTTCAATGCTTTACCCATGATAGGATAAAGAGCAACCATCACCATATCAAATAAAAAGGTGGAAGACATGGCAAATGCAACATCTTTATCATCTGCATCTATTACCGGTGCAATAGCTGCCACAGCAGATCCGCCGCAAATACCTGTTCCGGCAGAAATGAGATTTGAAAGTTTCCAATTCAATCCAAAGATTTTGCGTATAAAGTAACCGCCACCAAAACACATTGCAAAAGTAAAAATCATCACAAAAAATGTCATCTTGCCAACTGACATAATTGTATTGATAGATAAAGATGCACCTAAAAGAACGATTGCAACTTTCAATATTTTTTTAGATGTGAATTTCAGTGCAGGCTGTATCCACTTTGGATGAAAAAAGCTGTTAATGATTGTGCCCATAAACAGAGCTATGATGGATGCTCCTAAAATCTCACCGGGAATGAGTTTCTCCAACATAATCGACAAGCCTGCAACCGCAAAACAGATAGCAATGCCAAGTATAAACATACCTCGTTTTTTTGATGTCGTTTCCATTTTTCTTCTCCTCGAACTATTTTTGTATTTCCTCTTTATTTTACCACGAATGTATGATAAGATAAAGTTATTATATGGAATAGCCTGATTCCAAATAGTTATCGGAGGAAATAATATGGATTCGAAACTTCAAACCTTTCTTGCACTCTGCCAAACAATGAACTATCGATTGGCTGCAGAACGCCTTCATCTTTCACAGCCGGCAGTAACAAAACAGATCCAATCATTGGAGCAATCTTTGGGTACAAAGCTGTTCTTATATGACGGTCATACTTTACACAAAACTGAAAAGTGCTTGCTTTTAGAACGATACGCCATTTCTATGCAATATCAGTTTGAAGAACTGCAACTGGCAATTGCCGGTAAAGAACGCTTTAAGCTGCGTGTGGGAGCAACAAAAACAATCGGAGATTACGTGTTGATTGACGCTATTAAGGATTATTTATGTTCTCCAAGCCATGAGTTATCTCTCGTTGTTGATAACACAAAGCACTTGTTGCAAATGTTAGATGAAAATCTGTTGGACTTTGCGGTTATAGAAGGAACATTCAGCAAGACTAAATATGATTCTTATTTATTCCGTATGGAACCATTTATAGGAATATGTGCGAAAAATAGTCCATTGTGCGGAAGGCACCTGACAATTGAAGACTTATTAAAAGAAACCATTATCGTCAGAGAAGAGGGTTCGGGCACTCGACGCATTTTTGAGGAAAGACTGATTTCTTCAGGTTATGAGCTGAATGATTTTCACAGACAAGTTTCCATCAGCAGTTTTGTATCTATTAAAGCGTTGGTATCAAGCGGTATCGGTATTAGTTTTTTATATGAGTCTGTTGTCAGTAATGACGATATCGGTACATTTATCGTAGATGGCTTAACAGAACCACATGCCTTTCACGTTGTATATACCCGAAATACGAATGCTAAAAAATATTCAGAACAATTCCTTGGAAGCCGGGGATAGTGATTATAAAATTGCGGAGATGAATTATTAAAACAGGCATTATGCTTTGAGAAAAACTGACGTAACAGTAAATGCAGGAAAACGACCGGTTGTAGAGAGCGTTACAGTTTCTGATATCTCTGTAAGTTATAAGGGAACTACTAAAATAGAACCTGATGTGAAGTTTGTTGGTGATGTTGATTATACTGTGGAATATTCATCATCAAATGAATCTGTAGCAACAGTTGACAAAGATGGTAATGTTACTGCAACAGGCACAGGTGAGGCTGAAATCACAGTAACAGTCACAGACGAATATGGAAACATTGTTGAAGATACCTGCAAAGTGACAGTATCTTATGCTTGGTGGCAATGGCTTATCATAATCTTCCTCTTTGGTTGGATTTGGTATTAAATTCTATAGGCTTTATTAAACATGCATCCCGTGGAGGTGAACATCACTTCCACGGGATATTTTTACACTGTTACGAGTATCAGGGACAGTAATTTTATACCCCGTAAAACTTTTATATACTCCGTAAAACTTTTACATACTCCGTAAAACTATTTCATTTTTACACTCCGTACACGATTACCCATACTCCGTATACGATTACTCAT
>JAZNJX010000121.1:0-20137 GCA_045578245.1 Candidatus Fimenecus sp. | reverse complement strand
AAGATTTTCTATAACGAAGATACTTGTCGCAGAGTTCTTGATGAACTTATGACAAAGGGTTTAAAGGTCGATTATGGTCAGAAACTCGGCAAAACAATTATCTTTGCATATAACCACAATCACGCAAAACTGATTGTTGAGGTATTTAAGAAAACATACCCTAAATATGGTGAAAATTATTGTCAACTTATTGATAATCAGGTTAAGGGTGCAAATGAGCTTATAACAAAATTTGAAACTGACGATAATTTCCGTATTGCAGTTTCTGTTGATATGCTTGATACCGGTGTTGACGTTCCAAGCGTATTGAATCTTGTGTTCTTCAAGCCTGTTAAATCAAAAATCAAGTTTGTGCAGATGATTGGCCGTGGTACTCGTCTTTGTGAAGGTCTTATTGACGGTAAGGATAAAGAATATTTCCTTATTTTTGACTACTGTGGCAACTTTGAATATTTTGACCAGAATCCCGAAGGTTCAGATGGTGTTGTTTCAAAATCACTTTCACAGAGATTATTTGATGCAAAGCTCAATTTACTGGTTGAATTGCAGAAAATTGAACATCAGACCAACTCTGAACACAAGGCATATTATGACAAAATTAAGCCTGAACTTATCAACAAAGTTCTTGGTGTTAAGGCTAATAGTGCAAGAATTTCCGTAAGAGAAGAACTGGCTTATGTGGATAAATTCTGTGACAAGGAACGTTGGCAGGCTATTTCGATTCTCGATGCAAAAGAAATGCAACTTCACATTTCAAAACTCGTTGACAGTGACATTGACGAAGACAAAAAAGCCCTTGCATTTGATGTGAAGATGTTCAATATCGAACTTTCAGTCCTTGCAAATGGTAACATCAGCGAAGCAACGAGGGCAGTTGGTATGGTCAGAAAAGCCGCAAGACTTCTTCTTGATTATTCAACCATTGATGGTGTCAAAGCAAAGGCAGATGTGCTTCAGATTCTCGCAGGTACAGATTTCTGGGAAAGTCCAAAAGTTAGCGACCTTGAAAAATATCGTGATGAAGTCCGTGACCTTATGAAGTATATAGAAAGCAAGGTCAATCCTATCGACATTGACACTATTGACACTATTCTTGAAGGTGAATATCACGGTAATGGTCTTATGGATATAAGAACGTACAAAGAAAAGGTTATTGACTACCTTGCTGAAAACACCAATAATCCGACAATTCTCAAAATCCGTAATCTTGAACCAATCAACGCAGATGACCTTAAAGAATTAGAACGCGTCCTTTGGGAAGAACTCGGCACAAAGGACGAATATCAGAAGATAACTAAAATTGACAATCTTGCTGCGTTCATCCGTTCTATTGTTGGTATTGAGCAAGATGTAATCAATGAAAAATTCGGTGAATTCTTAAGTGGCAATACTTTCAATTCACAACAGCAGGAATTCGTTAAATCAATTATTGACTATGTCCGTGAAAATGGTGATATCGAAGCAGAAGACCTAATTGAAAAATCACCATTTGATAACTATGACATTATCACAATGTTCGGTGCTCAGGCACAGATACTTCGAAACATCGTTGACACCATGCACAACAGCATCACCGCAGCATAAAAATTTGTATAAGGCAAAATGCCTATGAGGTTAATTGTAACTTCATAGGTATTTTTATATGTTTAATGTATTCTTATACTCCTTGAAGAATTAAGAGTCAGTAAGGAAAAATTCATCAAATGTTATAATGCTAAGTTTTATACCTTGGAAGAAGGTTTAAAAAACTATTATCTTAGTTATTAGTCTATAAGCTTTTCAAAATTAAGGTTTCGTTCTTTAAGTAAGTGGTCTCGCAATTCGTTTTCTGTTTTGAAAATGTATGTTATTAGTTCTACGATAATTTCAATATCTTTTGGCAGGTAATTATTTGTTGCTTCAATTGTGAAAATCATTTGGTTAATGGCTGTTCTGACTTTTGCAATTTCTTTGGTGTGTTCTGCAATGATATTATAGTCACAATTTACAATAAAAATGTTTGGACTTTGGGCAACTTTCCGCACATAAGGCGCGACTTTCATGTTAGCTTTTTCTGCATTTTTCTGCAGTTTTACATATTCTTGGTCGCTTAGTCTTATTCTTACTTCTTTATCACGTTTTCTCATTTTTACTACCTTCTTTCTTTATTTTTTTACGTAACAAGCATTGGCTGTGGTGGACTCTTTTCCACCTTGCCGTTTTCAGGGGATACCCCTATGACCCCCTTACACACTGGTAAAAATGTTTTGCATTTAAAGGTGGCTTATGCCAAATATTTATGCTGATTTTTGGTTTTGGAGTTCAGCGAGGTAAGTGAGCGCATCCTGATATGCATCACGGAATTTCCAACGGATTGTGATGCCACCACCTTTATGGACAAGGATGCAGTCAAGAAGTTCCACAAGCATTGGTCGAGTTAATTTGTCGATGGCGCCGTGTTTTTTGAAGCTTGCGATGAAATCATTTTCCTCAACCATTCCTGTGTGACACTTTTTAATTTGCTCCTGTGTTATTTTGATTTCTTTTTCAAGTGCTGTAATTTTCTCTGAGATGTTTGCTTTTAAAAGTAGATACTCGTCCTGTGAAAGAATTCCACATTTGTAATCGGGATAAAGGTCAACCATAGCAGATTTGTACTTTTCAAGTTGTGAAGATTCCTTCTGCAGTTTTCGTTCAAGCAGAGTTTCGTCGGTACGGATTTTGCCTGATTGATTTGTACTTTTGATAATTTCGTCCATATCAACAGCAGTTTTTATCATAAATTGTAATGATTTGAGCACTGCTTTTTCAAGCTTATCAATACGGATTGTGTGACCATTCTCACAGGCATTTTTACCCTTTTTAGTGCGTGTTGTACATCTGTAATATTCATAAGTACCATATGAATGAGTGTTAGTCTTTTTGTTAAGTGTATAGTTACAGTTAGAGCATCTCATAAAGCCTGAAAATAAATCGACAGAGTCAGATTTTGACGAAATTCGAGTGTTTTTATTGAATAGTGATTGTGCTTTTTGAAATGTATCATGGTCAATAATTGGCTGATGTGTGTTCTCAACAATTATCCAATTATCTTTATTAACACTGCGATTCTGTTTAATTTTGTAACTGATTTTTTCGTTTTTACCTTGAACCATATTGCCTAAATACATTTCGTTTGAGAGAATTCTTCGCACAGTTGAATCAACCCAAAGAGAAGAATTGCTTTGTGGCTTGTAGTTAGGATTGTTCATGGATTTGTATGCAGAAGGATTAGGAATACCTAAAGCATTTAAGTGTCTCGTAATTGATAAGACACTTTCACCCGAAATGAAACGATTGTAGATATCACGGACAATAGGTGCTGTTTCAGGGTCGATGACAAGCTTGTGATGGTCGTCATCACTTTTTTTGTATCCATAACAGGCAAAACTGCCGATAAATTTACCTTGTTGTCTGTTGTGGTTAAGCGTAGTACGAACATTGACTGATGTTGTGGCAGCAAGACTTTCGTTGATGACATTTGTAACACCAACTGAAATACATTGTGTTGCAGCATTCATTGTGCTTGATGCTGTGTCAATACTGTTGTTGAGAGCTATAAATCGTATGTTAAGCCTTGGAAAAATCTCATCAATGTATCGTGCAGTTTCACTGTAATTTCGTCCAAGACGAGAGAGGTCTTTAACAATTACACAGTTGATTTTACCCTCATAAATATCATCCATCATTCTCATAAAGTCAGGACGATTAAAATTTGTACCTGAAAACCCATCATCGGTATAAATATCATGAATTTTGAATTCAGGAATCTGCTCAACATAAGATGTTAAAATATTGCGCTGGTTTGTGATTGAGTTGCTTTCGCTTTTGTCACCGTCATCACGGGATAATCGAAGATACAATGCTACTTTGACGGATTCAACCTTCTTGTCAGGGTTGTCCACATATTTGTCGTATTTTTTATGCATGAAAAAAGCCTCCATATATGTAATATGAAGGCGGTAAGTTGAAAAAGATTACTATACCGCCTTGTTGGTAACAGTTAATGGAACTGAATAATATTGGACACAGTATCAGAAAACTTTTGTCCATTACAGTTGAATTCCATTTTGACCGTCACATCATCTACCTTGAACAGATATGGATTGACCACATCATCAAGATATTTGTCCAGTTTGCCTGGGAAGGCATAACTGACTAAATCCAAATCTTCAAGATTTTTAAGCGAATTTTTATCGCAATCCTGAATACTTGAATTTTGCAAATCGGTTAACCGAGTTTGCAGTTCCGTAAGTTGAAAAACATTGTTCATACCTTTTTACCATGCAGAAAATTTTGAAGAGTACGGTGGCATTATCATCGTTTTTGCTTCACGGACCAAAGCGGTATAAAATATTAAATTGTTACTCCTGTATCTTTATCATATACTTAAGGGAAATGTTTGTCAATAGACTTAACAAAATGTTTACAAATGGCTCTGTTAAGCCATTTACAAACATACAAACATACTTGTAAACAAACATTTCAAATAACAATTTTAATACTTTTTATACCGCTTTTATGGTCCTATTATAGCAATAGCCGGGGCCATGGCAGCACCCATATTATTGGCATCTTTAATGCCAAAATCCATGATTTTTCCAAAGATTACCGCTTCAATGTGAGGTGTGTTCCCCGTATGAGTTGAAATGACAGATGCACCTGATGCGGTTGCTGTTCTTTGCGCTGATGGAGGACGCTGACCACCATATTCAAGAGGTAGTCGGAATTGTCTTTCAGCTGATGCGAAATGGGAAGATGTAGATGCGACAGCATTGGTTACAATCTGTGAATCAACCAATACAGATGCAAGTGCCATTGAAAGAGCCATTGTGGAACAAGCACCATAAAGTCCTAAAAAGGGAATCTGTAATTCTCGTATGCCAAAGGATGTGCCGATACATTGATTTAGCAAATCTCCTGCCATTATTAAATCAATGTCTTTCGGTGACAAATCCGCTTTTGCAATAGCACGTGAAACAGCCTCTTTATGCAAAGCACTTTCGCTTTTTTCCCAGGTAGGGCATCCGTCAATAGTGTCGTCATCATAGACTTTATCAAATTCTTTGGATAGTGGTCCTTCACCCTCTGCTTTCCCCACTACGGAAGCAAATCCAATAACCGACGGTTTTGAGGGTAGTAAAATGGTGTATTTTCCCAATCTTTCAGCCATAAAATCAATCCTTTCTTTCTGATAATATCCTTGCCGAAAATTTACAATTTATTCAAAAATGGTTTCGTTGACAATGAATGTCTAGTTTGGTATAATTTATTGAAATAAGTTAGTTTTAAGGATGATGAAAATGGGTGAAAGAAAATTTTTGGATGCAGCTTTAAATAAACCTGAACCAGGAGATAAAATTGAATATTTTAACAATATTAAAAGAAGAATGAATGGCTACGTTCTAACAGAAAATCAGAGAAATCAGCCTCAGGCAGGATATTGCTATGAAATTGATGTAACCGATATGTGGGAAGAGTACAAAAAGTTAAAGGAAACTTGTGGATACAAGCTTTCTTTTAATACAATTATTATGAAAGCGATGGTTGAGGGCTTGAAAGCAGCACCAAGACTTAACGCTCATATTGATTTTGACCATCTTCGTTGCTGTGGAACTCTTACTATCAAGAAGCACATTGATGTTTCAATGCCTGTTATGCTTGACAGTGGAGACACTTTTCCTGTTAAGATTTGTAATTGTGAAGAAAGAAGTCTTCAGAGCCTTCAGCAGGAAATTGATGAAATGACATATAAGATGAAGAATACTGATATCGATGGCGTTCTTTTTGACCTTGTTATTCAGCGTACTGCGGGATTCTTGCTTAAGGGTCAAATCAAAAAGACTATAGCGCAGAGTGTGGCAGGTATTGTAGGCAAGCACAAAATTGGTACTCTCGGTGGTTTCTTCAAGAAAAATGCCACTGACGGTGAAAAAGGCCTTAAATACTATCATCTTAACGAGGGCACGGTATGTTTTTCAAACTGGGCAGGACTTTACGAGGGGCTTCGTGGCTTTGAAACAACATCACCACTTCTTTACCCACAGGTGTTTATGATGGGTGTTGGTGGTTTCATTGAAAAAGATTTCGCATACAGAAACGAAAAAGGAGAAATTGACCTTAAAACAAGAAAAATGCTTCCTGTAACTCTTACTTTCGACCATAGAATTGGTGCATTTAATGATGTTATTCCATTTATGAAGAGAATGGACGAAGTATTTGAGAATCCACAGGAAATCCATCAATGGTAAGCTCAATACAATAAAAGGGTGGGGTCGTTGACCTCACTCTTTTTAATTTAACAAGCTCTTTGCAATTTCATCTGCACATTCCTTAGCTTTTTCAAAATTCGAAAACCCTGTTATCAGGTTGTTATATTTAAATCTTTCGTCCCTGCCTTCGTAAATGGATAGAATTGCTTTATCAAGTAGCGAATTCTCAACAGATAGCAGAGCTTTTATTTTTCGATTTGTTAAAACAGAACTATCTGTGAAAAATCGTGAAACGGTTATCTCATTTTGTACATTAAATGGTAGTGGGTGGCATGTATCGGAGATGCAAAGAGAAAGTTTGTTTGTAGGAAATAACAAGAACTGATAAAAGTCTTTACCGAAATAAGAAGGGGATGCAATCATCTCAATTTTCTCTTTTAAAGCATAACTTTTTATAACCCCTAGAATTATTGCACCCGCAAAACCTGTTTCGTCAGTAATGTTCACAAAGTTTTCTGCCATTTCAAAAATTGTGTCGTAGTGGGTGTGAAATCCTAACGGTGTAGGAGAAGAAAGAAAACGGATTTTTCCGATTTCTCCTTTTTCATTTCTTTTTATGTGTCTCAGGCAAAATCGATGTATATAGTTTATAATTTTGTCTTCATTGAGAAATGGCGATAGTTCATTGTGAATTCTCTCTTTTATAAGAGATGCCTGACTTAGTACTTTACAAGCATTTTTATAGTGATTATTCTCGGTAGCCTTACCAATGAGTATTTTACGAAGCAAGTCTTTTGGATAAGTTTTACTTTCGGTTATGCTTATGGTCTTTTCCCATGTTTCAGGAAGAATAGGTGAAATATTGTTGTAATCACTAACGGAAAGAATATATGCATTAAAGTTTTTAATGTAAATTCCGTCGGTTGATTCGTCATAAAATGGGTTGAAAAGGGTTATGTTATAACCACGCAGATTCTCTAGGAGCTTTTTGAAAAAAACAGCACGTTCGTAGTCGCATCCATCACGGACTATATATACTTTTGCATCAGGGTCTTTTTTGTAGATAGTGTTGTATGTAGAACAGTAACCAGAACTGCAAATAATATTTGAAAAATACTTTTCCACCTTTATCACCTCATATCCATACTATTCTATATGGTTAATTTTGTTAATTTGTTGACATTTAAGAGTAGGTGATATATAATATTTGCGATAAAATTTTATAGGAGTGTATTAAACTATGCCATTAGTAAATGCAAAAGAAATGCTTACAAAAGCAAAGGCTGGTCACTATGCAGTTGGTCAGTTCAATATCAATAACCTCGAATGGACAAAGTCAATTCTTCTTACAGCACAGGAAATGAATTCTCCTGTTATTCTCGGTGTATCTGAGGGTGCAGGCAAATATATGTGTGGCTACAAGACAGTTGTGGGTATGGTTGAAGGTATGCTTGAAGAACTTAACATTACAGTTCCAGTTGCTCTTCACCTTGACCACGGTTCATACGAAGGTGCAAAAGCTTGTATCGCAGCAGGTTTCAGCTCAATCATGTTCGACGGTTCTCACTATCCAATTGACGAAAACATCGAAAAGACAAAAGAATTAGTTGCAATTTGTGAAGAAAAAGGTCTTTCAATTGAAGCTGAAGTTGGTTCAATCGGTGGCGAAGAAGACGGTGTTGTTGGTGCTGGCGAATGTGCTGACCCTAACGAATGCAAGATGATTGCTGACCTTGGTGTTACAATGCTTGCAGCAGGTATCGGTAATATCCACGGTAAATACCCAGAAAACTGGGCAGGTCTCTCATTTGAAACACTTGCAGCAGTTCAGGAAAAGACAGGTACAATGCCACTTGTTCTTCATGGTGGTACAGGTATTCCAGCTGATATGATTCAGAAAGCTATTTCTCTTGGTGTTTCAAAAATCAATGTTAATACAGAATGCCAGCTTGCATTCCAGGAAGCAACAAGAAAGTACATTGAAGAAGGCAAGGACCTTCAGGGCAAGGGATTTGACCCAAGAAAGCTTTTAGCTCCTGGTTGTGAAGCAATCAAGGCTACAGTTAGAGAAAAAATCGAACTCTTCGGTTCAGCTAACAAAGCATAATTTTCCGTAATACTTCGTCGCGTTCACCTCGCGGTATCTATATACAGCTTCGGTTCCGCGACATTGTCTAACGAAAAATTAAATCTATTTTATATTAAAAATTAGGATGGGGGCTTGCTCCCATCTTGTTTTTTTGATAAAATGTATTTATCAATTTTATGAGGTGTTACTATGCCCACAATAAAATTATACGAAAATGATTCATATATAAAGGAATTTTCTGCAACTGTTCTTTCTTGCGAAGAAAAAGACGGTGCATATTTTGTTGTGCTCGATAAAACAGCATTTTTCCCTGAAGGTGGTGGACAAGATGCTGACAAAGGTAAAATCGCAGATGCAGATGTCCTTGATGTGCAGATTAAAAATGACGCAATTTATCACAAAGTCAACAAAGCATTTAATGAAAATGAAGAAGTGACTTGTACACTTGATTGGGAAACTCGCTTTTTAAGAATGCAGAATCACACGGGTGAACATATTGTGTCAGGTGTCATCCATAGCCTTTTCGGTTACAATAATGTGGGCTTCCATATGAATGATACGCTTGTGACTCTTGATGTTGACGGACCTTTAAGTGACGAAAATATCAAGAAAGTTGAGCTCAAATCCAATAAGGCAATTTACGAAAACAAGAGTATAAAAGCTATTTATCCAACTGCTAATGAATTAGATAATTACGATTATCGTAGCAAGCTTGATATTACAGAGGGTGTTCGTCTTATTGAAATTGAAGACTATGACCTTTGTGCTTGTTGTGCACCACATGTTGCAAAAACAGGCGAAATCGGAATTATAAAAATTATCGGCTACATTCCATATAAAAAAGGCACAAGAATTGAAATGCTATGTGGACTTTTGGCATTTAATGATTACAGTAATCTTCATTCTACAAATAAAGCAGTTATGAATATGCTTTCTGCAAAACGATTTGAAATTGCAGAATCAGTTGAGAGAATACAAGGTGAACTCGGTAGTGCTAGAGCAGAGAACAAGAAACTCTTGTCCGAACTGGCAACTCTTAAAATGGAAAAGCACATTAACGGAAATACCGTTTGTGTTTTCATTGGTGGTGTTTCTTATGACGAATTGAGAAATTGCTCAAATGCACTTATCGAGGAATTTGATTATTGCTACTTATTCTCCAATACAGATGCTGATAATTATATCTATGTTGTTTCTAGTAAAGAGAACAATGTCCGTGAGTTAGTGCAAAATCTTAACAAAGCCTTTAACGGTAAAGGTGGCGGACGAGATACCTACGCACAGGGCAAAATCGTCGGCACAAAAGAAAGTATTTTAGATTATTTAAAGTAAGAGGAATAATCTGATGAGTGAATTGCCAATTACAAAAAGTGATTTTGATAAATCAACATTAATGATAAACTTTTTATCAGAGTTTAAACAGAGAATAAGTGAAATGAATAATGTTCAAGATGTTATTTTTTCACCTGAAATAAAAGGATACATTATTTCTTTCACTTATAATTCTATTTCTTATAAGATTGCAGTTTCTGTTGATGGTATCTTTACAACAAAGCTCAAAGTTAAATATATAGTTGAAAATAAAAAGGTAAAAGATTTTGTTTCACAAAATGATGACGAAAACCGAGAAATAATAAATAAAATTTTTATTTGATATTCGTCATACAAACTCTATCCCGACAAACTCCAATTTGCTGTAATACAAAAAAAGGAACGATACTCAAATCGTTCCTTAATTTTTTTACTTATTTAATTGTTGGGTTGTCAGGAATTTTCTGAACACCAAATTCTTTTTTGAGTGCTTTGTATTCCTTTAATGAGATTGTAACAACTGAGCCGTGACGTGGCTTTAAGTGATCCATAGCAGTAATATCACGGTTAACACGCTTAAAGCTTTCAAAGTCGTTTGTCTGCTGTGTATAGAAATGACCTGTGCCATATTCATCCATAATCATAACCCATGAATCAGTACCGTTGATGTTGTACATTGTGCTACCCTCAACACCAAAATACCCAAGAGAAACAATTACAGGCTCTTCTGTGTCGTAAGGACCGGTAAGATTCTTTGACCTTACATATGCAATTTTCTGTGTTTCGTCATATTTGAAATAGAGATAGTAATATCCGTTATCCTCATTGTACACGATATCTGCGTCGATACACTGAATTCCTTCTTCCCAACGACCATAAAGTGGTTTTGGCTCAGTTTCAAAGGTTTTGAAATCCTTTGTGTATGCATAGTAGTGACCAGCAATATCATTTTCGAGTGTTGAATGTGCCCAGTAAACCATATACATTTCAACTTCAGGGTCCCAGATTGCCTGAGGTGCCCAAGCACGAGTTGTATTTGCAAATTCTCCACCAAGGTCACGAATATCAATAACTGTTTCGTCAGTCCAGTTAATAAGGTCTTCGGATTTCCATGTTACAAGAGCATGGTTGGATGTCCAACCAAGGTTTGCATCCATATCTGTTGCAACAATGTAGTAGCAACCGTCCTGCCCCTTGAGAATGTATGGGTCACGGCAACAACCAGTACCAAGTTTCTGGTCAATAATCGGTTTGTTGTCATTAAGTGCCTGGAAACGGTAACCATCGGAGCTGATTGCCATATTGATTCTTTGTTCTTCAACCGAGTTTCCTGTGAAATAAACAAAGAGATAAGCATCTTTTCTTGATAATGCAGGGTAGGCATAATCATTAAAAAGGAAGTTGAAAAGGTTAAATGCCACCATAACGAAGGCGGTTATGTATCGTATAATTGGAACCATCATAAAAAATTCTCCTTTACCCTTTTGGTTTTGTCTATTGTATCACAAAAATGAAAACAATGTAAAGAGAAAAAGTAAAAACTCGGTATTGCTACCGAGTCTTTTTTATTCTGTTTTATATTTCTCTGCTTGAAGATTAAACATATAGGCGTAAGTACCGTTTAAGTTCATCAATTCCTGATGACTACCACTTTCAATAATTCGTCCGTTTTCCATAACATAAATTCTGTCGGCATTAACAGTAGTTGAAAGTCGGTGAGAGATAAATATAACAGTTTTCTTGTTAGCAGCCTCAATCATTGCCTGATTAAGATTGTATTCAGCAACAGGGTCAAGGTTAGCAGATGGCTCGTCAAGAATGACATAAGGGCAGTCCTTATAAAATGCTCTAGCTATTGCAGTTTTCTGTGCTTCACCACCTGAGAACATAACACCCTCGTCGTCAAACTCTCTTAAAAGTTCGGTGTTTATTCCATTTTTTAGTTCTTTGTTAAAACCACTGTGTTTAAGTGCTTCCCAAACTCTTTCTTCATCAGGGTCAATGTCGAGAGCAACATTTTCACCAAGACTGCATGAGAAAATCTGGAAATCTTGGAAAACCGCTGCAAATCTGTCACGATGGGAGTCGGCAGTAGCGCTCTTTATGTTTTCACCATCAATTAAAATTTCGCCCTCGGTTGCATCATAAAGTCTTAGCAATAAGTTTGTGAGAGTGGTCTTTCCTGCACCATTGTAACCGACGAGAGCGATTTTCTCATAAGGTTTAATAGTAAGATTGATATCCTGAAGTGTTGGCTTGTCGTTGTTGGGATAAGTGAATGAAAGGTTTTTAATCTGAATTTCTTTCGGTTCGGTTTTCTTAACTTCTTTACCACCATTTTTGATTTTGAAGTCAGCACCCAAGAATTCACGGTATTTATCAATCATTTTTGCCTGCTCAGAGAATCTTGCCAATGCCCAGATTGTAAGGAATTGGAAAGACATTGCAACTGCATGTGCACCATTGAATGTTGCGACAAAATCACCTGCAGAAAGGTCGCCCTTAATGAGCACACAGTAGCCTAAATAAAGGGGGAGAATGAACATGAATCCAAGTCCCTGAACACCAACTTTTTGTGTGCAGTTAAGTGCAGAAATTTTATTCCAGTATTTCTTTTGATTATTGATAACATCATCCGCAGCATCATTGTATCTTTCCATAAGTAAAGGCGAAATGTTATTCATCCGTACTTCTTTTGCATAATCCTGCAAATAGAAAATACGCTGGAAATAGTCGGCACGTCTGTGGTATTTTGCATTGTCAATGCGTCTTTCCATCATAAGAGTACCAACTTTTTTGCTGATTGGTAGGAAAACGCATATAACTGTAAGAATAATCACGAGGCACCAAGGGTCAATGGTCAATAATACTGACGAAACGGTCACAAGTGAAATAATATGTCCCACATACATTCTCACAAGGCCTAAAAGGTTCTGGATATTACCTGATGAGGACTCAATAGTGAGAATAAAATTGTTGTAGAATTCAGGATTATCATAGGACTCAAGGTCAAGGCTTCTTGCCTTGTCATAGAGTTTCTGGTTAAGACCATAATAAAGTCTTTCTCTCTCCATATTCCAATAAAATTCACGGAAAAGCCAGGAAATCACGGTTGAAAGGACTAAAATAAGACCGATTACAGCAACAGCGTAGAAAATTCTTTCAAGATTCGTACCTTCCGTAACAACATCAATAATGTACTTAACACCGATAACTCGAATTAAGTTGTTGGGAAGAATCATTAAAAGTCCCCACATAAATTCACCTAAAACCAAAAGGGGAGAAACGCTGAAAAGCAATTTTATAAAGAAGAAAATGTTGGATGGCATTGAGTGGAGTGTCTTTTCTTTTTCTTTCTTTTTAAACATTCTCAGCCACCTCACTTTCACCCTTGTAGCTGGATGCTTGTAAGGTAAACATTTTGTTATACTCTCCGTCTTGTGCCATCAATTCCTGATGACTACCTGATTCAAGAATAGTACCGTTTCCGAGAACAATAATTCTGTCGGATAGCACCGCACTTGAAAGTCTGTGAGAGATGTAAATAACGGTTTTATCCTTTGTTACGTCAATTAAATTTTCATACATTTTGTATTCAGCAATAGGGTCGAGGGCTGAACTTGGCTCGTCAAGAATTGCAATCTGGAAATCTCTTGCAAAAAGTCGTGCGGCAGAAACTTTTTGGTTTTCGCCACCTGAAAGACCTGCACCGTCAATCTCAAATTCTCTTGTAAGCACCGTATCAGCACCTTTGGGAAGACTTTGAATCTTTTTCCATACACCACTGCGACGAAGAGCTTCTTCGGCAATTTTCTTTTCTTCATCATTACATTCGTGGCACATAATATTTTCATTAACAGAAACTGCGAAGTTTTTGTAATCTTGAAAAACAGTTGCAAATGCATTACGAAGTGAGTTTACATTGTATTCTTTTAGGCTGATTCCGTTATAAAGAATTTCACCCTCATCGGGGTCGTAAAATCTTAAAAGGAGTTTAACAAGTGTTGATTTACCAGCACCGTTAACACCAACAATAGCAATGGTTTCCCCTTTGTTAATCTTGAAAGAAACATTTTTGAGAATAGTTTTGTTTGTATCAGGATAACCAAAAGTTACATTTCTGAATTCAAGGCTCTGGAATTCTTCGGCATCTTTTCCACCGTCAGTGATTTTTGGCTCGTAGTCAAAGAAATCTCTTAAATTCTGGAAGAAAAGTGCCATCTGACTCATTTCGTCAAAAGCCTCGGCAATACTGAGTGTTGAATCACGAACGGAGTTAATAGATGATAATACAACGGAGAAATTGGAGATTGTAAGAGCTTTTGTGAAAATAAATTGATACCCGGCAAAGGCGTAAGTACCGATGATGGGTATGAAATCACTCAGAAGTGAGCTCAACATACTGTAAAGGAAAAGTTTAACACCATATCTTTTGAGAATAACAACATTAGCATCAATTGCTGCCTTGAACCGTTTAATAAGAACTAAGAAAATATTAGATGTTCTCATGTCTTTCGAATATTCTTTTAAGAACATTGTACGCTGAATATATGCCTTGATTCTGTTGTTTGTTGTCATTTCAAGGTCACGCTTATAAACTGCCTTGCTCTTTAAAATCTCAACAGCAAAAACCAAGGTGACAGGTAAAAGGAATAACAAATACATGGGATTGATAACTGTAACAGTTGTGATAACGCAGATAAGTGCAATAACGCCACCAACCACTGCAGCAACATCCCAGCAAATCAGGTCATAGTAACTGGAAGAGAGTACAAGGGTTGCTCGTTGATATTTGTCATAAAACTCGGGATTTTCATAGCAACTTACATCAAGCTGGGTTGCCTTTTCGAATATTTTATTGTTGACTTCTTTTAGTACAACCTTTGCAGAAATAAGTCTTGTTTTTTCGGCAAAAGCTGAGATTACGTTAACGGTTAAATATGTGCTGAAGAAAAGCAGGAGATAGGTGAAATATGTTTTGAAGTCAGCTTTTCCATCAATTATGCTCAAAAGAACTTTCAAGAACAGAATATTCTGGACATACATTGATAAAACCTTGTTTGATATTTCTGTGACGAAGTAGCCGATTAAGAGCTTTTTGTCTGCTTCCCAAACAAGTTTAAGGGCAAATATAACATTCTTGAAAACCGGAACTTTCACCGGTTCATGAAGCTTAATCCATCTCATAGGAAACCTCCTTTTTTTGGTAATAAAAAAACCGCAGACACTTTTCTCTGCGGTGGTAAATGCAATATCCCATTTGAAAAAATCAATCGCAAGAAAGGGAAAGCACCTTAAAGGACGCAGAAATATTATATTGACGGTTTTCATTATAAAGTCTGTTTAACATCTTTTCTGCTTCCTTTCATTGTTTTTCGGTTGAACGTTTTTGTAACTACTAAATAATAGCATTGGCAATTTTGTGTGTCAAGTAATTTCAATAAAATGGGCATAAAAAATCGCCCCATCGGGACGTAATAAACACATTATCAAAAAAGTGATTATAAAAATGAAATAACCCTCAGAGCCGATGTTTCTTTACACATCTTTCACTGGCTCGGAGGGTTATTTCTGTTCACTCTTGATATCTAACATCTTTCTATCTACCTCTCATTCTACAGATTTTTTGTCTTCCGTTTCTTGTTTTCAACTCCGTCACACTCTTTACAGTCATCAATCATTCTCGAAAAGCGAGACTCTTTAATGCAGCAGAACCTATTTTACAAATTTCAGAAGACCTTTTCGGTAGGCTCTTTTCAAAAATAAACTTTAGTTTGCAAACATTTAATCTATATCAAAAATTAATTTACGTTTCCTTTTATAGAACTCGTGTTGTTGTTATGTCTGTGCTGTTTGCTACACTATCTTACTTCTTAAAACTAAGTTTTACTTTTTTAAGAACCTTGGATTTTTACCTGTACATTGGTATCACCGTTTCCTTTCTGTGTCTATAATATAACACAGAAAAAAGCATATTTCAATATGTAATTTTGTACAAAGTTGATATATTTTTATTATTTATTTCGCAGATTTTGTATATTATGCTCATAAAAATTTTGAAAAAATATTGACATTTCATTTTATTTTTGATATTATTAATATGTTGGGTGTTTGAAAACACCCATATTTTTTGTCGAAAAAAGGGAAGCGATATGCTTCCCTTAATTTATTGTTTAATTTTCTTTTTCTTATTATATGTAATGAAATATGCAATCGTCTGTGCAACGAAAGTTATAGCCCAGGAAATTGTGTATGAAAGGTATAAACACTCAAGAGTGTGGAACTTTGGAATCTGGAATATTGTATAAATCCATGCAATTCTGAAACCACAAACACCAACAACGGAAATAACCATTGGTGCAAAAGAAACACCCATGCCACGAAGTGCACCACCGGAAACATCCATAAGACCTAAAAGACAATATGGCAAGAACAAACAACTCATTCTCAACATACCCCAACGAATTGCCTCGTCTGAATCAGTAATATATATTGATAAAAGCTTTGGACCAAGAAAATACAAACAAAGGGAAAGTGTAATGCCAATGACAAGCACACAAACAAGGCATAGAACAAATACTTTTTTAGCACGTTTGTATTTGTTTGCACCGATATTTTGTCCGGTAAAGTTAAGTGCAGACTGATGGAAAGCGTTAAGAACGATATACATAAAGCCTTCAATGTTAAGAGCTGCTGCGTTACCTGACATAACTGTAGGACCGAAGGAATTGATTGATGATTGAATAATTACGTTTGAAAAAGAGAAAAGGGAACCCTGAATTCCTGCCGGTAAACCAATCTTGATAATCTGCAAAAGCTCATCTTTGTGAAATTTGAGTTGTGAAAAATGCAACTGACACGCATCACTTCTCTTGAGAAGGGCAATCACTACAAGAGTTGCAGAAACACCCTGAGAAATTGTTGTTGCCAATGCAACGCCAGCCACATTAAGGTCAAAGGCAGTTACAAAAATTACATTCAGCACAACATTTATAACACCTGCAACAGTCAAAAAAACAAGAGGGGATTTAGTATCGCCTGCTGCACGGAGAACAGCTGAACAGAAGTTGTAAATCATCATAAAGATAATTCCTGCAAAGTATATTTTCATATAAATTGCAGAAAGAGGAAGCACATCATCGGGAGTGCCCATCCAATGCAAAAAAGTTTCAGAAAATGCTATGCCGATTACAGTAAGCACAACACCGCCAACAAGAGCTGTAGGGATAGCAGTGTGAACAGCACGATGAACTTTCTTATTGTCATTTGCACCCAGACCCTGTGCAACGGTAACGCCAGTACCGACGGATAACCCTACAAAGAGATTTACAATAAGATTTGTAATAGCACCCGTAGCACCAACAGCAGCAACGGAGATGCTTCCACAAAAACGGCCGACAATAATTAAGTCGGCAGCATTAAAAAGGAGTTGTAAGACACCTGTAAGTATTATGGGAATAGTATAAGAAATTATGTTCTTGAATAAAGAACCATTAACCATATCAATATTTCGTCTGCTCATAATTTCACCTGATTGATAAAGATATCCCGACAACGAAATGTTGTCGGGATTAACGTTTGTGGTCGAGATGACAAGATTCGAACTTGCGGCATCCACGTCCCGAACGTGGCGCGCTACCACCTGCGCTACATCTCGATAAATACTTACAACGATAGATATTATAGTATTTTTAAATTGATAAATCAAGACTTTTTATAGTTTAAGAAGATACAACACGTATGATGTATCTATAAAAATAATATAATTTTATTGACAATATCGTTAAACGATGTTATTCTTTAATTGAGATTATCGTTAAACGATACTGATGTTAAGGGGTGATTTTTATGCCAAGGAAATCTCTGCAAACTCTGTCCGAGCCTATGTATTATGTTCTTCTTGCTTTGACAAAGGAACTTTACGGTACAGAGATAATGAATGAGGTTAGACGAATATCAGGCGGGAGAATCAACATCGGTCCTGGTACACTTTATACAATGCTTGACAAATTTGCCTCTAACAACCTTATAAAACGCACTAACCACAGCCTTTCAACAAAAAGTTATATCATTACAGAAGATGGTAAGCAAATGCTTAAAGAAGAATACAGTCGTCTTAACACACTCTTAAATGACGGTCAAGGAATTGTGGAGGGATTATAATGTTTAACAAAAACACAAATGAAAGAAAGAGAGTTTTTGATTTCTACTACACAGAGCTTTCCGCATTTGCAGAATATCTTGAACAACAAGAAAGCAAAGGATATCGACTTAAAAAAATTGAAAATAACAGATTGATATTTGAACAATGCGAACCAAGAAATATTCGTTATTCTGTAGAAATCTTTAAAGGTAGTTCATATAGAGAATTCATTGAGTCCTGCACTCTTGAGGGTTGGGAACACGTAACTACATATAACGGGGAACTGTATATTTTCAGAACACAAAAGTCAGATGCTATTGACATTATGACCGATGAAAAAGAAAAATTTAAGATTACTGCAAAAAGGGCAATATTGCAACCAGGCTTATGGAGTGCTTTATTATATTTGCTTTATCCTCTTTTCCAACTTATTATGAGAATTAACAGAGGAATTACTATTAATACTTTTGAAACAGACGAATTCAACTTTGTGCTTTTGATGTTCATTGTCCTATATGTTTTTGTGCTACTGAGAAGATTCTTTGACTACTTTTTGTGGCATTACACAATTCGCAAAAAAGGAGCTAACTCACCATTTTTCAATCTAGAAAACACAATACATAAGCGAAAATCATATGCCGTCATAAGCAGCATTTTCCTTATGACTCTTTATCTTATACTTTGGTGGATTGCTCCAAATTTATATAGTTCTACTTTTGCAATTATATTTTCATTGATATTACTTTATGGAGTGTATTGTGGTACAACTATCGGAAGCCTTAATTTAAACGAGAATGAGCGAGCAAAAAGAATTATACTAACATGTATTGTAATTGCTCTTTGTATAGGTGGTGCTTTCCTTCTCAAAAACTGTAATGAAAATTATGTAGTTGAAAATTCAAAAACAACTCTTAGTTTAGAAAAAGCTCCCATATCTGTCGAAGACTTGAACGGCAAAGTGAAAAGTTGCGAGGACACTTGTTATGTAGAAGGAACTCGTTTCGGACAATTGTACAAATTTACTTGTAGAGCCGAACTGTATGAAGAAGATAATGGTATGGATGAAATTATATCCTATTATATTCTAACAAGCGACTATCCAAGCATCCGTCAAAAGTACATTAACAAAATTTTAAAAGAATGTGAAAAATATAACTGTGAAAAAATTACCCCACCTGATACAAAATGGGATTACTGTTACTTAATCAAATGGAATGACGAAAACAGATACGACGGATTCGCGGTTAAAGATAATCTAATAATCTATTTGAGATTTAGCGTAGATTGTAAACAGGACTTTTTTGATGTGGCATATGAAAAACTCTTTATGGAACAGGTGAAATAGTATAAAGAGAAAAAATATAAGTAGTTATACAAAAAATGAGCACCAACCATTTTGGCTGGTGCTTAAATTTTATCTGATTCCGTAGTTTTCGATAACATAGTCCATATCTTTATCACCACGACCTGAAAGGTTGATGAGAACTGAACCGTGTTCCATCTGCTGTGCAAGTTTCATACCGTATGCAACTGCGTGTGAACTTTCAATAGCAGGGATAATACCTTCCATACGGGAAAGCTTGAAGAATGCATCGATTGTTTCTTCGTCGTCAATTACATCGTATTTAACTCTGCCGATTTCCTGCAAGAATGCATGCTCAGGACCTGATGAAGGGTAATCAAGACCACTTGCAACAGAATAAACAGGAGCAGGTTCACCGTTTTCGTCTTTAAGCATAATGCTGTTAAATCCGTGCATAATGCCCTCTGTACCGTATTTAAGACTTGCAGCGTGGTCACCCATTTTTGGACCACGACCAAGTGGCTCGATACCATAAATGTCAACAGGGTCATTTAAGAAACCTGCAAAAAGACCTGCAGCATTACTACCACCACCAACACAAGCAACAATGGCGTTAGGAAGATGTCCTGTCATTTCAAGAAACTGTTCTCTTGCCTCAATACCAACAACGCTCTGGAAGTCACGAACCATCATTGGAAATGGGTGAGGGCCTAAAACGGAGCCGATGCAATAAATACAATCGTTGTATTCCTTACTATATGCGTCGAATGCAGCGTCAACAGCTTCTTTAAGTGTTTGAAGACCGTGAGTAACTTCAACAACATTTGCACCGAGAATTTTCATACGAGCAACGTTTGGAGCTTGTTTTTTAATGTCAACAGAACCCATATAGATGTCACATTCAAGACCAAAATATGCAGCTGCAGTAGCAAGAGCAACACCATGCTGACCGGCACCAGTTTCTGCAATAATCTTTTTCTTGCCCATGTATTTTGCAAGAAGTGCTTCACCCATACAGTGGTTGAGCTTGTGAGCACCTGAATGGTTCAAGTCTTCACGTT
>JAZNJX010000120.1:0-50106 GCA_045578245.1 Candidatus Fimenecus sp. | reverse complement strand
CCATATAATTTTCGTTTAGGCAAAATGATAAAAACCTCGCAAGGCTTGGCACCTTGTGAGGTTTTTTCATGAAGTATTAACGGAAAGGATAGGATTAAAACCTATTAAATTCCTAATTGAGAGACCCCTTATTATTTTTTTAGTTTTCTGTTTTTCTCCAGACCATCTTATTAACTACACCAGTATAAGACTGAATAAGTTTGATAACCTTGTTTGAAACAATTTCATCAACATAGTCAGGAACAGGAATTCCTAAATCATTATTCATATTCATTTCAACAGCTGTATCAATAGCCTGAAGAAGTGACTTTTCATCAATACCTGCAAGTACAAAGCAAGCTTTATCAAGGGCCTCCGGTCTTTCAGTTGATGTACGGATACAAACTGCTGGGAAAGGATGTCCAACAGATGTGAAGAATGAACTTTCTTCAGGAAGTGTACCACTATCAGAAACAACTGCGAAGGCATTCATCTGCAAACAGTTATAATCGTGGAAACCAAGTGGCTCGTGCATTACTACACGACTATCAAGCTTAAATCCTGTTGCCTCAAGACGCTTTTTACTTCTTGGATGGCAGGAATAAAGAATTGGCATATCATATTTTTCAGCAGTCTTATTGATTGCATTGAAAAGCGATAAGAAATTCTTTTCTGTATCAATATTTTCTTCACGATGTGCTGAAAGAAGAATATATCTGCCCTTCTGAAGTCCTAATCTTTCGTGGATGTCAGATGCTTCGATTTCAGCAAGGTTGCTACGAAGAACTTCTGCCATTGGAGAGCCTGTTACATAAACTCTCTCCTTTGGAAGACCACACTCATGAAGATATTTTCTTGCATGCTCTGAATATGCGAGGTTAACGTCAGAAATGATATCAACAATTCTTCTGTTTGTTTCTTCAGGAAGACATTCATCCTTACAACGGTTACCTGCTTCCATATGAAAAATCGGAATATGGAGTCTCTTTGCTGCAATTGCTGAAAGACATGAGTTTGTGTCACCAAGAATAAGCAATGCATCAGGATTTATCTGATTCATAAGCTTATATGAACAGTTAATGATATTACCAACTGTTGCACCAAGGTCATCTCCTACTGCATCCATATAAACCTCAGGCTCCTGGAGTTTTAAGTCCTTGAAGAAAACGCCATTGAGGTTGTAGTCATAATTCTGACCTGTATGAGCCAAAATGCAATCAAAATACTGACGACTCTTATTGATAACTGCAGCAAGTCGAATGATTTCAGGACGAGTCCCTACAATAATCAAAAGCTTTAATTTGCCGTTATCTTGAAATTTTACATTTGAATAATCTGTTTTCATATTTAAACCTCCAAGAAGAATGTGTCAGGGTGAGATGGTTCGAATTGCTCATTTGCCCACATTACCGTAACAAGATTTTCGGTTTCACTCAAATTAATGATGTTGTGAGTGTATCCGGGCAACATATGTATTGCCTGAATCTTATCGCCCGTAACTTCATAATTCAGCACTTCGTCACTGCCGATTTTTCTCATCTGGATAAGGCCGTGACCACTTACAACAATGAAGAATTCCCACTTTGTATTGTGCCAATGCTGACCTTTGGTGATTCCGGGTTTTGAGATATTCACACTGAACTGACCGCATTTTTCGGTTTTAAGAAGCTCTGTGAATGAACCTCTGTCATCACAATTCATCTTCAAATCAAAAATTGCCTTATCCTTTGGAAGGTATGAAAGATATGTAGAATAAATCTTTTTAGCAAATGAATTATATGGAATTTCAGGCATCAAAAGTGTCTTTGGCTGATTCTTGAATGATTCAAGAAGTTCAACGATTTCACCTAAAGTCACCTTATGAGTGATTGGAGCAGCACAGTACTTACCATTATCACACAATACTGTATCAATTCCATCAAATTCACAATGATGCTCTGCACCTTCAAGTGCTGCCATCATTTCGTCAACTAAATCATCAATATATAAAAGTTCAAGCTGAACAGATGGGTCATTAACAGTGATTTCCAAATCATTGGCAATGTTATTACAAAATGTTGCAACAGCACTGTTATAATTTGGTCTGCACCATTTACCAAAAAGATTAGGAAAACGATAAACCAGTACCTTTGCACCTGTTTCTTCAGCATAGTTGAAAAACAAGTCCTCCCCTGCTTTTTTGCTTCTGCCATATTCACTGTCATATCTGCCGATAAGTGTCGCCTGAATAGAAGACGACAAAACAACAGGACAAGTATTATTATATTTTTTCAAAGTATTGAGAAGTGTTGATGCAAAGCCAAAATTACCTTGCATAAATTCTTCCGTATTTTGCGGGCGATTTACACCTGCAAGATTGAATATGAAGTCTGCATTTTTGCAAGCTTCTTCCAATAATCCCGCAGAAGAATCAATATCATAAGAATAAATTTCTTCAACATTGAGACTTGGATGGGTTCTGTCCTTGCCTTCCTTGATATTCTGCAAAGCAGCCACAAGATTCTTACCAACAAAACCCTTTGCACCAGTAACTAATATTTTCATATTATTTCTCCCAGTTAGCAAGTTCATTCTGAATATATGAAAGTGTGAGAAGCTTTGCTTTAACTTCTTCAACTGTCATAAGAGTTGTATTATTTGAGTCAAACTCTGAAAGCTGTGTACGTTCTGTATCGCCATCCTTGAAATACTTATCGTAGTTAAGTCCACGTTTATCAGCAGGAACACGATAGAAATCGCCCATGTCGATAGCGTTTGCACATTCCTCGTTTGTGAGAAGAGTTTCAAACATCTTTTCACCATGACGGATACCGATAACCTTAATTTCCGTTTCAGGATTAAAGAGTTCTGTAACAGCCTTTGCAAGAACTTCAATAGAACAAGCAGGTGCTTTCTGAACAAGAATATCACCGCTTTCGCCATTTTCGAATGCAAAGAGAACAAGGTCAACAGCCTCTTCAAGGCTCATTACAAAACGTGTCATTTCAGGAGCTGTAATTGTAATTGGGTTACCTGCTCTAATCTGGTCAATCCAAAGAGGAACAACTGAACCACGAGAACACAGAACGTTACCATAACGTGTACAACAAATCTTTGTTTTATCAGGAGATACTGTTCTTGACTTTGCAACAACAACCTTTTCCATCATAGCTTTTGAAGTACCCATAGCATTAACTGGATATGCTGCCTTATCTGTTGAAAGACAAATAACAGTTTTAACACCTGCTTCAATAGCTGCTGTAAGAACATTGTCTGTACCAAGAACATTAGTTTTAACAGCTTCAACTGGGAAAAATTCGCAAGATGGAACCTGCTTAAGTGCTGCTGCATGGAAAATATAATCAACACCATACATAGCATTCTTAACAGAAGCAAGGTCACGAACATCACCAATGTAGAACTTAAGCTTATGAGCTACTTCAGGATGTGTTACCTGGAATTCATGACGCATATCATCCTGCTTTTTCTCATCACGTGAGAAAACACGAATTTCACCAATATCTGTTTCTAAAAATCTTTTGAGAACAGTGTTACCAAATGAACCTGTTCCGCCTGTGATTAAAAGTGTTTTTCCTTTAAACATTATTTTTCAACCTTCTCTTTCATAGAGTTTTTATTCTTTATAATATCTTTAACTAATCCAACAACAATAAATGTCACTATAACTATAAAGAAGTTATATGTTTTATTATCATTGAATAGATATAAAACTGACAATAACATTGGGTGATAATAATACATCACCATTGATGTGTTCTTACATAATTCTCCTAATTTACCATTATTATACCTTGGATGTGATATCAAGTACCAAACAAGAGAAATAGTCAATGGGTATAGGAATAATGTGATAACAACTGTACTATATATCTTTAAACAATATAGTACATATATTTCAATTAAAAACAATATGCCGAATATTATCAGCGATTTCAAAGAATCCTTTGAAGAAAACTTTTCGTTAACTAAATTTGCTAAATACCCTGAAACAAAGAATGGGAAGCCCATTAAAAATAATCTTCTGATGATTTCAAAGTAAGCATTGTCAAACAGTAATGATGCACCGGGAATCTTTATTCCCACCCCATAATATGAGCAACCTAAAATTCCTATTAAATATAACACTATCGATATATATATATATATATATTTGACACATTCTTTTTGCTTATCTTGTTAAAAAGAATACTGAATAAATAAACAAAAAGCATTGAATAAATAAGTGCAGGGAAAAACCACAAATGATATTCCACACCAACCGTGAAAAAGTTGAAAATAAAACCAAAAACAGAAAATTCCAATTCACTATGAGTAACAATAGCCAGCACTATTTTAAATATAGTATAAACCAAAGATATTATACAATACTCTTTTACAATATTCAAAATTTGTTTTAATTGCTTCTCTTTTGAAGCTTTCATAAAATAAAAGCCTGATATAGCAAAGAAGAATGGTACAGCAATTCGTGGTAAAACTTGTAATATGCTGTAATCTAATAACGGATTAATTCCCATAAAAGGCGGTGTATGTATTATTACAACTAAAATCGCCGCTATCATTCGCATATAATCGATAGACAAATTGCGTTTTCTTGTCAAGGTAATCTCCCCTTATGTTAATCTATCTATAATACTTTTTACTTTTGTTTTCAACTGAATAACCAAACTCTTTTTATAAATCTGTTTTGTTGTTTTATCAAAGCCCTTTTGTGCGAACATATTCCAGAAAAGTTCAGTTTTTGGACTTTCTTTCACCGTAGTATTATAAGCCCTATTCACATTAAGGAACTTGTCCGTGTTACATTCTATCATGTCAATATTACCCAGTACTTCTCTACCCTTTTCTGTGTTAATGAGAATGGATGACACGCCTTTATTGTTATACACCTCAGGCATAATATCCTTTATTCCCCAGAAATCACCCAATGTAATATCAGACACATAACCTGTTGTTGTTTTTACAGTACATGAATTACAACTGTCTCTATGAATAATACCATCTAAAAACAATTCCATATAAGCATTACCCTTGTGTGGATAAAGTTCTGTTTTGTTAACAAAATCAGCCTTTAAAGAATAATCCTCCCATCCACTTGTTTTGTCGCGAAAACTGAACGCCTTTAATTCTCCGTTTTTTTTCTCAAGATACTTTCTGTATTCTTCAAAAACTTTTGGAGAAGGAATACTGTGACAAATAAAATCAACAATTAATAGGTTCTTATATGGCATATTTAAGAATCTAGTTAACGCTAAAGCTTGACAAGGTGTACCACTGAATAATACCTGCTTATCTTCTTTAAGAAGCCTTTCAATTATTTTAAAGCAATCTCCCAAGTCGCTTTGCAAATACTTTGAACCATACATACCTTTTACGATTTCACTGGAATTTGTCACTGTATGTTTAACTTTAAATTCAGGTGTCCATACAGCTCCACAAACATAACCACCAGCCGACAAAATTCTATCAGCTATCAATCCAAAGGCTCCACCTGACGAGCATTTCGCAAGTACATCAGAATTATCACTTGTATATGCGAACAATTTTGGTGTTTCTCTTTTAATTTCTTCAGAATAGGTTGGACAAACCTTCTGACACATAAGACAATTAACACACTTACTTTCATCCACTACAGGATAGAGAAATCCTTTTTCGTCAGGAATCATTTTAATACATTCTTTTGGACATTTATTGACACAGTTTGAACAACCACTGCACAAGTCCCGTTTTTTATATATTTGCATGAGATATCTTACCCTTTATTTTTTTAATAAATCCAAAAATGAGATTTCTTTCATAATCGTTGCATCCAAATTTATACATTGAAAGCACATAAATTATTGCATAAACGGAAATACCACATAATAGTGTTATCAGATTATAGTCAAATCCACATACCATGGTCACAATGCCTATTGCAACAGGAATAATACTTCCTTTGGTCATGGAAAGTATTGATTTCCAAAACGCAGCCATGTTTAACCCGAGTTTCTTATAATAAAGGTTAATTATGATTCCATTACCGACAATAAGAGAAATTCCTGTTCCTATAGCACAACCTAAACCACCATATAACTTACAGAAAGGTATACTGATTAAAACATTAATCAAAGCAATGATAAAGAAAGCGACACTTCTGAAACGATGCTTGTTTCTTGCAAGAAGAACGGATATACCAAGATTCTGAATAAGTGGAATAATGCTTGGTACCATTAAAGCTGCAGCAATCAGGTAGGAAGAACGATAATCCTCACCTGCCCAAATTATGCAGAAACTTTCACCAAAGAAAACAAACCCAGTTGCTACAAGAGATAATACAAAAAACTGTATTCTGCCTACCTTAATCATTAATTCCGTAAGTATTGTATTGTCATTTTCTGTAGCAACAATTTTATTAACCCTTGGTGAAAATACGCTTGAAATATATATAGAGAACTGACGGAAATAACTTGACAAGGAAGCTGCTACACCATATATAGCAACATCCACAGTACCCCTAAAACGACCTAACAAGAATTTATCAACATTCCAGTTTATTTCATCTACGATTTCACCCAAAAATACAAACAATGAAAAACCTGCGATATTCTTAAAGAGTTTAAACTCAAAATTTTTAAAGCTAATCTTCATATCAAGCTTTTTAAAACAATACCAAAGGTTCAATACATCTATTACAACGGTGTAAATCAATGTAACTACTACAAGGGCAACAGATTTATATCCCATTAACAACAATGGAATAGTAACAAATGGATTAACTACAGTCTTGATTAAATTAACAACCTTTGCAAAAACAAATCTTTCGTTAGCATTGATAAAGATTTTAAACACATTTGATGGGAAAGTTATTGCAATATTGATAACCAACAAAAACATCAATATTCTTGCAGTTTCAAGCTCGGATGATGTTAATTTGTCGCCAAAAACCTCATTTGAAAAACAGCATAAAATACTGCCTATTATCAGAGCAGCCAGTCCCATTACAGAAAAAACTGCTAAAAACATACCATTAAGTGAAGCAACTTTTTCTTTACTCTCTTTGTGCTTATACTGTGTATAGTATCTTAAATATGTATTATCAAATCCAAAACTCAAAAGACCTAAATAAGCTACAAATGACGATACCAAATTGTAAAGACCATATTCACTTTGACCTAACAACCTAAGCATAATTGGAGTATAAATAATACTTATTCCATTACCTAAAAATAGGGATAAATAAGATAATATAACTCCGCCTTTTAATTGGTTAATTTTTTTACCGGACAAATTAAAGTCTCCTTCTTATTTTTGATACGAACTCTTTTTTAAACTTTACCATGAAGTTTTTTTAACTTTTCAACCGGAAGATATACCTTTTGTATGTACTCAGGCATAATTTCCTCTAAATGTTCACGAATGGACTGTTCGTTCTCTTTTAGCCAATCGAATCCTGCAATTAAATCTGATTCAGAAGTAACCGAATCAGAATTAATAACATAATTCTCTTCCGTACCAAACAAATCCCTTGCTATACCACGGCTCTTTACTGAATAACCAATTACCAATGTTGGTACACAAGTAGAATAAGCAGCAATAGTAGAGTGTGTTCTTGCACCGATGAACATTCTGCATTGAGAAATATACCATTTCAACTGAGTTGCATTGCAATCTTCAATTTTTACAACTCTGCCTGTATCTTTGAATATATCATAGATTTTCTGTATGGGTAATCTGTCGTTATTATCATGCCAAACAACATGAGGTATCAAAGCAACTTGCATATCTGTGGTATTTATAATGTGTTCTACCATTTTACAATATGCTTCAAATAATTTTTCACTGCCAAAATTCAAAATCATAGGACTTATGTTGATACCAATGGTGTTACCCTTTGCAAAACCTTTAGGCAATTCCCTTTCTTTAATCGGCAAAGTAAATGCAGGGTCCGGAGCCAGAATAACTTCTGTTTTAACGCCTGCCTCTTTCAAGGCACTGTATGTAATGGTTTCTCTGGCAACGATAAGCTTATATCGTGAAAGGTCGTCAACAACATCGCTGTCCTTTAAAAGCTCAGGTTCTATAGAACAACCGTACAAAACAGTTTTTGCACCACGTTTATTGAGTTCTTTATTAAGTATTGAAAGAACCTCTGGCATACCATCGTAACAATAGTTATCTCCACCAATAGAAAAAGCAAGTGTTTTTTTATCGGCATCCTTTAAAAGATTCTTATATGCAGGAACGACAAAAGCATATTTTTGATTTAAGAACTTCGTTTTCAAGCGATAAATAATACCATCAAGTGTGTTTTTGCTTGGTGTTTTTCCTACTTCTTTATAAGAAATGTTGGTAATATCAATATACTTTTCATCCTGTTCAACATTTCCGCTGCAAAGAGTTACAGGCATACCAATTATATTAGAAATTGAACGTACTAATGCCTCACAACCGTGATTGCCACTTCCGTTATGCATATAAAACAAAACTTTTTTATCCATTATAACTTCTCCTAAAACATTAGCACCCTATTCTTGAACAAATCTGCGACTTATATATTAAATCATTGCTTTCGCCAACATCTAATCCGCCTAACGACTCAGCTTCATTGGTGTATTTATTCTTCACAGGCACCTTTTCGGTTACGCCCATTCGGAACCACTCATATTCAATATCTACATGACCAATATCTAATGCACGATATCCCATCTTGTAAATATCATATGCGAGTGCCGTTGCAGTGGGACCTAAAGCGAGTAATATCATATAATCCTTATCAAAATTAGATACCTCGCTGAGGATATCATCATAAACAGAAAATGCATTGGTAGAAGGGCACAGTATTCTTTTAACTTCAGAGCATCCATCAAATAAATCGTTACCAATGCCTAATCTACTTTTTTCACCTTCTATTATTACAACTTTTTTATCCTGCCATATTTGTTTCAAATGTTCAAAATATTTACCTGAAGGCGTTTTATCTGCCAAATCCATATAAGGTCTTGTCATTTCGGCACAATAATAAATTTTGTCTTTTCTGTTTAAGTTTCTATACCAATTTTTTCTATTATTTCTTAAATAGTTTTTAAAATATCTTTTTGCCGATTCATCGTACATATCCAACGAATTGAATGTGTCAGGAATTCCAACCATAAAAAAGTTATCTTCTAAAATTAAGATATTCTTTAATTTTTCTACCAACCTCACATCATTTTTCTGAAAAGGAATGTCCTTACCTGTAATAAGGTCAAGCTCTCCGTCACCATACCGTGCAATTGAACGATTACTATGCACTAATTCTAATATTGTTTCTTCTATATTTTTCACAATTGGTTCTTTGAAAAATGTTTTATAATGCCAGTTGGTTAGATATGAAAGGAGCCATTTTGTGCGGTTTCTTATTTTGGTTAAAATGCTCATTTTAAAATTCCCCTTATTGCTTTTTTAACTTTTAATAACAATAAATACAATTTTGTGCTGAATACCAAGAGAGAAACATTCTTTCTCTTCAACGATAAAACAATTAATTTATAATTCCTTGAGTTCTCATATTTTAAGGCAGATTGAACCATATCATTATTGCAAATTACTTTCAAACTCTCATTACGTTCATTTACGTCTGCCAACATCGAACCTGTAACACACTCAATAACATTACCAAAAAGACGCCTATAAAAATATTCTTCATTTTCGTCAGTATAAGCATCCTTGGATATCAGCATTTCTCTAATTTGTGTATATCCCTTAATATACCAATCGAACAACTGTTGATAATATCTTCTTGACAAGGATGTAGCTAACTGCCTATACATAACCACAGCCTCTTTTTCAAATACAATCTTTTTACAATGAGAATAATATGCCAAGTTAAATAATAAATCCTCATTGATTGCAATTTTGGAATCGAAACTTATGTTGTTTTTTAAAATTATTTCACGCTTGTAAATTTTTCCCCAAGGGAAATTAAAAAGTGTAGGAAAGAATATATGAAAATCACTCAAAAACCTTGATAAATCATATTCCTTATATGCACTTGACACGTCTAATGAAAAATCGGGAGTGCCATCGTTATAAAAAGCTATAAAATTACCTAATACCAAATCAGCTTTATAATATAAAAGCTTATCAAAGTATCCTTCAGTAAGATAATCATCACTATCTAAAAAGAAAACGTACTCACCTGTTGCTTCATTTAATCCGGTATTCCTTGCCACAGATGCACCACTGTTTTGTTGATGAATTACACGAACACGCAAATCTTTTTTAGCATATTCGTCGCACATCTGAGGGCAATTATCTGGTGAGCCGTCGTCAACTAAAATTATTTCGCTGTCTGCCGGTGCTTCAGATAATACGCTGTCCACACATTGACAAAGTGTAGCTTCTGATTTATATACTGGAATAATAATACTTAGCAACATTGCTTCAGTTTTCCTTTCCATCACTAAAAATATTATTAAATGCCTGAGGATAATTTTGCTTTAATAAGCTTAAAGCTTTATCGTTTGCACCGCCGATGCAGTTTTCAACCTGCAAACTCTCGGTTTGTGAGCCGTCAATTACAGTAAAGGTTTTATGATTTTTAACGGTTTTTACAATTTGAGTTCCGTTTAAAGCACTCATAAAACGCATCCATAAATCATCAGCAGAAAAAGCAATCTCTTTCATCTTTTCAACATTAAATGTCTCTTGGTTAACCGCATTATACGGGTACAAAGCCCCACCACCTGTTGAAGGGAACAAAACTGAAACAGGTTTTTTAACACCTACAGAAGAACGCACTTTCCAATTGGAATAAGGCAAAAATTCTCCGTTTTCAAACGCAGCAGCCTGCGCACGATTGGTGATTACACACTCGGGATATTTTTGATGTAATTTTACCAATCTTTCTATTGAATTTTCGGGATAAATTAAGTCATCATCATAGGTTATTATCAGTTCATCGGGTTTTTGCTCTTTAAGAGCAAAATGATATTTTTTATGTGATTTTAAATCTTCACAAAATCTTATTTCAAGTCCTTTGCTTTTAAGAGTATCTAAAAGCTCGGGCATTTCTTGATTTTCAAACTGCTCAGTTGCCAACCACAGAATAATTCTATCAGGTTTTACAGTCTGATTAAACAGGGATTTAATGGAATACCCAACGCAATCAATTCTTGCAGGAAAACTTGTAAGTGAAACAATAATCTTTTCACTACGTGGTTCAATATTAAGAGAAAGGTTCTCAACAGGCAATTCTCTTATATATTTTCTTTGAAGCTTTGATACTATATTATAAATTTTACCACCGAAGAAAGGAATTCTTAAACCTTCCGGTAATTTAAAATAGTCCAATGTCTTTATTTGCATATTTTTTCACCTAAAAACTTCATAAGCCCTGGCAGCTTTAAACAAAGTGGTTTTATAATAAAGCTACTATACTCCCTGTAACCATCAACCACTACAAAGCCGTCTTCAGAATTAAAGGTATGAAAACCTAAATCATAGGGTTTATTACCCTCAGAAGAAATCATTTTAACTTCTTTTTCTTCAAATTCAGTTTCAGATAACTTTAAAAGCTCCATTATTCTGATTCTATGACCGTACAATTTCTCAGAATCCTGAACAGGTCGGTATATTTTACCGTCTATCTGGAAAAACTTTCCGCCGGGTCTTGAATTTGTGACATCGCTCTTCACGGGATTGTTCTTATGCTCTTTCCATTCATCTGTACCGATTTCACGATAGAATATCTTTAATCCACAAAGTTTATTGTCGGCATCTGTTGCAAACATCCACTCTTTGCCGTCAAATTCAAGAATAGTCTGGTCTATAAGACCTTTATTAAATATTGTTCTTTTAGAAGTAATATCATTGTTTTTATTCAGCAGATACGAATTGACTTTATCGCATCTGAAAGACTCGGGAATAATCTCACCGTGGTACACAAAGGGATAAGACAAATGCACATCTTCTTCTATAACAGTCTTTCGACTTATTAATTTCATATTTTTGCGATTGACTGTCAGCAAGGAAATAACACCCTTATTTGTATAGAACGGAAATTCCTCTACCAATATGTAATAGTTAGTTTCATCAACATCATATAAAAATGGGTCGGCAAAAAAACGGTCTTTATATTTATGCTTCATCCAACGAATTTTCACATCACTATCGGATTTAATAACATTTTCTGCATAATCTTCAATTATGCCAATATTATATACACCTAATTTAAACTTGTCTTTCAACATTAAACTTCACCTATTTAAAGAATGTAAATGTAGCATATGGAGCACTCCAGAAAAGATATAAAATGAAAACTATTGAAATTGCAAATTCCAACAAAGCTTTCTCTTTTTTATTTCCCAAAGCAATCATATTTGGAACTAAAACAACCGTACCTATACTGTAATATAATGACAAACGAAATGCTTCAGCAACAACTGTTGACAATGCCAAAAAACACAAGTTAACTACGTGAAGGTTAATTAACATATCTATTCTTCTGAAATTTGCATTTCCTTGGTAATTAACTCTGACATACAAGCAGAAAACCAAAATTGCAAGTGCAATTATAAATCCACTCCAGGAAAGTGCAACTGTTCTTTCAGCATATTCTGAAATCTGCTCATTCCATGCAAATGTTTCAATTAAATTTCTGAAAACATCAGGGAAGAAATTTGCAACAACGAAAACTACAATTATGTAAATAATCTGTTTGAATCCTACTCTCTGTCTTGCAATGAGATAAGCAGGCAAGAACAGAATTGCAGACGAATGGAACAACATTGCGATAATTACAAAAGCTACAAATTTAGTTGGTGATTTTTCTATTATGCAATTAAAAGCTAAACAGATAAATGCTAACGCCATAGTTTGTCTAAGTCCGGTTAATGTAAAGCTGAAATACATTGCAAACATGATAAGAGAACTCATCCAAGCGTTTTTTGAGTTCTTATATACAAAGTAACAAAAGCAAACTGCAAACAATAAGGCAATCATGCCCATCCATGCTTCAACGCTGAAGCCAAGATTGTAGAAAAACCTAGCAACAACAGAGAATACAGGGTCCTTCAAATCACCTTTTCTACCCACTTCAATAATGTCAGAATATTCCATACTTCCAGCCTTAAGGAATAAATTCTTATAGTTAATAAGGTCATCAACCGGTGATAACTCTATAGATTTAGCTGCAGCAATAACGAACAAAAAAATCGCACACAATATGTTTGTATTTCTCTGGCGATTATGACCATTGAAAACAAAATAATATGCTATTGCTGATAATAAAATAGCTAATAAAACATAAATCATTTCTTATTCCCCACTGCACCAATTAATTTTTCATATAGATTTATATACTCCTGTATGCAAATCTCTTTAGAAAAACTACTATTAACCTTATTAATACATGCTTGACTATATGCTTTCTTTCCATTTTTTCTTATTTCAAGTATGGAATTATAAACACCGTCAATGTCACCTTTAGGAACTACATATCCACATCCACCAGATACCAGCTCAGGAAGAGCTGTACTGTCATAGACAATCGCAGGAGTTCCACATGCCATTGCCTCTGCTATAACCTTACCAAATGTGTCTTCATATGACATATGAACATATACATCTACTGAGGAGTATAGTTCTGCCAAATCATTAGTTCCTGAAATATATCCTAATGCGTAAATATTTTCAGGTAGCTGAACATCATCCAAACCACCACCTGCTACTAATATTTTCACATCGTTACCAAGTATCTCAGACATTTTTAAAATATCTTTGAATTTTTGTGAGTTAACATCCCAACCCGCACTCATAAATAAAACAACAAAGTCTGATTCTTTTGTTTTGTACTTGTTAACGCAATTAGCTCGAGGATAGAAAACTGACAAATCAATCCAATTATATATTCTTTGCAGAATTGTAGCATCCTTAAATAATGATTGTCTTGCCTCTTGAGTTATCCAATCCGAGACACCAACAACTGCCAAACGAGGAACTCTGTTAAAACATTTCTTTTTATCCTTCCACATAGTTTTAGTTCTGTCAAAAAACCAACTCGGATTATCCGCTTTTAACTTAGGACAAGAATAACATCCTGTTTGCCATTTATAACAGCCCTGAATTGTATAATGAGTACATTTACCTGTATAAATAAAACAATCATGCAAAGTAACTACTGTTGCTATATCTTTTTTTGCTAAATAATTTAAAAGCATAGGAATATTAATGTAATTCGCATGCAGATTTCTTAGATGAACAATATCCGGATTACACTTAGAAATATACTTAAGAGTTTTTATAGTACTTAATACGGAAAAGTATCCCTGAATTCCAAACAATCTTGATAACAAGGCATGTATTTTTTTATCTATTCTATTGCCTGCAACATATATATTAGGTTTATCCGTATCAGTCTCCGAAGCAACAACATAGGAATTATGTCCTGCTGACTGCAAATATTCGTCTAATTCCTTTGTTGTTCTCCCGGTACTACCTGTTCCGTAGACCGCGTTAATCTGCAAAACATTCACAAAAATACTTCCTTACAACTATTTTACAATGTCTCTAATCTATCGTAAATACCCTTTTGAATAAGGTCTATATTTCTTTCTCGGTTTAAAAATGAAATCACGTTTTTACTCTGTTCTGTAAAATCAATTTCATTATTTAAAATTCTATTTAAGGCATCACTTATATTCTGAGGTTCTGTAATAACTGTTGCTAAGTTATCCTTTTCCAAAACCATTATTGAATTTGCTCGACCAGGACCAACAGCCAAAATCGGCACACCTGTTAGCATATAGTCAATAATTTTTGTTGAAAACGACATTTTAACTTCAAAAAGTGATTTTTCTGAAAAGCCTTCAATATGCAAAAGCATATCAGCGGTCCTTTGAATTTTTCTCACTTCATCGCTACTTACAGACCCTTTAAGGCAAATTGAGTTAAGTTCATCAAACCCTTTTTGCATTTCCTCAGAAAGGAAGGTCTGAGTATAAATATCTATAACAGCCTTGTCTTTAAAATGTGTATCAATAGCCTTTCCAAGCATATATAATACACTAAAGCGTTCTGCACTTATATTGCCTGTATAAATAATTCTGAATTTTCCGTCTATTATAGGTTGATATGTAGGAATACTTTTAATCTCGTTTTCTGTAACACCCTTACCAATAAGGTAACAAGGTACATCAAACTCTTTTGAGTATTCATCAGCCATATTTTGAGCAAAAACTTCTAAATACTTGCAAGATTTAATTAACCTAGTAATTTTTTTCTGTAGATGTTTGCGATAGATTTTTGACAAACCCGATGCATCAGGAGGCATATTGTATACATCATCTGAAATATGGCCGACAACAGGAACACCCAATTTATCAATTATGTACTGCTGGATATCGCACATATATGGACATGCATATATAGGAAGATAAATGACGTCCGGTTTATTTTCTTCTAAAAAATTCTGCAAAACCTTACTTTTCTTCCATCTTCCTAATTTCCATATCAAATCACGAATAATAAAAGAAATAGTACGACGTTTTTTTATAGCATTTACAGATATGACACTATTAGTTTTATCATTATTATCTTGTTGAGTTATTTCACAACATGGGTCAAAACCAAACTTTAATATACTTTTGAGAACTGACTTATCTGTCATTTGAAGTTCTTTTGCAGTAACATTATTATTTGAAACTCCGTTTCTGCAAGCAATGTTGTATATTTCTACATTTTCCATTCCACCAAAAAGATTAGAAAATGTATTTCCAAAGCTATTTGAATTATCCCATGTTGTACTTGATATCGTTAAAATCTTCATAATTTTCTTAAAAGTCCAATAATGCCTATTGACAATTTTACTCCTAAAATACTAATCATTAATCTTAAAATCTTACTTCGATTTGAGCAAGCATAATTCAAAACATGTTTATTCTTCTTAACCCACTCAACTTCTTCTTTATAATTCGCATACACTGACATTGTAACTATCAGGTTTGTATATTCTTGTGCTAAATAATAGGATAATATCTCTTTTTTATTACCCTCTGCACTCTGAAAAAGTTCGTTAATCTTAACTATGTGCTTTTTTAAATCAACAATATTTTTTTTACTTATTGAGTGAGAAATTGAACCGCTACGTTGACGATAAACATAAAAGTCAAGATTAGATGCAACAATATTTTCTGTTATGCTCAGAATTTCAGCGGACCACTCAATATCCTCAGATAATTCCTTGTAAGCAAAATGCAAACTGTTATCAAGAATGATTTTCGTTCTTACTGCCTTACACCAAGCAGAAACATTATAATTTTGGCTTGCTATTAATGTTTTTGCATCAAACTCCTTGGATGTATAGTCACAACCAACACTATTTCCATATTGTTTGGTATCCTCAAAGTATTTTTTATATCGCCAGGTTACTACATCAGGATTTTTTTCATCAATTATTGATTTAATTTTTTCTAATGCACTGTTATCGTCCCAAAAATCATCAGAATCAATAAAAATTACATACTTCCCTTTAGCTTGCAATAAGCCTTTATTTCTGGCATCGGATAATCCACCATTATGTTTATGAACAACTTTTATGCGACTATCTCTTTCAGCGTAAGAATCACAGATTTCAGGACATCTGTCAGGGGAGCCATCATCAACCAGAATAAGTTCAAAATTTTCATAACTCTGCTTTAAAATACTTTCAACACATTCAGGCAAATATTTTTCAACTTTATAGACCGGAACGATAATGCTAAATCTCATACAAACCCCACCTTAGTTTAAACTTCATTCTACTCGTTAAAATACTTTTGATACCAATGTTGAAAAACGAAAAAAGCCCAAAGTTCACTATATCTGTTTTTCTCGTGTGTCATATGCTCTTCAATAATTTTATTGACAAAATCATAATTAAACAAGCCTTGCTTCTCTAAATTTTCTTTGCTTGAAAATAACATAAGTCTATCTTTCAAGTAAGTTTCAAGCCAATCACCAATCGGTACAGAAAAACCACGCTTAGGTGCAGTAAATAGCTCTTCTGGTAAAAGATACCTAAATGTTTCTTTCAAAATTATCTTGCGATTTGTTTTATTAATTTTAAAATCAGTTGGAATACTATATGCAAAATCAATTATACTTTCATCTAATAATGGAGCACATGTCTTCAGTCCAGATAAACGACTAGCAATTTCTACCTTAGGTAACATATCACCTTCAAGAACCGTTTTAAAATCGACATATTGAGCACGGGTCTGCTCATCAGAATCTTTGAGAAAATCATATTGTTCTTTAATAAAATCCATTGAATCAACATATCCGTCGAGCAAAAGTTGTTTTAGCTCTTCAGCCTTGAATCCAAGACTCATAAGATGTTTTCTTTGTTCAAATAAAGGCATATCAACAGATGAAATTACTTTGCTAATTTTTCGATACAAGGTGCTTTTATGTGGAATAAAACCTACAAATGGTTCAATTATTACTTTACGCACATATTTAGGGATTTTTTTATATCTTTCACCATAATAAGAAATCAAATACTTATTGTATCCCGCAAAAAGCTCATCACCAGCATCCCCCATAAATACGACATTAGTATATCCTTTTGCCAACTTGCACGCAGCATAAGTAGCAATAAGTGATGAATCTGCAAAAGGTTCATCAATTCCATTCAAAACAACATCAATATTATCGATCACTGTATCCCAATCTAAATTAAGAACAGAATGTATTGTGTTATTTTTCTTTGCAACGATACCTGCAAGTTCACTTTCATCAAAATCCTTTTCATCAAAACCAATTGTAAAAGTATGAATTGGAGTTTTTGAAACTTTAGACATTACACTGACTACAATTGAAGAATCAAATCCACCACTTAAAAATGCACCCGCATTAGGATATGTATTCATTTTTTCTTTTACAGAATCAAAAACCATATTTTTGAGTTCGTCCTTACAAACATCAAAATCCTCATATTTCTTTTCAATAGAGTTGGAAATGACCCAATATTCATCTTCGCTAATACCATTTATTGAGTCAAAATCGAATGTTATCGCGGGCTTAACTTTATTAACGTCCTGTATAATGCATTTAGGAGCGGGGATATAAGTCAGTTGTAAATACTGTGATAATGCTTCCCTATCTATTTTCTTTGGAATTATATTCGTTGCAAGCAAACCGTTTAATTCAGTACAAAAAACAAAGCAGTCATCATTCTTATAGTAATATATCTGCTTGGAACCTACTTTATCACGTATAATTGTAATTTTCTGTAATTGTTTGTCATAAACTACCAACACAAATTTTCCACTTAATTGGCGAAAAAATGAATTACCAAATTTTTCATAACCAACCATCACCAAATGAGCTTCATTTTCAACAATTATGTTGTTATCATCAAGCTCATTTTTGTTGTATAAATCACCAAGAAAAAATACAACTTTTGTATCACTAATGGCATAGTTATCATTTTTACCAATCACACAATTGGCATCAGAAAATGTAAACCCATCAGATTTGCTATACAATGCCGAGTTCATCTTATTTACAATACTCAACATATAATCGCAACTGAAAGCATCACCGATTTTAATGATTCCACAAATACCACTCACTATAAATTCTCCTTATACCACTCGATTGCAAGTTTGATTCCATCCTGGAAACTGTAATAGGGGTCATAACCTAAAAGACGGCGGGCTTTTGAAATATCAGCATTACTGTGTTTGATATCACCTTTACGGTCAGGGCCGAAGTTTGGCTCTATGTCAAGACCTAATGCGGCTGTAAGTCCATAGTAAATATCGATAAGATACTCTCTTCCACCGTATGCGATATTATATGCCTCACCTGCTGCCTCACTTGGTGCAAGACAAGCTTTAAGGTTTGCCTCGATAACGTTATCGATATAAGTAAAGTCACGGCTCTGTTTACCATCACCATTGATAGTTGGTGTTTCTCCGTTAAGGAGCTGCTTTAAAAATTTTGGAATAACAGCTGCATAAGCACCGTCTGGATTCTGACGACGACCAAAAACATTGAAATATCTCATTCCGTATGTGTCAAGTCCGTAAAGTTTGGTATAGAGTTTACCCCATTCTTCGTCACAACGCTTTGTAAGTGCATAAGGTGAAAGAAGGTTACCCTCTCTGCCCTCATACTTTGGAAGATTTGGCTCATCACCATAAACTGATGAACTAGAAGCATAAACGAACTTCTTAACACCATTCTGACGAGCTGCTTCCATCATATTGAGTGTACCTTCAATATTATTTTTACAATAGAAGATTGGCATTTCAATTGAACGAGGAACACTACCCCATGCAGCCTGATTAAGAACATAATCAACGCCCTCACAAGCTTTCATGCATGTATCAAGGTCCTTGATATCGCCTTTTACAAATGAGTAGTTTGGATTATCAAGGAACATATCAATATTTTCTTGCTTACCTGTTGAAAGGTCATCAAGAGCTTTTACTTTATATCCCATATCAAGTATTGCTTCGCAAAGGTTTGAGCCAATAAATCCTGCTGCACCTGTTACGAGGAATACTGAATTCTCAGGAAATTTTAAATGTTTATAACCCATAATTATAATCTCCAGTAAATATAGCCTGCTGCTTCGTATTCTTTACGGTTAAGAAGACCCTTAATATCAGCAAGTTCTTTTGTAGTATTGTCACCTGCTTTGAACATCTTATCAAAGTCAGCCTGTGTTAAATCCTTGAACTCTTCGTGAGCAACTGCAAGGATAACTGCATCGCAGTCTTTAATTGTTGACATATCAACAAACTCCATACCATAAAGCCATTTTGCTTCGTCAGCATCTGCTGCAGGGTCTGCAACTGTTGCAGTAATACCATATTCTTTAAGTTCATTATAGATATCAATAATCTTTGTATTTCTTGTATCTGGACAATTTTCTTTGAATGTGAAGCCAAGAATTGCAACCTTTGCACTCTTGATTGCTACATCAGCCTTGATAAGGTTTTTAACAACGCTTTCAGCAACATACTTACCCATATCATCGTTTATTCTACGACCTGAAAGGATAATCTGGCTGTGATAACCTAACTGCTCTGCCTTATATGTAAGATAGTATGGGTCAACACCGATACAGTGACCACCAACAAGACCAGGGAAGAATTTAAGGAAATTCCATTTTGTTCCTGCTGCTCTGAGAACTGACTGTGTATCAATACCCATCTTATTGAAGATAATTGAAAGCTCATTCATAAACGCAATATTGATATCACGCTGGCTGTTTTCAATAACCTTTGCAGCTTCAGCAACCTTAATGCTTTCAGCTCTGTGAACACCTGCTTCAACAACAAGCTCATAAACCTTAGCAATCTGGTCAAGTGATTCTTCGTCCATACCTGAAACGATTTTTACGATTGTTTCAAGACGGTGAACCTTATCACCTGGGTTAATTCTTTCAGGAGAATAACCTACTTTAAAATCAACACCACATTTGAGACCTGATTCTTTTTCAAGAATTGGAATACAGATATCTTCTGTAACACCTGGGTAAACTGTTGATTCATAAACGACGATTGAACCCTTTGTAAGGTTACGACCAACAATTGTAGACGCACCTTCAACAGGTGTCAAATCAGGTGTATGGTCGTCATTTACAGGAGTTGGTACAGCAACAATGTGGAATTTAGCTTCCTTAAGCTTTGTTTCGTCAGCAGTGAAATCTACTGTACAAGCTTTGATAGCTTCATCACCAACTTCGTTTGTTGGGTCGATACCGTTTTTGTAAAGTTCAATTTTCTTAGCATTAAGGTCAAAGCCAACTACTTTTACTTTCTTTGAGAAAGCAACTGCAATTGGCATACCAACGTAACCAAGACCTACAAGTGAGATTTTTTCTTCGCCTTTAACAATTTTTTCATAGAGATTTGTAAACATAATAATCACTCTTTCTATTATTTAATTTAATTATTTATAACATTAAAATATTTACCTATTACAATTTTCCTATCAAATTGTGTTTCCATTTTTTGTCTTCCCTTTTTGCCCATTTCACATTTCTTTTCATGTGACAATGCAAGGAACTTGTCAACTGCACATTTCATGCTATCAGCATTTTTCACTTCAAATCCAAAGCCTGACACACCCTCGTCAAAGGTTTCCATACATCCAGGAATCACAGATGCCAGAATTGGTCGTCCTGAAGCAGCACCCTCTAAAAGAACATTTGCCATTCCCTCGTGATAGGACGGAAGGATAACAGCATGTGCCTCCTTAAGGAAAGGTCTTACATCATTGTTATAACCGACACAATTGACATTTGAAAGCTCTGAGAAAGGATTCTCTGAACCATATTCAACATCACCGACAATTGTGAATTGAACATTCGGGTTATCCAGATACTGCTTCGCAACCTCTGCCAATTCATATACACCCTTATCCCTGATAATTCTTCCGACAAATACAATATTTGTTCTTTCACTTTCAGGATATTTCATATATGTGAATTTTTCAGTATTAACACCTGAACCAGGAAGAAGAATTACGTTTTCACCAACAATCTTGTGTTTCTGGAAAAACTCAAGATTTGACTTATTCTGGAAGAAAACACATTTTGCTTTTCTGCATCCCACTTTATAAAGCGTTAACATCAGTTTCTGCAAAAGACCTTCTTCTTCAATAACACCTAATCCTGTTACATTTGCGACATAAGGGACTTTAAGCTGTCCACAAGCAAGTCCACCATACGAATTCGGCTTTACCGTGTATGTAAACACATAATCAGGCTTATGTTCCTTTAAGAGTTTTCTATAACTTAAATACAGGAAAAAGTCTTCTAATGGATTTTTGCCATGTCTTGATGATGTTGTTTCAATCACCTTTGCCCCAAGGTCAGTAATTTCGTGATTTCTTTCACTTTTCGGAATACTGACAAGAGCCTCATGACCTGCATCAACAAGTGCTTTTATAAGCTCTTTTCGGAACTGGACAATTGTTGTTACATCATTTGCCAAAATTAAAATCTTTTTCATTTTATATAATTTTCTTTCACTTTTTCTATAATTGCTTTTGAGTCAATTGAATACTGCTGTCTTAAGTACTTTTGACTACCTACAATACATGAATATCTGTCATTCAATGCAATTCTTACAAGCTTTGCATCTTTACTATCCTGTTCAGCAAGAACTTCAGCAACTGCAGAACCGAATCCACCGCTTAAGTTGTGCTCTTCAACAGTGATAATTGTTTTGTATTTTGATGCACATTCAAGGATAACATCTTTATCAATAGGTTTTACGGTTGGGAAAGTATAAACTGCAGGTACAATCCCCTCTTCACCAAGGACTTTGCAAGCTTCATCAACTTCATCAAAAATAGCACCTGTTGAGAAAATGGCAACCTTTTCACCATCTTGAATCTTAATCGCCTTACCGATTTCAAAGTTATCGATACCATCGTGGATTTGTTTTTCTCCACCTCTGCCTAATCTTAAATAGCAAGTACCCGGGGTTTCATAGATAGCTTTTGTAGCACAAGCAGCCTCAACTAAGTCACCAGGAGCAACAACTGTTACATTAGGTAATGCACGCATCATTGCAATATCTTCTGTAGCATGGTGACTCATACCAAGTGAACCATAAACGAAACCGCCACCAACACATACTACTTTAACATTAGCATCATGATATGCACAGTCGTTACGGATTTGCTCTATACATCTTAATGTAGGAAAATTACCTATAGAATATGTATATACAACTTTGCCTTGCATTGCAAGACCCGCTGCGATAGATGTCATATTTTGCTCAGCGATACCTGCATTAATAATCTGGTCAGGGAGTTCATCCCAGAATGGTTTTAAAACACCAAAACCTAAGTCACCTGTAACAATATATACATTCTTATCTCTTTTTGCTATTTCAAGTAAGGTTTTAACAAATGTATCTCTCATTTTGTCTCCTCCTTATTTTCATATGGGTCAACAACACCATCAGGCATTACAGCATGTAATTCTTTTAACGCACCGTCATACTCTTCACCTTCATGAGGGAAACGATAGTGCCAAAGAATATCACTTTCCATAAAGGAAACTCCCTTGCCCTTTACTGTATTTGCGATAATAACAGTAGGCTTGTCCTGTGACTTTTTAGCATCATTCAGTGCATTACGGATTTCATCGTGATTATGGCCATCAATGTCATACACATTCCATCCAAAAGCTTTCCATTTTTCTGCAAATGGTGATAAAGCCAATGTGTTTTCACAGAAATCAAGACTCTGCATCTTGTTGTGGTCAACGATTACAACAAACTGATTGAGCTTAAAGTGATTTGCGAATAAAGCCATTTCCCAAATTGAGCCCTCATCACACTCACCATCACCAACGATAGCATATGTATAATAAGGTTTCTTCTCAAGCTTTGCATTGAGAGCAATGCCACAAGCCATACAAGCACCATGTCCCAAAGAACCTGTTGAAATCTCAACACCGGGAATACCCTTGTGAGATACATGTCCTGAAAGTCGGCTACCATCAGCATAATGTGTTTTAAGCTCCTCTACAGGGAAAAATCCTTTTTCAGCTAAAGCTGCGTAGATTGCTGCACCTGCATGTCCTTTACTGAGCACTATTCTGTCTCGGTTATCATCTTTTAAATTCTCAGGTGTAATATTAGCTACATCATTGTATAAAACCGAAACAACATCTGCTACTGACAATATTGAGCCAATATGGCTACCATGTGAAATATGTGTCATTTCAATGCCGTGACGTCTTATGAGCCATGCTAATTGTTCACTCTTCATCCTATTACTCCTTTGATATTTTTTCTAATCTGTCTATTTGTTCAGCAGTTAAACTGAAGCTTAATGATTCAGCATTTTGCAAAACTTGTTTTGGTGTTTTAGCACCAACAATTACAACTGAATCATTCAAATAGTCCAATATCCAACGAATCGCAACGGAAGAAACTGATTTTCCTGTTTCTCCGGCAATTTCTTTAAGCACTTCAACGATTTCAAGATTCTTAAGAAGTTTTTCACCATGGAAATTAACGTAAATATCTCTTGAACGTCGGTCATTTGCATCAAACCTACAATTTTTATCATACTTACCGCTGAGAATTCCTTGTCCTAAGCTTCCCCAAGTAAAAGGAGTCATTTCAAACTCATCGCGGAAGCTGAACATTTCTTGCTCATTTTTGCGGCAAGCAAGACTGTATTCATCCTGAAATGAAACAAATGGATTTGTGCTGAACTGTTTTAATTCTTCAGCATCTTCTGCATGAATATTTGATAAACCATAATATCTGATTTTGCCTTGGTCTTTTAAGATTTCAAGGCTTTCTGCAACATCTGCAAGAGGAGTTTTTCCGTCTCTGTAATGCACCTGATAGAGGTCAATATAATCTCTGTTAAGTCTTTTAAGGCTTGCTTCAACTGCCTGGAAAATATATTCACGGCTGTTATCATAAAAAGTTTTGCCGTTTTCAACTCTTACGCCAAACTTTGTTGTAATTACCGCTTTATGTGAATCGGCGCCAAGAGCTTCTGCCAATGTTCTTTCGCTTTCGCCGAGACCGTATGTATCTGCAGTATCAAAAAAGTTAATACCATTATCTAGTGCAGTACGAACAGCATTTATTAATTCTTGTCTTGAAACATCTCCCCATCCGTATCCGCCGAGTGGACATCCACCCATACAAAGTGCTGAAATATGGAGGTCAGTTTTTTTAATTTGTACTTTTTGCATCAGTTTATCCTTTCTTCTGTCATAAAAAGAAATCTTTTATTCTGAATCTTTTTTTGCAGCAACTGTTTCTGCAGAACCGTCATCTTCATTACCTTCATTTGTTAATACCGATTTTATTGTCATAAAGAAAATTTTCAAATCAAGTGAGAACGAAAGATTATCTACATAATAATTATCGTAAGCAAATCTTGCTTCAACTGTATTTGTTTTTCTGCCGTGAACAGCTGCCCAACCTGTAACACCCGGAAGAACATCAAATCTCTTTAATTCTTCCTGAGTATATTCCTCCCAATTTTTTGGATAATATGTAAGAACTGGTCGTGGACCGATTAAAGACATTTCACCTTTTATGATATTAACTAATTGAGGTAATTCATCAATGCTTGTCGCTCTTATAAACTTACCGATCGGAGTAACTCGAGCATCTCCTTTTGTACAGAAAACTCCACCCTCCTGCTGTTCAGCACCAACACACATTGAACGGAATTTGTACATGTCGTATACCTTACCGTCTTTACCTACACGCTTCTGTACAAAAATAACTGGGCCTGGTGATGTAAGCTTAATTATAATTGCCACAATCAACATAACAGGTGACAATGCAATCAACGCAAGCAACGATAAAACAACATCCATAAAACGCTTAAAACTACTGTACATTAGTCCATCTCCTTTTACAATCCGTCCTCAAAAAGGGCACACCTATACAATTAAACCATTATAATTAGATTCATTATACTCCAACGCATCATAAAAGTCAACGGAAAGCAACAATAAAACAGCTATTCTGACCAAAAAAATGCACAAAATTTTAAAGCATTTTTTAAACATTTTTTATTCGGTATCAAATATATTTTTATTGACTTTGTGTGGAAAAGTATTATATAATACAGAGTGGATTTTAGTGTGAGTATTTGGGCATTTCATCTTGACAAATTCACATACTAAAAAAGAACTTAGTAATTTTTTATATTGGAGAGATATATATGGAAAGAAAAGTCGGTACAGTTTCAAGAGGAATTCGTTGTCCTATCATCAGACAGGGTGACGACCTAGTTGATATCACTGTTACAAGCGTACTTGAAGCAGCTGAAAGCGAAGGATTTGAAATGCGTAACAGAGACGTTGTTTCTCTTACAGAATCAATCGTAGCCCGTGCACAAGGAAACTACGCATCAGTTGATGATATTGCTGCTGATGTTAAGGCTAAACTCGGTGGTGAAACAATAGGTGTTATATTCCCTATTTTATCACGTAATCGTTTCGCAATTTGTCTTCGTGGTATTGCAAAAGGTGCTAAAAAGGTTGTTCTTATGCTCAGTTATCCAAGTGATGAAGTAGGTAACTCACTCGTAAGCCTTGACCAGATTGATGAAGCAGGAATCAACCCTTACTCAGATGTTCTTGATGAAACAAAATACAGAGAACTCTTTGGTGAAAACAAACACGAATTCACAGGTGTTGACTACGTTGCTTACTATTCTGAAATCATCAGAGAAGCAGGTGCAGAGGCAGAAATCATCTTTGCAAATCAGCCAAAAACAATTCTCAACTATACTGACTGTGTTCTTACCTGTGATATTCATACAAGAGCAAGAACAAAGAGAATCTTAAAGGCTGCAGGGGCTAAAGTTGTTTGTGGTCTTGACGACATCCTCAATGCTCCCGTAAACGGAAGTGGCTGTAACGAAAAATACGGTCTTCTCGGTTCAAACAAATCAACTGAAGATACAATCAAGCTCTTCCCAAGAGATTGTCAGGGACTTGTTGAAGATATTCAGGCTGAGTTCATTAAGAGAACTGGCAAGCATATCGAAGTTATGGTTTATGGCGACGGTGCATTCAAGGACCCACAGGGTAAAATTTGGGAACTTGCTGACCCGGTTGTATCCCCTGCTCACACTGCAGGTCTTATCGGTACACCAAATGAATTGAAACTTAAATATCTTGCTGACAACGACTTCAAAAGTCTTTCAGGTGCTGAGCTTAAAGAAGCAATTTCTAAGAGTATCAAGGAAAAGAATGGTAATCTTGTCGGTAACATGGCTTCTCAGGGTACAACTCCTCGTCAACTTACTGACCTTATCGGTTCACTTTGTGACCTTACAAGTGGTTCTGGTGATAAGGGAACACCTATCATTCTCGTTCAGGGATATTTCGATAACTATACAGACTAATTATACAAATGGAGGAATTCAAAATGGATTGTAATGTTAGACCCGAATCAATGGAAAGAATTACCACCAAAGCGTTAGCAGATGCTTTTATCGAAGAACAGGTTAATGCTGTTCGTGAGCAGGTTGGTGACAAAAAAGTCCTTCTCGCACTCTCCGGTGGTGTTGACTCATCGGTTGTTGCTGCTCTCCTCATTAAAGCTATCGGCAAACAGTTAGTTTGTGTTCACGTTAACCATGGCCTTATGAGAAAGAACGAAAGTGAAAACGTTATTGAAATTTTCGGTAAGGAACTCGATGCTAACTTAATTTATGTTGATGCTACTGACCGTTTCCTTGACCTTCTTAAAGATGTCAGTGAACCTGAAAAGAAGAGAAAGATTATCGGCGCTGAATTTATCAATGTTTTTGCTGATGAAGCAAGAAAACTTGAGGGAATTGAATTCTTAGCTCAGGGTACAATTTATCCTGACATCCTTGAAAGTTTTAAACAGGCTGAAGGCAAAAAGGCAGTTGAATCTCACCACAATGTTGGTGGCCTTCCTGAAGACCTTAACTTCTCACTTGTTGAGCCAATCAAGCTTCTCTTTAAAGACGAAGTTCGTGTAGTTGGTGAAGCACTTGGTCTTCCACACGCTATGGTTTATCGTCAGCCATTCCCAGGTCCTGGTCTTGGTGTTCGTTGCCTTGGTGCAATCACACGTGACAGACTCCAAGCACTTCGTGAAGCAGATGCAATTCTTCGTGAAGAATTTGATATCTGTGGTCTTGCTGAAAAAGTATGGCAGTATTTTATCGCTGTTCCTGACGTTAAGAGTGTTGGTGTTCGTGACGAAAGCCGTTATGAAGGCTGGCCTGCAATCATCCGTGCTGTTAACACAACAGATGCTATGAGTGCTACAATCGAAGAAATTCCTTATGAAGTACTCCATAAAGTTACTTACAGAATCACACACGAAGTTGAGGGCATAAACCGTGTACTCTATGACCTTACTCCAAAGCCAATCGGCACAATCGAATGGGAATAGTACCAAAAATGCTGAAACCCCTTGATATTACTGAGTTTTAGAGGATTTAAAATCTCTCGTGACAACGTTTTGACAACAATTTCAGATTATTCATAAAAAAGAGCTAACAGATTTTTGTTACAAAGTCTGTTAGCTCTTTATTGTTTACACTTATGTTATCACATAGTAATCGGGATCTAAGATAAACTCACCATCGGTAACATCAAGCCAATCCTGACAAATTCGAATAAGTTTGTATATCTTGTCAGCAAACAATTTAACTGACGTTTCTTTCAAAGTCAAAGTTTGCCTTAATGTAGTAGCTTTGTTTGTTGGGTAATGTGTGGTGTTTATTACCTTCCCCCTTTTAGTATCAACGTGACGTAATCCGTCTTCAATTATCGCTTCAAGAATCAAAAAAGAGTTTGGAGGATTATTTGAATTTATTACTTGTGAGTTAATTGCAGCATAATGGTCAAATTCGAGTGTGTCTGAAAGCAAAAAAGGATATTCTTTGTTCCTTTTCGAAATAAGCCAGCTATATTCCCTTATCCAATCAATCAGTTCTAAGACGATATAACTCCATTCTTTTGGAAAATACGAAGATGAAAAAAGGTCCTTTAATACATCTTGAAGACTTGCGTTTTCTATTTCAAAGTCATTTAGTGTAATGAACGCTGGAAAACGAATACCAGTAATACGCTTTTCTATTTCTTCCGAAGAGCAGTTTAACAAGGGGGAAACGTGTGCCAATCCTTCGCTTAACGATACAGTACCGTAAACCAAATTAGCCATAGGTTTAACAATGCCTAATATAGATCTATCAGTTTTGCCTTTAATGTAATCATTCAATGGATTGAACAGTTGTCCTTTCACATATAAATCGGCAATATTTGCTCCCAAAATTTTGCTTACTCGTGAAATTTCATTTTTTCGGCCCGGATAAAAAGGAGTTACTCTTTTTTGACGCAAATCAAATGGTAAATCTTCAATATCGCCAGTATTTCCATCAAATAAGCAAATGATCCTATCCCAGCCAAGTTTGCTTGCCGCGTATCCTAATTCTACTAAAACATTAGGGTTTGGCATTTTGCGACCATTAGCATTTGAATTAACAATACTTACATCACAAACAAATAAAACACATTTGTCAATTTTATCGAATATTGTTGCAGTGATATCAGGACTACCGTTAATGCCTTTGGTATCTCGATCATAACTCATATATATGGCGGCGTCTTTTTCTAAATCAGCCAATGCCTTTTTTAAGCATTTCTCAATGAAATATCGATGTGTTTTGCTATCCAAGTCGTTTTGCCAAGAGTAGAAAATGGTGCGTGCCATAATATCACCTCCCTATATATAGTTATTTAACTATTACAAATCTTCTTCTGCAACATATTGGATTTCAGCAGTCCAATTAACTTTAGAGTTTTCAATTCTTGTAATCAAATTGTTTTTTATTCTCTCAAGGTGTTGCTTCGGTACAACAATGATAATTACACTATGAAAATTGCGGTGCGTTTCGGTTTCATAATTTTGTCCTGCCGAAAACACTTTGTAAGCTAAACTATTAGTAATATGCGTAGGCGGAATTTGATGCCAGTATTTTACTTCAAAGAGAATATCAACATTATCCTTCTTTGATACCGCTATAAAATCATAATCAAATCTACCTATTCGCACATTTTTCTTAAGATGGTATTTCTTTGAATACTCTCTTACTGTCTTTGCAAAACATAATTCTTCGATTTCCATATATTTTAGAATTTTCTCATGGCGCGATGACTTGACTGGTTTTTCTGTAATTGGCTCTGTTTCCTCAGCTTCAGTAACCTCTTCTACGACTTTAGTTACAATTTCTGTAGCACTCATATTTTTGGCATTAATTCTTTTCATTATGGTATCAGACTTAATTTGTTCGTCTAATTGCAATTGAATCATATACCATTTTATACCACCCACAATAATCAAAACAAATCCAATGGGTATCAATATTTTCGTAGCAAGCGGAAGCCAAGCGACAATAAAATCATAAAGTTGTTCTCGCTGTTGAATGCTTTCTAACGAGAACACCGATAAATTATCATACTCGACTTGGCTTAATAGAAGGATGTCGCCATTTGCCACAAAGACTAATGCGACTATTGGAAGCGCAATTAGTATTACACCCAGAGAAACAAGAAATATATAAAAACTATCGTATTGTAATTTCTCCATGCGGCACCCCTTTATTGCTCAATGTTATGTGATTTACGCGTTGCGTTCATAGTAGCCCGGGTGCGTTGTACCTCTACTTCTGGATATGCATATCGCCAATGGTCATATTCCTCTTTGCTGATTTCACCATTGCGGTACTTTTCAGCTTCTTTCTGCCAAGCAGTAAAACGCTCAAGCAAAGAAATGTAAGATGTTCCTCTGTTTTTATCAAGGCAAATGCAAATTTCTCCATTGACCTTGTCAATCTTTAAGCCATAAATATCCTCTAATGCAAAAAGCGTATGCATAAATCCGATTTCGGTATCAATATCAGGAACATTTAATGCCATAGTAGATACACCCAAAGTATTGGCAAGTGCTTCCGTTAAATCAGATTTAGGTGTCCTCGTTCCGGACTCATACTGTGCCAAACGAATATCAGCTGTTTTTTCAGGAAAGCCAACCTGAACACCAAGAAACTTTTGTGTCATACCTTTTAGATTACGAAAAAATCGTATTCGTTCACCAATAGCCATAATAGTTCACTCCTTGTTAATATGCAACATATGGAGTATAACACATTTGTTTAAGTTTAGTCAATATGATATAAACAAAAAAGTTTAACTTTTTATTGTTCGCACACTTGACTTAACTCTTTTTGTTTAGTATAATTAAGATAACTTAACTAATTATGTTTAAGTCTCCTATATTAACAAACATATAAATTCAATAGTTTCAATATGTAAATCTATAAAATAACATGTAGTCTGGGAAAATATTACATATAGATGCCAAAACACAACTTATTGAAAGGAGTGAAAAAATGTTTGAAAATTACTATTTAACTGTTGACGATGTTGCACAAGCTTTAAAGGTTTCTAAATCATTTGCCTATAAAGTAATAAGAAATATGAATGCTGAATTAAAAGAACAAGGTTTCTTTACAATGTCAGGCAGAATAAATAAGCAATTCTTTTTAGAAAAAACACAATATAACCCAAACAAATTAAAAGAAAGGAAGTAATTCAAATGGCAGTCTATAAAGATGAAAAAACAAATTCTTGGATGGTTTATTATCGAGTGACTGATTGGACTGGAAAGCGAAAGCAAAGTACTAAAAGAGGCTTCCCTACCAAAAGAGATGCATTGGCTTGGGAACGAGAGTTTTTAAACAAGGTACAAACTGACCTCAATATGACTTTTGCTAGTTTTATTGATATCTATACTGCAGATATGAAAAATCGTATTAAAGAAAACACATGGCAAACAAAAGAACATATTATAAAATCAAAAATACTCCCCTATTTCGGTAAACGCAAAATAAACGATATTCAATCCAAAGATATTATCGCTTGGCAAAATGAAATGATAAAAAGTAAGGGAAAAGATGGTAAAAGATACTCTCCTGTATATCTTAAAACGCTACATAACCAACTGAGTGCAATCTTTAATCACGCAGTAAAATTTTATGGTTTAAAAGAAAACCCAGCCTCAAAGGTCGGTAATATGGGTAAATCCAAAAATCGTGAAATGCTCTTTTGGACACAAGAAGAATATCAAAAGTTTGCATTTGCAATAATGGATAAACCCATCTCTTACTATGCATTCGAAATGTTATATTGGTGTGGAATACGTGAAGGTGAACTATTAGCTTTAACTGCAAATGACTTTAATTTAGAACATGGAACAGTTACTATAAACAAATCACTTCAACGTATCAACGGCAGAGATGTCATTACCGAACCAAAAACATCAAAAAGCAATCGTACAGTTAAAATGCCTGATTTTCTTGTTGATGAAATGAAAGAATATTTTTCAAAACTATACGGACTAAACAAAAAAGAACGCGTGTTTAACATAACAAAAAATTATCTTCATCGAGAAATGACAAGAGGTGCAAATGAAGCAGGTGTACAACGTATTAGGATACACGACTTACGACATAGTCACATTTCACTCCTAATTGAGATGGGGTATTCAGCAGTAGCAATCGCAGACCGAGTTGGACACGAAAGCATAAATATTACTTATAACTATGCTCACCTTTTCCCTTCCACACAAGTAGATATGGCAGATAAACTGAATAATTTCAGAAAGGAAAAACACTAAAATGTCAAAGAAAAATTTAGATAAAAATAATCGCTTTAGATGTATAACCGTAGGATTTCGTGTATCACCAGAAGAGTATGAAATAATGAATCGTATTATTGCATTATCAGGACTTTCAAAACAAGAATATTGTTATCGCAAATGTATCAACCGTGATATTGTAGTAGAAAGTAATCCAAGGGTGTATAAGGCTCTTAAATTAGAACTATCAAATGTATGTGATGAATTAAAGCGCATTGAAAACGGAGATTCTGTGGATGATGAATTACTTGAAATCATAGACCAAATAAATAAAACACTGTATGGATTCAAGCAATAGTTTTTCTCACTTATGTTTATTTACACAACCTGATTTCAACCACTCAAGCCATCAAAAATAAATTGATGGCTTGAGTCTCTTTTTATAGCCACAAATCTCCTTGTACTATAATGACATTAACACATTTATTTCTAATTCATCTAACTTTGTGTTTTCTCACATATGGATACAAACTGTTACATACCATCACCTTCTTTCATATCAAAACATTCAGGAAAAAGTTTTTTCATGGATGGAAGTAACTTATTCTTGATTTGTTTCTTTTTGTAATAAATGGTTCTACAAGGGATAAGCATAATTTGGTTAATTTCTTCAACTGAGCAACCATCAATTAACAGTTTTAAAATCTCTTTTTGAACTGATGATAGTTTATTTATTGCATTTATCAACTCATCATTTTCAATATCCATACCGAGATGTTTATCAACCGATTCCTGATATGTAATTAGATGATGAAAAAATCTTTTGAATAACGGACTCCGTTCATCAGTTTCAAAGTCATCGTTCACACAATCAAAAGATTGATTATGCATGTAAAAACGCATGTCACTCAAAAACTGTTGTCTATCTAATTCCTGTATTTTTTCTATCTGTTCTTTAGAAAGACCAAGTGCTATATATTCTCTTTTTTGAACTTCCTGTTTTGCAATATATCTTTTATATTCATTTCTTCTGTTAAAACTCATTTTTATAGTCTCCTTATATTTTTGATCTTTTTAATTCAAAAATCTAGGAGACTATGGATATTTAGCTATATATGCTAACCAATGTTGATTCATTATGTCCTTTCTTCTCGAAGGACAAAAAAATAGAAGTCCGACGAATTCGTCAGACTTCTATTTTTAATGAAGTACTGTACATTTAATTTAATTATTCTGTATTGATATTCCTATTTGGTTTCTACATTTGTGACACTTTAAAACTAACTCACTTTTTATATTTTGATTATTCAGAAATATTTTTTCAGATGAAACGACATCACATAATCTGCCCCCACAAACAGGGCAATGCACTTTTTTAACTTTCTGTTGAAAAGTTTTTGATAGAACTATCATTTTTGTTCTCCAATGGATAACAGTAAAAGTAAAAAATATATCCCGCCTGGGACATATTTATTCTTTTAATTCCTTTAGTAAATCGTTCCAAAACGAGTCATCATGTTCTTTTTGATTTGCCTCGCGTATAACATTTTTCGCATCTTCATTTTCATTAAGATACTGTGATATATCAACAGGCATATAATAATTACTACTATCTAATTTTGATTTACATTGAGCAGCAATATCAAAAATTTTAATTTATTCTTTTCATCTAAACCAAGAGCAAGAACTAGATGTTCGATAATTACATCGTTTGGCGGAGCTTTTTTTCCGTTCTCAATATTATATAAGTAAATGTGAGATAATCCAACTTGTTTGCCTAATGCTCTTAAAGATAACCCATTTTGTTGACGCTTTTCCTTCAGAAATACTCCAAAAGCGTTATTATCCATTCTTTTTTCTTATTCCCTTTATTTCTCCTAACACGAGTAATACACTTTCCAAAATCAAACTCATAGAACATGGGTAAATAAAAGTATTGATTTCAAAGTACAAAGATGTGCCTATAAAAGCTAAAATAATAAGCAATATTATCCACGATTTTTTTCGGAAATATACCTTTTCTTTTTTATTTAATGGTTTTTCAGGAGTGTCTAGTGGACACAAAACAAGAATAAAAACGGCAGCAACTATCGTTAAAACTAATATTATTACCTTGAGATTATATAGGTCACATAGTTTTACAAGCCCAAGACATAGGAATATTGATACTGTAGTTGCTACCTCACATTTCGATTCACTTGAAGCGTGTATTCCACCGGCATATCTTCTAATAAATTGAAATGCCACATAAAAAACAACACTTTGAAGAACTATACCTAACAAGATTCCAAACATTACAGTTAAAATGAGATATAGTATATGTGATAATAATATAAAGAATCCGTAAACATATAGTTCTTTCTCAGTGTCATTAATTATTGATTTATCTAATAATTTATTTGCTAATTTTGATGATAATTTTCCAATCATTCTTTTTCGATTTTACTAAACTTTTTAAGTGTAGCCGGTACATTTGGTTGATAAATAATTATACAAGATGTATTATTCGCATCGACTCTTAATGACTGAGTAATAACTTTCTTAATCAGTTTAGCCGACAACTTCTCTTTTTTATTATTAACATTCATTTTCTCACCTCCCCATATATTGAAATATACTTTCTATAAAATTATATTTCAATATGTGATACAAAATAATATCAAATAATCATAAAAATAACTATTAATCTAATAATTGGTTAATCTCTCCATTATTAATTAGAATGTATAACCTTATATTAGATATATCTAATATAAAATAGTGTAGAATAACTTCATTTAATGATAAAATTATCTTGGTGGTTATATGAAGTTAAATTTAAAAATGATGGGATTTAGAATTAGTACTCAAAGAAGAAAACTTAAAATGACACAAGAAGAATTAGCAGAAAAAGTTGATGTTTCTGTTAAGCATATTTCTGCAATTGAAACAGGTAGAACCAAAGCTAATATTGAATTATTATATGATATAGCGACCTGTTTAGGTGTGACAATTGATTATTTTACATTTGGGATTGTTAAGAAAAATAATTTCAGTGAAATAGAAGAATATCTAAGGGAATGTACTGATGAAGAAATCGATACAATCAAAATCATGGTTAAAGCTATTGCTGATAATCATCAAAAAGATTAGAAATAACTTTTATATTTGACAATTTTATGTTAATGCCGTAAACTAAAAATAGGTTTACGGTATTTTTATTTGGAGGAATGCTTATGAAATTAGCAATATGTGATGATGAACTAAAGATAAGAAAAGAGATTAAAAATTCTCTATCAAATTATTTTTCTGAAAATTTAATCGATGCAGAAATATACGATTATGAAAACGGTGAAGATTTACTGAATAGCGAAATAAACTTCGATATGGCTTTTCTTGATGTGGAAATGCCAACTTCAAGCGGAATTGAAATTGGAAGAGAATTAAAGCAAAAGTCCCCCAATATCGTTATTTTTATGATTACCGCGTATTCTGATTATCTTGATGATGCGTTTGAACTTGGTGCTTATAGATTTTTGCAAAAGCCATTAGATGTTCCACGATTATATCGTTCATTAGATGCTGCTCTACTTTCAATATCTAGCAGAGATATTAAAATCATATGTTCAAATAACGAATCAGCAATAATTTCAACCGGTTCTATTGTATATTGTGAATCATATAAAAGAAAAACAAAAATTGTAACTACTAATGGTGAATTTATTTCTAAAGATAAAATTAACGTATGGAAAACCATGTTAAATGAATTAATTTTTTATTCACCTCATTCAAGTTTTATTATAAATTTCAACTATATAAAAAGTTTTAATCGCAAATCGCTTATATTGTCATATTTAGATGAGACTGTTGAAATATCAATTGCTCCTAAAAAACAACAAGATTTTAGAACAAAAATGTTTTTATTTGCAGAAAGAGGCATATAAATGGAACAACTACTGTTTTATTTAATTACATTTTTAATGTACACATTTAATACATATATTGTTTTTTGGTATGGACACCATATGTTTGATTATAAAAAAGATGCCAAAACATCTTTAGCAATATGTACAATCGCAAATATTTCGCTGTGGTTATTGTTAATTATTTTATCCAACGAGATTATAAATTTATTTTCAATAATTTTAATATTTTTTATTGTTTTCTCCTTAGCTTTTAAATGTGATTGGAAATTATCCATATTTAATTCATTATTACTTGCTGCAGTAATGTATATATCAGAATGTATTATTCTGTTTTTTCTTTCCGGAATTTTCGTTGTAGATTTTTACCATTTTGAAAACAATCTAATTATATTTGCTGAAGAAGCTTTCGCATCTAAATTTCTTTATTTTGGTCTTTTACTAATTATTTCTTCCTTCTCCAAAAAAAATATAAAAAGAGAAGGTTTTAAAACATCTATATATTTAACCATACTTCCTATAACAACCTTTTTTATTACCATTGTTTTAAGAGTTCAAACCCAATACTTTGAGTCTACAACAGTAACAAACATTCTATGCATGTTAGCTCAATTTGTAATGTTCGCTGCAAATGTTGTTGTTTTTGCGGTACATGAAAAAGCAATTACTAATCAGAAAAAGCTACATGATATGGAAATGGTTGAACAAAAACAAACTATTAATTTAGAATATCTAGACATTCTAGAAAGAAAGGACGAAGAAACAAGAATTTTTGTTCATGATATTCGAAATAATCTTATTAACATCAGTAATCTCACTGATGAAGAAAATGTCAAAAAATACATTCGGGAAATATATGATAAATCCAATGAAATATCAGTAAAAGCAAAAACTAAAAACAGATTATTAGATGTTATCATTAATAAATACTCTCTTTTATGTAAAGATAAGAATATAAAGTTTAACATACTGTCACTAAATGAAAACCTTTCATTCATTAATGATTACGATATATCTGCCATTCTTGATAACTTATTAAGAAATGCCATAGAAAGTGCTGAAAAAGAAAACAATCCATATATAAGCCTATCATTAGAAAACGATAATGTATTCCATAAAATAATTGTTAGAAATAGTTGTTCTGTCCAACCTGTAGAAGACAAAAACAACCTTATTACGACAAAATCCAATAAAAACATTCACGGATATGGTATGAAAAGCGTTATTAAAGCCTTAAAAAATTATAAAGGTGAACTTGAATGGGCATATGATAATAATGAGTTTAAAATTACTATATTAATACCTGCGTAAATCAAACGGTCTTTATGACCGTTTATTTTTTTGTCACTTTTTTCTACTTTTCTGCATATTATCTTACTTTTCATGCTGAAGTTTGTAAAATAAATATTGAAATATAATGACTAAATACAAGGGTGGTGTTAGCTAGTTTTTTTAGTGAGAAAATATAATCATATAATTAAGCAAAGGAGAAAAATTATGAGAAAAGTATTTATTAAAACTATTTCAATTATTCTTGCAGTTGTTATGGTAATTTCTGGTTCTTTAGTCACAACTTTTGCAATAAACACAGAACCAATGAATAACATAGAAAAAGTATCAATAAATGGTGAATCTGCAATAATAGATGAAATTGAAAGCCTTAGAAGTGAATTTGAAAAACACTTTCTGCGTGAAGATGGTTCGTATGTTGTTGCTACATATTCTAACCCTGTTCATTACGAAGAAGATGGTGAGTGGAAAGAAATAAACAATAACCTAATACTAACGAATGATGAAAAAAGTGAATCTGGTAATGCTATGTATGTTACTAAGTCCAGTCCAACAACTATTAGTATTCCTCAAAGTTTCTCAAACGAGCAAAAAATATCTGCAACCAATAAGGGTTATACAATTAGTTTTGGTGTTAATAATACTACAAACGCTCAATTGAGTAAAACAGCAACGATAATCAACGATGTCAATAATTTGTCATCTATTAAAAGTGCAAATGATGTTTCATTATTTGAAACTAATTCAACTAACACGATAACCAGTAAAAATAGCAAAATAGAAACATATAACCAAGATATAATGACCGTTAAAAACCAGGTAGGTTCTGTTGTGTACGAGGATATATTCTTTGGTACAGATTTAGAATATATTGTTACTACTAACACCATAAAGGAAAATATAGTTGTTAACGAGCAACAAGGTGAATACATTTATAGTTTTGAAATGAATTTTGGAGAATTAATCCCTATTGTACATGAGGATAATTCAATAAGTCTAGTAGAATCCCAAAAATCAAATGAAGTGATATTCTACATTGAAGCTCCATATATGTATGATGCGAATGGTTTTGAAAGCAATGATATTGATATGTCTTTGGTAAAAAATGATGACACCTATATTATGACACTTAAAGCAAATTCAACATGGATAAACCATTCAGATAGAGCCTTTCCTGTTATCATTGACCCAACAGTATATTTATCATTCAATGATGTGTTTGTTATTAACGGTTTGTATAATGGCTCTCCACGAGTAAAAAAAGAACTTCGTGTAGGTAGAAACTTAACAAATCTTACAAGAACATATATTAAGCCTACTATGCCCACAAATATACCTACAGGAAGTTATATTGATGAAGCCTATTTGAGTTTGAAACAAAACAATTACTATTCAGCATTAGGAGCAGAAGAAATCGATATTAAAGCATTTGACTGTTGCAATGTAGATTATTGGTCTCCCGATAGTATATCTTGGAAAGAGCAACCCGTTGATAACTCAAATAATGGATACGAAAATAGTAACTTAATGTGGCTATCCTCAGTTCAGGCTAGTCCAGATACGGACACATACTTATTTAATATTAAAGAGGCTGTTGCAAGGTGGCTTAATACAGGTAACAACAATGGTATAATGCTTGCATCATCTGATGAATCCACAAAAACACAAGTTGATTTTTATTCTTCAAGAGCTACGAATTCAGATAATTATCCAGAGATGTATATAACATATGTAGCTCCCTCTATAGATATTTCAAATTGGGAAACCAATAGTCAGCCTAGTGAAAAATCATTTACAATAAACGTGGGAAATTATTGGACAGCATATACAGATGTAGATTGGATTACTTTAAGTGAAACTTCAGGAACTCCCGACAATGGGTCCAGTACAAATCAAATAATTGTTACTGAAAATACCTCTGTTGAGAATAGAACAGGAAATGTAATAATAAAAACAGGTAATACTGTTATTGGTACAATTACTGTTACACAACTAGGTACGGAACCGTCTTTGATTCTTAGCAAGGATGATTTATTTGTTAGCCACAATAATTTTACACAAACTATTAATGTTACATCCAATGTAAATTGGCAACCATATACAGACGATACATGGATATCTTTTGAAAAAGAAATAATAGATGATGGTGACTATAAATTAAATATAAGTGTCACCGAGAACAATACAAATCTGACAAGAGTCGGAGAAATTGTAATACAATCCAATTATGCTGAGCCTCAAATTATTAAGATTACCCAATTAGACCAAGTAACAGGATATTTTTACGAAATAAATACAGAAAACACCGCTATTACATGGAAGGAATCTAGTGAATATAATCATGCCCTTGCAACATGGTCAATGTATTTAAGTAATGCAGCATACAATCCTCTGCCTGATGATATGTTGTTAAATATTCCTGAAAGTTTTATGACAGACCCTACAACTATTGAAAGTGTGCTGACTAATAATAATTTTGAGAATATCGAGCAATATCATTATGATGAATCACAAATCAACACAGCTGCACACACAATAGCACACAAAAAAATTATTAATGCAGATGGCTCATATAAAACTTTAATCACTATTGCAGTTCGTGGCACAGCAGCTTCTATTGAATGGCTCACTGATATTGCTAGTTTTCTTCAAGATCAACAAACGGGATTTCTTGGGGCAAAAAATGATGTGCTTGTCAATTTAAATGAATACCTTGAAACATATGAAAACTGTTTTGAAGATGAAAGAATTATTTTAGTAACAGGACACAGTTTAGGAGCAGCCGTTGCAAATTTAGTTGGAGATGCATTGAACAATAGTGAAGAATGGGGTTCTGACAATGTATATGCTTATACTTTTGCAACTCCGAATGTTGGTAACCAACTTAATTCAGAACATTTTAATATATTTAATATATTAAACCGAAACGATATTGTCACACTTTTGCCGTTTAGTCTAATTCCATCCGCTATTGCTGGCGAATATCTTTGGGGTAGACATGGTATTGATATACCCATATCAATGGAACGTGGCGAAGATGTACCTACTAATCACAAAATGGATACATATTATAATTTTATGATTTCACAGGAAACAACTCTGAATTTTGTTGGTATAATGGCAATCTCTAATAATGATGTTAGAATGGATATTCTTCCAAAATTATTGAGTATGAAATGCCCAGTTGGTGTTACAATATATAATGATGTCGGAGAAATTATGGCTTACGAAAGTCAACAAGCTACCGCAACGTATTTAGAAGAACAAACTGCAGTTACAAGCGATGTTGTTTCATGGATTTCTGAAGATGGAGAAAAAGTTTTCTTTATTCCATATGGTAGCGATGCTTCATCTGTAAGTATTGAAGCATATGATTATGGTACTATGACCTTTTCAATTGCTAAGGTAGATGCATTAACTAATCATTATAGCGAAATAAAAACATTTAATAACATTAGCTTGTATCCTGAAAAAGAGTTTTCTCTTGGCCTTTCTGAATATGTTTCAATTGCGAATACTAGATTGTATGTAGTAGAGAATGGTATTATTGTTGACGAAATCACAGATTTAAATCCCCCACTTAAAAGTGTAACTGTTGATAATACATATATAACATATGGAACACCAACTACAATAACAATTACAACTGATAAAGAAGTATCTGAAGTTAGACTGATAAACACAATTGATGAGTCAAGTTTATACTATACGTTAAACAATTCTAATGATATTATTGTTACTGAAAATGAGGATAATTTAACATGGATAATTCATACCACATTTTCTACAGGTAACTGGGTATATGATGTTGCCGTTAAAACAAACAATACTTGGTACACCACAAGCAACGTCTTTGGAATTACAGTTATTTAGGGAAGAGTATATAAGCAAAATAGTTACGAAGTTATATGGATTTATCCAACGTATTAATTATTATTGATAGTTAAGTAATTTAATTTATTTTGTTACTATTAAAACACAATTACTCAATCTCTTTTAAAAACTATACTTAGAAAGGAATGTTTTTATGAAATCACATATAAAAAATACTTTATCAATTATTCTTACTACAATAATATTATTGTCTACATTTTCTGTTGCCATTTATGGATTTGCTAGTAGTGAAGATAAATCAGTAATTAATTCAGGTTTTTGTGGTTTATATGGAGATAACCTGAAATGGACTCTTTATAGCAACGGTGAGCTTGTAATAAGCGGAACCGGCGAAATGGATTGGTATTTCACAACTGGTGAATTCAAGAAGGAAAAGTTAGCACCTTGGAAACAGTATTATGATGATATTGCAGTTATCACAATAGAAGATGGTGTAACAAGTATCGGTAATGATGCATTTATCGATGAAGGCATTCAGTATCACAAAATTAATATCCCTAAAAGCCTTGAATACTTTGAGGGCAATATTTTTGAATTGGCAAAGCAGTATCAAATTCCGGGAAAACACATTGCATTTTGTTATGCCGGTTCTCAAAGTGAGTGGAATCGTGTTGAACGAAAGAACTACGAGTTTATATTTAATAAGCAATCACAAGAAATTGAAAGACGATATTTCAACTCGAATTATTTTAATAATGTTGAATATATAGGCTTTCATGATTATATTGGTTTGTATTTTAATGGTGAGAAGCCTGATAATTTTTGTAAAATAGAAAAAACAACAGTATATGTATCTCACAGTCCAAGAGAAAAGATTGAGCTTTATGCACATTACTATGTTGATGATTGCAGTGGTTGTAAACTCGTTTGGACAATAGACGGCGATTCAAAATTCATTAAGGGTGATGAAAATAAGACAACTTCGGGAAATGAGGTAACGATTCGTTTTAAAGGTGATACAACAGTTAATTTAAAGATTTTAGCATCAAACGGTGAAATAATTGCAGAGGATGATATTTTCCTTAAATCATCTGTAGATACAAGCTTATCATTTTGGGAAAGGCTTGAAAATCGTATTGCTAATACCTTTTATATGTTTTTAGTTATTTTAGGTGTCTTTGGTGGAACATTGGGTTCGATATTCTAAAACGCCTTCAAGTCCCATAAACATTAAAATTTTCATATCCATAAATTAAAAACTATACCAAAACCGACAAGGATCTCTCCCCCTTGTCGGTTCAACTTTATTTGGTGTAAATTGTTACTTTTTTGCTGCTTTTTGCTACTTTTTTGCACATTGCCTTACATTTACATAATTAATCTTTATAATGAGAATTGAAATATTATATCTAAATATAAGGGCGTGATAAAAGTGAATAAATAAAACAAAAGCAAAAATATGAAAGAAAAGGAGAACTTATTATGAAAAAGAAAGTTAAATTATTCAGTAAGATGTTATCGATATTTCTTGCTATCGTATTAATGGTTCAAGTTTTGCCGATGAATGCAATGGCAAGTATACTTGATGATATAACAGCTAATGCAAATTCAGATAACATATTAGATGATATACCTGAACCGACTGATACATCTCAGACTGAACCTGAAGTTGTTGCGGAAGAAATATCAAAACGTGAACAAAACGTTAAACACTTCCGTATGGATGACGGTACATACAAAGCTGTTCAGTATGAAGGTTCAGTTCACTTTATACTTAATGACGAGTGGACTGATTATGACAATACACTTACTGAAGTAGATGCAGATGAAGAAGAAAACGAAAACAAATCTGTTAAAAACAAGGATTTGAAGAATACTCTTGCAGACTACTCAGTTCGACTTTCAAAGAAGACAAACGGCAAAAAATTTGTACGAATTGAAAAAGACGGTTATAAATTGTCATGGTATTATACAAATGCTAATAAAGTTACAGCAAAAATAACTGAAACCGTTGACGACGGTGACGATTTTACCCTTGAAAAGATTTCGTCAAAGGTTGTTTATGAAAATGTTTATGAAAACACTGATTTTGAATATATAGTAAGTCCTGATGGTCTCAAAGAAAATATTATTCTTCAAAATGCAGGTGCTCAAACAGTATTTGAAGCCGAATACAAGGTTGACAAATTATCACCTGTTCAGGTAGATTCCAAAACAATTAACCTTGTGTCAGAAAATGGAGAAGTTATATACACAATTTCAGCACCATATATGATTGACTCCAATAATCAAAATTCATCAGGTGTAACATTAACTCTTTCTGCTGTAGATAATAACAAATTCACAGTTACAACCACTCTTGATGAGAATTGGCTCAATGATGAGGACAGAGTTTATCCTGTTACTGTTGACCCTATGGTGATGACAAAACCTGACCCCGCCACCATTGATAACAAATATTTAACAACTAACAGCAGTAATCTTAATGCTTATGGTTCCATGTATGTCGGTAAAGAAGCAAACATGGGACAAACTCGTTCAGCAGTTAAATTCACCTCTATTCCTGTTCTCGATAAAGGTGATATGGTTTGTGGTGCAGTTATAAACTTGGCACAGCTACAATATGAACATGTCAGCAATACACAGTTGCAGATTAATGCTTATGAAATAACATCTGCATGGAGTGGCTTTAATAACTCAGCACCGGGTATCTGCACATCAACAAACCCTGTTCATGATGATAAAGTGCTTGATTACGTTACAACAACGGCATCAAATAACTATAAACAAATCTCTTGGAATATTACACCCGTTGTTAAGAAATGGTATAACAACCCAAGCACAAATCATGGTATTTTTTTTGCACCATCTGACACAAGATGGGCTTATGTTCAACTTGCTGCAGATTTTAACAATATCCCAAATAGTGACCCACTTTTGATAGTTTCATATATCAATAACCGTGGACTTGAAGATTACTGGTCATACACAGAGCAAAACCTTGGTACAGGTGTAGGCTATGTAAACAATGCAACAGGTAACCTTGTTGTAAATATTCCTATTTGCGACACATCAACTGCATCCTTACCTGCAAGTATCAGTTATTATTATAACGGTTATCAGGCAGGCAGACATTTCGCGGTCAGCCAAGGTGGAGGAACATATAATGCGTCAAGGTCTCTTTGTGGTGCAGGTTGGAAATTAAATGTTGACGAACAACTTGCTTATTTAACACCGGGTTTAGGCAATAATGACGATTTGCATGCCCAAGGCTTTAAATATACATATACAGATTCCGACGGAACTGTTCTTTACATGAAAGAAACATCATCGGGTTCATCAACCTTTGAGGACGAGCTTGGAAAAGGCTATAAATTAACCCTTTCAGGTAGTGAATGGACATTAACGGATAAGCAGAATAATAAGAAGACATTTACCAGTGGTGGCCGTTTAAAAACCGTTCAGACTAATCAGAGTTACGACACGATAACATATAATTATGACGACAATATGTTCTTGGAAGAGATTGTTGACGGTTCGGGACACAAGATTACTATTAACCGAAACTCAAACAATGCAATAACATCCATTATAGGTAGTCTCGGAGAAGTAAAATTTAATTATTCAGGCTCATGGCTTGTAAAAATCACATATCCTGATGGTGGGACAATACACTTTGATTATGACTCAGATTACAGACTTACTTCCGTAACATCACGAGACGGAACAAAAATAAATTATACTTATCCTACAACCGGAGATGTTGCACACAAGAACCGTGTAGTCGGAGTTACTGAATACTCTGCACCAAACAGCAGTAACATTCGTACTGTAGGTAATTCATTGACCTTTGACTATAATCACGGAAATTATACAAAGGTTACTGACAACAAAAACAGAAGTGTAGTATATAATTTTGACAACTGTGGAAGAACCATGTCTGCAGTTGACGATTTAGGTGCAACTTCAACAAAATACACCTCAAATGTTGCGGCAGACAACAGTTCAACAGGTCAATATGTGGAGCAGAACAATAAAATTACTTCTGTTTCATCCTCTACCTTGCCCGTTGACAATCTTTTGAAGAATCACAGCTTTGAAAATGGCACGAATAACTGGTATATTCAGACTAGCTGTATTTCTTCAGATTCATCAACAGCGTTAATTGGTGCAAAGTCAGTCAAAATGAGTTCAAGCACAACAAACAACAATACTATTCTGTACCAATACTACACACCTGCAAAAACTGGTGAGTACACATTCTCGTTTTACTACAAAACAACGGGACTTACAGGTAATAGTGGTGGTATCCGTGCGATGCTTCAGCTTAAAAATAGTGCCGAAGGTACAAGTACATACATCTCCTGCCCTTATATTCGTGAAAGCACAAACGGTGAATGGGTAAGAGCAAGTGTAACGGCAAATGTAACATCGGAAATTTCTGAAATTGTGGCAATAATCGGCTTCCAGTACACTATCGGTACAGCCTATTTTGACTGCGCACAGCTTGAATACGGTCCATCAGCCAATAGGTATAATCTTGTAGAAAACGGCTCATTTACACAGGGTTCTTATGGTTGGACTGCCTATAACTCTGAAACCGGAGACAGTTTCAATACTACTCAGGGTTCAATTTTTGATACAAATAATGAATGTCCCGAATACATTACTCACGGTGCATTTGTACACGGTAATTCCACTAAAAACAAATCGCTTTATCAGAATATTCAAATCAATATGCCTGCAAATCAGGTTGCGTTGCAGTTTAGTGGCTTTGCATGTGGTGAATCCGTACCAAAATCAAGTGGCAGATATTTTGCACTTGACCTGAAATTCGGCTATTCCGACGGTACAAGTCAGTATGTTGTAGTAGATTTTAATTACGACAGCACAACCTGGCAGTATGTATCACAGCTTGTAATGCCGTCACAAGCAAATCAAAGCAAAACAGTCAGTTATGTAACTGTATATTTCCTTTATTATCAGAATCAGAACTGGGCATGCTTTACAGGTATGAATCTGAATATTGATAAAACAGGTGTGGTTTATTCTTACGATTCAAAGGGTAACCTTGTTAGTGCAAAGGATATGGCAGACCGCGACACGGTTGCCGGCATTGACGATGTTAACCGTATGACAGGATATACTGACGAAGAAAATTCAAATTATACTTACACATATAACACAGATAACACATCTTTGGGAACAACAAAATATCAGTTAGCAGCCTTGACACATACGGATCATAACCTGAAATATGAATTCACCTATGACAAGCATGGTAATGTTATCAAAACTATTAAGTCGAGTACGAAAGAGGATAGTTCAGCCTATCCAATGCGGATTGACAGCGAGTATTCTGAAAGTGGTGACATATTACTCTCCACAACTGACTCCTTGAGAAATAAGGTGGAATATGGTTACGAGTCAGACGATTTAAGGGTATCTTATGTTAAACAAAACAATAAAAGAATTAATTACATTTATGCCGGTAAAACAAACCTTGTAAGAGAGGCATGGTCGGAATTCACAGCAGTTGATGGTACTTCGCGTTTTGCCTCAAATTACTACGTATACGAAAATGACCGTATTAAGTCCATTACACATAACGGATTCTCATATAATTTCACCTATGACAATTTTGGTAACAGACTTACTACAAGTGTGGGTAACAGGTTGCTTATGACAAACCAGTACGGTGCTAACAATGGTCTGCTTACAAGGAGCACCTACGGTAACGGTCATTATGTTGAAAACGAGTATGATTACTTTGACCGTATCACAGGTGTTAAATATAACGGAACAAAGCTTTTCAGTTATGTGTATAATTCCGATGGTTTAGTTAACACACATATTGACAATGTCAATAACAAGACTTATAATTATAATTACGATATGCTTGGTAGACTCCAAAGAATGGATATTACCGGTGGCAACAGTATTTTATATAAATACAATAACCTTAATCAGGTAACAGGAACAACATACAATTTCAATGGAGTTACAAAATCATCTACCTACACCTATGACAAAGGTAGCATACCAAAACTTACAACTTATCCAAATAATGCAACTAAAGCCCATGGACTTAACGATCAGGCACAGCTTGATGAGACAGTTCTCACAACAACAGGCACAAATCAGTGGGAAACAGCTTGCGTTTATTACACTGCAATCGATGATGGTGTATCATACACAACAAATCTTGTAGGCGGTTACACTTTCAAAGAAATCGGAAGAACAATCAGTTACACATACGATGGTTCGGGAAATATTGCAACAAAAGCTGATACAAAATATTCAACAACGGACAAAATTGAGTATTTCTATGACGAGCTTAATCAGCTTATTCGTGAAAATGACCCTGTTGCAAACAAAACCATAACGTATGTTTATGATGATGGTGGAAATATTCTTGAAAAAAGAGAATATGATTATACAACAAGTAGCACTCTTGGTACACCTACAAAAACTATAACCTATACCTATGATGCACAGTGGAAAGACCTTCTCACAAGTTATGACGGTAAGACCATTACTTATGACGCAATAGGTAATCCAATTAATTTTATGGGTTCCACACTTACTTGGGAACGTGGCAGAAAATTAAGCACAATGTCCCTTGCTGACGGTTCAACCGCAAGCTACAAATACAATGCAGATGGTATCAGAACACAGAAAACAGTTGGTGGAGTGACAACAGACTATTTCCTTGAGGGAAGCACAATCGTTGCTCAAAAAACAGGAAATGATGTAATCTGGTACTACTTTGACAGCGACGGAACCCGTGATGCTATTGAATATGATGGCGATGTTTACTACTACATGTACAACCCACAAGGCGACGTTATCGGCTTATTTGACGAAAACCTCAATGTAGTTGTTGAGTACACCTACGACAGTTGGGGAAAGATTATTGACGTTGACGATACAAGTGGAGTTGGACTTGCTACTGCTAATCCGTTCAGATATCGTGGTTACTACTACGATGAAGAGACGGGATTCTATTTAACAGGTACAAGATACTACGATCCTGAAATTGGTAGGTTCATAAATGCCGATTCCTTAATTGATAATCGTGGCATAATTACTCAAAATTTATTCCAATACTGTGGTAATAATCCCGTAAATAATGCCGATCCAAGCGGAAACTTGTTTGGTGCAATTGTTGGAATAGGATTATTGGTTATAGGTATGGTTGCAACATTAAGTGGATGTTCGTCTAAACCTGCAGCGAGTCCCTCAAAACCGTCAACTCCTTCAAAGCCATCTAATCCATCAAGTTCCTCATCATCAACAACTTCACCACATATACCAACACCACAAGAAAAATCCTATGCAGCAACAGTTTATGCGGAAGCTGGTGGTCAAAACAAGCGTTCAAAACAAGCAGTTGCACATGTTATGAACAATAGGATTGGAACAAGAGCTTCGTGGACGGATATTGAATCGGTAATAAGTGCTAAATATCAATTTGATGGGTATAATAGTCCTATGTATCAAGCCGCTATGAATTATTACAATAATGGTATTTGTAATAATTCTATTGAGCAAGCGGCAATGGATGAATGTTTAGCTGTTGTAATACCGATTTACAGTGGAGCTGAATCTGATATTACAGGTGGAGCTTTGTATTTCCATAGTTTTGCTACTCCAAGTGATTGGGCATATCACAATTCCTATACGCAAGTTTATGTCCCTGGAACGGAAAAGTTCTGGTTCTATAAGTAGGTGGTGGAGATGAAAAAATATTTATATCTATTAGTTTGCGTTCTTTTCTGCTTTATATCTGCGTGCTCGACATACAATAACACTGTGATTAACGAATCTGAACAAACAGAAATTGTTGATTCAGGAGCATATTATCGCATTTATAAGGGGAATATTAATCAAGTCTGTTATAATATTTATAACTCTGAGGGTGAAATTGTGCTGTCAGAAAAAACTGACCGTCCCCTTGAAATTAATATGATTAATGATGACATAGTTGATATCAAAATTGGTATAGGGACGGGAATTACAATACACAAGTATTATGGTGTAGGAGAGAACATTTTCTCGCAGGAATTTCCATATGTGTTATCTAATCTAGATAAGTTAATTGCATATATTGATGTTCCCAAAGAGAAACCTTTGGAAAACAGAAAAGTAATTGTGCAAAACATTTTTGACAAAAATCTGTTTTACAAAGAATTTCAATTGGATTTTTCAAATGTCGATACTCCAGTTATTGAAGCAAAATTTTCAAAAGATGGAGCATCTTTACAACTAACATATTTATCTGGAGAAGACCAAACACAAATCTCTACAGTGTTAAACTTAATTGAATAATTGTTAAGAATTCAGAGCAAACTTCCAATTCACGTTAACCTCTTGCTGTTTTTCATCATCAATTGTTTCTAAACAACCGACTTCAATTTTTGAAATCAGCTTGTTTAGAATAAACGGTGTTAATTCAGTAACATTAAGGCACTCACTGACGGTCTCTCTGAACTGCTCAATAGATATTTCAGTATTATGTTGCTGTGAAATTTTAGATTGCAAAACAGATAGCTTTCGTTCTAATGCTTCCTGCTCTGCCTGAAAGAGTGCACAGGGGACGGTTCTGTGTGTTCGGTTGATTAAGGTTTAATGTAGGGGCAGGTCTCCGTGCCTGCCCTAATCAAAATCAGAAGTGCACAGGGGACGGTTCCTTGTGTTTAGTGTAAGTGCACAGGGGACGGTTCTGTGTGTTCGGTTGATTAAGGTTTAATGTAGGGGCAGGTCTCCGTGCCTGCCCTTATCAAAATCATACACAACCAACCTTGTGGGTAGTTACACTTTCGACCATCTAGGAAGAACAATTAGTTACACCTACGATGGTTCTGGAAAAGAGTGCACAGGGGACGGTTCTGTGTGTTCGGTTGATTAAGGTTTAATGTAGGGGCAGGTCTCCGTGCCTGCCCTAATCAAAATCAGAAGTG
>JAZNJX010000119.1:0-11889 GCA_045578245.1 Candidatus Fimenecus sp. | reverse complement strand
CTATTAACTTATCAAATCAAAGAAATAGAAGATGCTGGAATTAGAATAGGTGAGTGGGGCGAGTTAGAAAAACGAAAAAAAGTACTTCAGAATGCTGAACAATTACTTGCACTTGTAAATAATGCGGTTGAGATTATTAATGGTAATGATAATTTTTCAGGTGTTACAGATATGCTTAGTACTGCATCAAACTCACTCATAAAGGCTTCTTCTTACGATGAAACACTTAATAATGTGTCGGATACTATTTCTGAAATGTCTTATAGCATCGCTGATTGTGCAAGTGAACTGAATAGTTTCTTATATTCACTTGATGTTGACTCAAGTGAGCTTGACATTATTGAAGAACGACTTGACACTTTATTTAAACTTTCAAAAAAATACGGTCAAAATGAAAGTGAGATACTTGACTTTTTAGAAAACGCACAAAAAGAGCTTGATGATATTACTTTTTCTGACAAGTTAAAAGAGCAGCTTGAAGTTGAACTAAAAGAAAAGTTTGAAAAATTGGATAAAGCAAGTAAAAAGCTTTCTGCTAACCGTCAGAAATATGGAGATGTCTTTATCAATAAAGTTAAAGAAGAGCTCTTGTTTCTCGATATGCCTTCAATATCATTTAATGTTGTACAGAACAGAAAGCTTTTTGACGAAACTGGTGCTGATGAAATTTATTTCTTGATTTCGGCTAATGCAGGCGAAGAACCAAAGCCACTTTCAAAGATTGCATCTGGTGGTGAATTGTCGCGTATAATGCTTGCAATTAAGAATGTTCTGGCAACAAAGGACAATATTCAGACTCTTGTTTTTGATGAGGTTGATACCGGTGTGAGTGGTCGTGCAGCACAGAAAATTGGTATCAAACTCAAAGAGGTTTCGAAAAATCGTCAGGTATTGTGTGTTACACATCTGGCACAGATTGCGTGTTTTGCTGATAATCATTTCCTTATATCAAAATCAGAAACGGATAATAAGACTTACACAAGAGTTGAAAACCTTGATTCTTATGGTAAAGTTCGTGAGTTAGCAAGAATTATTGGTGGTATTGAATCAACCCAGTTATCTTTTGATACTGCCGCAGAAATGATAGAAAATGCTAAAAATTATTGACAATTTTATTTAATTGTGTATAATAATCTCAATGACTTTGAAGCGAAGAAGTAATAAGAACTTTGCAGTTAAAGAGAGTGTTCGTTTGGTGTAAGAACATACGCAAAGCTTATGAAATACATCGTGGAGTTGCACTTTTGAAATAGTAGTAGGAAGTGTCGGTTGTACCCGTTATAGTACGGAGTAATGTTAGTTACTCGTTAAGGCTGTTTATCGTGAGGTAACAGTAAACTGAGGTGGTAACACGAAATTTTTTCGTCCTCTGCAATTTTGCAGGGGACTTTTATAATTTTTAAGGAGAAGTAAAATGAAAGTTTATGAAGAACTCGTTGCTCGTGGTCTTATTGCACAAGTAACAAACGAAGAAGAAATTAAAAATCTTGTTAATGAAGGAAAAGCTGTTTTTTATATCGGTTTTGATCCTACTGCTGACAGTTTGCATGTTGGTCACTTTATGGCACTTTGCCTTATGAAGAGATTACAGATGGCTGGTAATAAGCCAATCGCACTTATCGGTGGTGGTACTGCTATGATTGGTGACCCATCAGGTCGTTCTGATATGCGTCAGATGATGACAAAGGAAACAATTCAGCACAACTGTGATTGCTTTAAAAAGCAGATGAGCCGTTTTATTGATTTTTCAGAAGGAAAAGCACTTATGGTTAACAATGCTGACTGGCTTCTTGACCTCAACTATATTGAAGTTCTTCGTGAGGTTGGTGCATGTTTCAGCGTTAATAGAATGCTTGCTGCTGAGTGTTACAAACAAAGAATGGAAAAAGGTCTTTCATTTCTTGAATTCAACTATATGATTATGCAGAGCTACGATTTCTACGAACTTTTCCAGAAATATGGTTGTAATATGCAATTCGGTGGTGATGACCAGTGGAGTAATATGCTTGGAGGTACTGAGCTTATCCGCAGAAAGCTCGGTAAAGATGCACATGCTATGACAATTACTCTTCTCCTCAACTCAGAAGGTAAAAAGATGGGAAAAACTCAGTCAGGTGCTGTTTGGCTTGACCCAAATAAGACATCACCATTTGATTTCTATCAGTATTGGAGAAATGTTGATGATGCTGATGTTCTTAAATGTATCAGAATGCTTACATTCTTACCAATGGAAGAAATTGAAAAGATGGATTCTTGGGAAGGCAGCCAGTTGAACACTGCAAAAGAAATCCTTGCTTTTGAACTCACAAAGCTTGTTCATGGTGAAGAAGAGGCTAATAAGGCTCAGGAGGGTGCAAGAGCACTTTTCTCGGGTAAAGGTAATACAGAGAATATGCCGACTGTAGAACTCACTGCAGACGATTTTAATGATGATACTGTTCTTGTTTCTGATATTATGATTAAAGCTTGCATTGCAAAGTCAAAAGGTGAGTGCAGAAGACTTATTGAGCAGGGTGGCGTATCTGTTGATGATGAGAAGGTTACAGAGCCATTCAAAGCACTTGCAAAGGCTGATTTCCAAAAAGGATATGTAATCATAAAGAAAGGCAAAAAAGTCTTCTACAAGGCAATTTTAGCTTAATAAACACACATAAAAAAGGCTTACTGAGATTAATCAGTAAGCCTTTTCTACTAATTATCTATAGAGTTTTCTAACGCCATTTCAATCTCAACACGAACTCCTTCATCTATATCTTCAACTCTATATGTTGCAGTATCATCATTTGAACCTGTCAAAACAGCTATTGCTGATTCACCGTTGACTAAAACTGTGATTTCTTTTTTTACTGTTTCAACAGCGTTTGAAATAGTTTCTTTGATTTCGCCGTCAGTTGAAGCGTATGCTACAATACCAAATGAACATAGAACTGCAATTAATGCCATTATAATAGCAAGTGTTCTTATGCTTTTATATTTTTTATTTGTCATATCAAAAATCCTTTCAATAGTTTCATCTGATGGATGGACTTTTGAAAACACTTCTTTATATTTTGTTTTATTCATTTATCCATTCATCTCCTAATATTATCTTTATTTTATTTCTTGCACGGTTAAGACGAGTTTTTACAGCAGACTCACTTATTTTAAGCATTTTTGCAATCTCTTTTATTTTTAAGTCTTCATAGTAAAATAGATGAATTACTGTGCGTTCATTTTTTGGTAGTGACATAATTGCATTAAAAAGGTCATATTGATTTTCATTATCAAAAGCTGTTTTATCTAACAACTCAGTTTTTAATTCGTTATGTACGCGAAATAGACTTTTGACATTGTTCTTACTATCGTTTATGCATACAACTGTTAGCCATTTATCAATATGTAGATTATCAATAAATGGTTTATTATATTTCCATAATTTAAGAAATGTATTTTGCAATATATCTTCTGCGTCATACTTATTATGAGTAAATGAAAGTGCAATCAAATACAATCTTTGATTGTTTCTAATAACTGCTTCATCAAAATCTTCTTTTGTCACAAACTCACCACCGTATTGAAAGGTCCTTTCACATATATAACAATCCAAAATATAAAAAGGTTACAAAAAAAATAAGGCTTACAAATTAGTAAGCCTTAAAATATGTTATGAATTAAGTGCAGAATAAACAGCATCACCATCGTGGCTGTAAACAAGAACTGAAATATCAACTTCAGATGTTGTGATCATTCTTACTTCTGTATCAGTTGAAGCAATTGCAGAGAATACTTTTGATGCAACGCCAGGACAATTTTTCATACCTTCACCGAAAACAGAAATCTTTGTGTTACCACTACTGATTGCAAGTTTAAGTTCAGGGTGAAGTTCTCGGAGCTTTGAAGCGGTTTCAAACACTTTACCTAAATCTTCATCATTTACAGTAAATGAAAGATTAGAAGTTTTTCCTTGTGGAGGATTTTGTGAAATCATATCAACATCAATTCCTGCACTTGAGAGCATTTCAAAAATCTGTGCAACAACTTTGAAATCAGCAGGGGAGTCGTTGATAGAAATAAGTGTAACATTTTCAATCATAGTAATATTGTCAATAGTTTTCATTTTTTGACCTCCTTTAAGAGTTTACTAAATCTTTCATTGAATAAAATCCGGGTTCTTTACCTACAAGGAACAAGCCTGCATTAACAGAACCATTCGCGAACAACTGCTTTGAATATGCTGAATGTGAAATTTTTATAACTTCATCAGGACCTGCAAAGATAATCTCGTGTTCACCAACAATTGTGCCACCGCGAACTGCATGAATTCCAATTTCATTTTTAGTTCTCTTCATTCTCTTTGAGTGACGGTCAAATTCATATATTGGTTTTTCATCTAGTGCTTCTGAGATTGAATCAGCAAGCATTAAAGCTGTCCCACTTGGAGCATCTATTTTCTGATTGTGATGTGCCTCAACAATTTCAATGTCATAACTTCCTTGTAGTACTTTTGCAGCTTTTTTAGCAAGTTCTGAAACCAGACTCACACCAATTGACATATTTGCAGAGAAGAAAAGAGGAACATCATTCGAAGCAAGTTTTATTGATTCAATCTGTTGCTCGTTTAATCCTGTTGTAGCAATTACAGCAGGAATCTTTTTAGTTTTTGCAAATATAAGTAGGTCTTCAAGTACAGATGGGTGTGAAAAATCAATAATCACATCAGCATCAACATCAATTTCATTAAATGACTTGTATATGGGAAATGTACATTCACAACTTGCTAAATCAACACCTGCAACAATTTCACAGTCGTTTCTGTTTTCAACACAAGTTGTAATTGCTCTTCCCATTTTGCCAAGAGCACCGCTTAAAATAATCCTTGTCATCTTTTCACGTCCAACAAATAAAATTAGATTAAATTATACTTTTTAAGTATTGCCTCAAGCTTTGCTGTTTTAGCATCTTCCATTTCACAAAGTGGCATACGAAGAGGACCTACATCAAAGCCCATCATTCTCATAGCAACTTTTACTGGAATAGGATTAACATCCATAAACATTGCGTTGATAAGGTCGAGATATTTAAGCTGTAATTCAGCACTTTCCTTAACTTTGCCTTCAAGATAAAGAGTTGGAATATCATGTGCAAGTTTTGGACAGATATTTGAAAGAACAGAAATTACACCTTTACCACCGAGTGACATAAGTGGAACGATTTGGTCATCATTACCTGAGTAAACATCAAGTTTATCACCACAGAGTGCAATAGTTTCTGCAATTTGTGAAATATTTCCACTTGCCTCTTTTGTTGCAATAATATTCTTGTGTTCGCAAAGCTCTGCATATGTTGATGGAAGAACATTCACACCAGTTCTGCTTGGAACATTATAGATAATGATTGGTTTTGAAGTGTTGTCTGCGATTGCTTGATAATGTTTTACAAGACCACGCTGTGAGCATTTATTGTAATATGGTGTAACAACAAGCATTGCGTCAGCACCTGCTTTTTCAGCATCATTTGAAAGTTCAATAGCATATGCTGTTTCGTTACTACCTGTACCTGCAATAACAGGAATTCTGTGATTTACAACATCACATGTAAATTTAATTACATCTGAATGTTCCTTTGGTGTAAGAGTTGCGCTTTCACCAGTAGTACCACAGATTACAATTGAGTCAGTACCATTTGCAATGTGATACTCAAGAAGATTCTCAAGTGATTTGTAGTTTACACTTAAATCTTCATTGAATGGTGTTACTATTGCAACACCACAACCTGTAAAAATAGGATTGTTGCTCATAATAAATTCTCCTTAGTTGGGAAATTAGTCCATATAACCTTTTGCACAGAGAAGTTCAGCCATAAGAACTGCACCACCTGCAGCACCACGAAGTGTATTGTGTGAAAGACAAACAAACTTATAATCGTACTGTGTGTCTTCACGAAGACGACCAACAGAAATTGCCATACCGCCTTCAAGGTCACGATGCATTTTTGTCTGTGGCATATTGTCTTCTTCAAAATAGTTGAGGAATTGTTTTGGAGCGTGTGGAAGTTCTAATTCCTGTGCACGGCCTGCAAATTCCTTCCATATATTTAATATTTCCTCTTTTGATGGTTTATTCTCAAATCTTACGAATACTGCACCCATATGACCATTTGAAACAGGAACACGAATACACTGTGCTGTAAAGTTAGGAGATGTTGCTGGAATGATTTCGTCGCCTTCTACTTTACCCCAAATTTTAAGCGGTTCTTTTTCACTCTTTTCTTCTTCGCCACCGATATATGGGATAACGTTATCAATCATGTCAGGCCATGTTTCAAATGTTTTACCTGCACCTGAAATTGCCTGATAAGTACAAACAAGAACATCTTTAATGCCAAACTTTGAAAGAGGAAAGAGAGCTGGAACATAACTCTGGAGTGAGCAGTTTGACTTAACTGCAATAAAACCACGTTTTGTGCCAAGTCTTTTTCTCTGAGATGGAATAATAGCGGCATGGTCAGCATTAAGTTCTGGGACAATCATTGGAACATCGGGAGTATGTCTGTGTGCACTATTGTTTGAGATTACAGGACATTCAGCTTTTGCATATGCTTCTTCCAATGCTTTGATTTCATCCTTCTTCATATCAACTGCACAGAACACAAAATCAACCTGTGATGCAATTTTTTCAATATCTGCAGTAGCATCCATAACAATCATATCTTTCATAGATTCTGGAATTTCTACATCCATACACCATTTGGCACCAACAGCCTCTGAATATTTCTTGCCAGCTGAACGAGGACTTGCTGCCAAAACTTTAACATCAAACCAAGGGTGGTTATCTAAAAGTGTCATAAAACGCTGTCCAACCATACCTGTTGCACCAATTACACCAACATTATACTTTTTCACTTGAAATTACCTCCAAAAAATGATAATATATCATTCGTCATAAAAAATCAGTAATGATTATGCCACCATTACTGAAATAAATACTAAAAGTATTACTGACAAAAGTCTATAATACGAAAGCACTCCATCAATCAATGATGACAGTCATATTACTGTTAATAATACAACCAGAAAAAACATTTCCCAAGTTATGTTTTTCTTCGGCAACAAACCCTTTCACGCTTTATCATAAACTCTTGGGAGTTTCAAAAACGATACTTATTTTTGTTGCACCTCAATCGCTACAATATTATACTATATATAGTGACTTTGTGTCAAACATTTTTATCATTTTCTATATTTTCACGGAGAAATACTATGAAAAAATCAGATTTTTACTACGATTTGCCCAAAGAATTAATCGCACAGACTCCCATTGAACCACGTGACCACTCTAGAATGATGGTGTTATCACGTAAAGATAATCTAATTGAGCATAAATATTTCTATGATTTTGTTGATTATTTAGACCCTGGTGATTGTCTTATTCTTAATAATACAAGAGTTTTGCCTGCACGTATGTATGGTGTAAAAAAGGATACGGGCGCTATTGTTGAATTCTTACTTCTCAATAATCTTGGTAATGACCGATGGGAAACAATTACAGGGCCTGGTAAAAGAGCTAAGATTGATACTGAGTTTTCTTTTGGTGACGGTATTTTAACTTGTAAAATCGAAGAAGTCCTTGATAATGGCAATAGAATTGCAAAATTCAATTATGATGCCTCAAATATATACGAAGTGCTTGATAAGGTCGGAGAGATGCCCCTTCCACACTATATTACTGAAAAGCTTGAAGATAAAGAACGTTATCAAACGGTATATTCTAAGGAATTAGGGTCTGCAGCAGCACCAACAGCTGGACTTCATTTCACAGAAGAAGTTATGGAGAGAATACGAGAAAAAGGCATTAGAATCGGTTATGTAACTTTGCATGTCGGAATAGGTACATTCAGACCAGTTAAAGCTGATAATATCGAAGACCATGAAATGCATTCTGAACATTATCAGATTCCAAAAGAAACGGCAGATTTAATCAATGAAACAAAGAAAAATGGTGGTAGAGTTGTTGCTGTAGGTACAACTTGTTGCAGAACTCTTGAAAGTGTAATGCAGAGTCAAGGCGAGATGAAAGAATTCGATGACTGGACAAGTATTTTCATTTATCCTGGTTATAAATTTAAGTGTATTGATGCATTACTTACTAATTTCCATTTACCTGAAAGTACACTTGTAATGCTTGTATCAGCATTGTACGATAGAGAAAGAGTTTTGGATGCGTATAAAGTTGCCGTTGAAGAAAAATACAGATTCTTCAGTTTTGGCGATTGTATGTTTATTTATTAAGGAGATTTTATGTACAAACTTATTAAGAAAAACGGAAATGCAAGACGAGGTGAATTTCATACAGTGCATGGTGTTGTGCAGACACCTGCTTTTATGAATGTTGCAACTCAGGGCGCTATAAAAGGCGGGGTTTCTGCCTATGACCTGAAAGATATAAATTGTCAAGTACAATTGTGTAACACTTATCATTTGCATTTAAGACCTACTGATACACTTGTTAAAGAAATGGGTGGTCTTCATAAGTTTACAGGCTGGGATGGACCTATTCTTACAGATAGTGGTGGATTTCAGGTTTTTTCACTTTCATCTTTGAGAAAAATTAGGGAAGAAGGTGTGTACTTTTCTTCACATATTGATGGCCATAAAATTTTTATGGGTCCTGAAGAAAGCATGCAGATTCAATCAAATCTTGGTTCAACAATCGCAATGGCTTTTGACGAATGTGTGGAAAATCCTGCTGAATATGAGTATTCAAAGCAATCCTGTGAAAGAACAACAAGATGGCTTATTCGTTGTAAAGCTGAAATGGAAAGGCTCAATTCATTACCTGATACAATTAATAAGAATCAAATGCTTTTTGGCATCAATCAAGGTTGTACATTTGATGATTTAAGAGTTGAGCATATGAAAGAAATTGCAAAGCTTGACCTTGATGGTTACGCAATTGGTGGACTTGCTGTTGGTGAACCAAAAGAGGATATGTATCGCATTATTTCAGCTGTTGAACCTCATATGCCTGCTGATAAAATCAGATATCTTATGGGTGTAGGTACTCCTGGTAATATTCTTGAAGCAGTCAGAAGGGGAGTTGACCTTTTCGACTGTGTTATGCCAAGCAGAAATGCAAGACACGGACACCTTTTTACTAATGCAGGTATCATTAATATTAATAACAAAAAATATGAAAAGGACGATTTACCAATTGACCCTGAATGTAATTGTCCAACTTGTCAAAAACATTCAAGAGCTTATATTAGACATCTTTTTAAAGCTCAGGAAATGCTTGCAATGCGACTTTGTGTAATGCATAACTTGTATTTCTATAATAATCTTTTAGCAAGGATTCGTGAAGCATTGGATAATGATACATTTGATGAATTCTACGCGAAGTATGTCGATAGAATGGATACGAGAATATAATATTGTTAAAATTTGTAAATATACTTGCAAATTACAAATTTGTTAGTTATAATATAAAAGTTATATTTAAATATTTTGGAGGAAATTCTAATGACTAATTTTTTAACTTTTGCTATGATGGCACCTGCTGAGGGTGGTTCTACAGGCGATATGATGCCAATGATTTTAATGATGGCTGCTCTTTTTGCTGCTATGTATTTCTTTACAATCAGACCACAGAAGAAACAACAGAAGATGGAACAGGAAATTCGTGAAAACACACAGATTGGTGATGAAATCACAACAATCGGCGGTATTTGTGGCAAGGTAGTTTCTGTTAAAGATGATACAATCGTTATTGAAACAGGTTCTGACAGAGTTAAGATTAAGTTCAAGAAATATGCTATTCAGACAAACCACACAGCTAATGAAAAAATTCAGGCACAGCGTGAAGCTGCTAAGGCTGCAATGCAGGAAAAGAAAGCAAAGAAATCTAAAAAAGATAAAGATGCTGAATAATTAACATAAAAATATTTTTCCCCTCATATTCTTTATTGAATGTGAGGGGTTTTTCTATGTTAAAAAAGAAAATAGCAAAAAGAAAAATTAGTTTTTCAATTCCAATTTGCAATTTACTTGGGCTTTTATTTTCATCTGGAATTGGAATTATTACAATAGTATTATCATCGTTATTAGTTTCATATATATTTTCAAAATCAGCAAATTTTCCATCATATACTGGTGTCTATTTTTGTGGTTGTGTTGGATTAGGAAGTCTTATAAGTGGTTTTATATCCGCAAAAAAATGTAATTTTAAAGGTTTTATATCCGGATTTATTTGTTCATTTATAACACTTTTACTTACAACAGTAATAATGCTATTTTTTACGCATGGTAAACTTAATGAAAATACTTTGATACTATTTTTAATAATAATTGTTTGTTCTACAATCGGTGGAATTATCAGTGCAAACACTAAAAAGAGATAGCTAATTTTTATAAAATAAGGATAAAAATATGACAAGAGTAATAAACCTAAGAAAATTTACTAAAAATAGAAATAAAATTGATATAAAAAACCAGTCAAATGTTATATTGCAAGACAAACATAAAATAATTATTTCTATAATTGCAATTCTATCAATTTTTCTCGGTTGTTTGCTTTTTAAGTATAATAATGATTTTGGATTGGATATTGTTAGTCGTTATATAGCCATATATAAAAGCAATAATTTTTTAAATCTATTTTTATTTTTACTAAAAGTAGAAATTACATACTTTTTACTAACGTTTTTTATAGGAACAAGTGCTGTAGGAAGGCTCTTAGCAATATTTCCACCTATATTAAAATGTTTATTTGTTGGTTTTTTAAGTAGTTATATCTATTGCGAGTTTAAACTAAAAGGGATAATGATGTGCTTGGTTATTTTGTTTCCTTTTTACGCCGCTTCAACATCAGCTCTTATATTTGCATGTGACGAAAGTGTTTATATGAGCACATATATTTTAAAACTTATAACAAAGAAAAATACAGCCGACGATATAACTATCAAGCTGTATTTGATACGTTTTTTAATTTTATTTGTTATAGATGTAATCTGTGTTTTGATAAACTCAATAATTGTAACAATAATAATTCAAAAGTTTAATATTCTGTAGATTGTTTAATTTTAATTTGTGAAAGTGGATTTGATTCTGATGCTTTCTTTAATTGTTCATCAATAATATGTGTATAAATCTCTGTTGTTCCAAGATTTTCGTGCCCTAAAATATCTTTTAAAACAAGAACATCAACATCACCGTGCTGATACATAAGAGTTGCTGCTGTGTGTCTTAATTTATGTACAGAATATCCTTCAAGACCACATTTTTCAAGTGTATCATAAACAATATGCTGTACTGTTTTTGGACTAATACGCTTATTTCTGTTGCTTAAAAACAATGCATTTTTATCTGTTGCCAGAACAGCCTCAACAGGACGTACAGCCATGTATTGTGCGTATGCGTCAAGACATGCATCGTTTAAATATATTGTTCTTTCTTTATTACCTTTACCAGTAACTCTTAATGTATGGTCATCTCTTATGTCATTGTAATTGAGACTTACAAGTTCCGATAAGCGCAATCCACAGTTTAAAAAGAACACCAATATACAATAGTCACGTTCTTTATTTTTCCCATCAACTGATTTTAATAGTTTTATACTCTCTTCAAGCGTTAAATACTTGGGGAGGGATTTTTTTAGTTTTGGAGAATCCAAAACTTCCATTGGGTTGTTTTTAATAATATTCTTTTGTTTATCAAGATACTTAAAGAAAGTTCTTAAACAGGACACCTTTCTTGCACGTGCAGCTTCCTGATTATCTCTTTCGTTCTTGCAATATGAAAGAAAGGCATATGCATCATTCAGTGTAACGCTTTTTACAAAGGATTCATCTATATCAAGTATATCTATTTCATCAAATTCAACAGAGGAGGGGATAAGTCCTCTATAGTATTTCAAA
>JAZNJX010000118.1:0-30346 GCA_045578245.1 Candidatus Fimenecus sp. | reverse complement strand
GCAATAAGTCCGGGAACTCTTTCGTTTTCTGCGCCCCAGTCAGTAATAACAATACCTTCAAAGCCCCAGTCATCACGAAGAACATCAGTTAAGAGCCACTTGTTTTCAGCAGCATAAGTACCGTTAACTCTGTTATATGAGTTCATAATTGTCCAAGGCTGAGCCTTTTTAACTGTGATTTCGAATGGAAGAAGATATGTTTCGCGAAGTGTTCTTTCGTCAACAACTGAGTTAACTGTCATTCTGCGAGTTTCCTGATTGTTTGCAGCATAGTGTTTAAGGGATGTACCAACACCCTTGCTCTGAACACCGTTTACGAAAGCTGCAGACATTTCACCTGCAAGAACACCGTCTTCTGAGAAATATTCAAAGTTACGTCCGCAAAGTGGTGAACGTTTGATGTTTGTACCTGGTCCTAAAAGAACAGATACCTTTTCTTTAAGACATTCTTCACCGAGAGCTTCACCCATCTTGTAAAGAAGGTCAACGTCCCATGAGCAAGCAGTTGCAGAAGCTGTTGGGAAGCAGATAGCAGGTACACCTTTCAAAAGATTTGTTTCACCCTTTGGTGTGTCGCCTGGGTCACCTTTTTTACGGATACCGTGAGGTCCGTCGTTAAGGCTGATTGACTTGATACCAAGTCTTTCAACAGGCTGTGAGTGCCAATAGTCAAGACCATCACACATACTTGCTTTTTCTTCAAGAGTCATCTGTGCGATAAGGTCAGCATGTTTAAGAGCCATTTCCATTTCCTCCTAAAAATATAACTTTTTAATTAACATTCCTATTATATATCAACACTATCGGTTTCGTCAAATAAAAGTTTATCAGCCGAAACTGTGTCAATAGATTCAATGTTTTTGAGTTTACGCTGAATGAAAAGATTCTTGCGTTCAGCATCTTCGAGAGTTTTGCCTGCTTCGTCAACTTTTTTCTTTGCTTTCGCAAGTAAATCACCGAATTTCTCATACTGTGCCTTTGCAGCACCAAGAATTTCACGGACTTCGTTTGCCTTTTCGTTGATTGCGATTGTCTTAAAGCCCATTGAAAGGGAATTGAGAAGAGCAGTGATTGTAGATGGACCTGCAATCATAACATTATATTCATTCTGTATTTTTTCAGGTAATCCTGTTCTTGATGATGCAATTTCAGCATAAAGTCCCTCAGTTGCAAGGTACATAATTGCGAACGGAGTTGTATCAGGTACATGAATGTATTTTGCGATTGATTTTGCCTCACCGAGAACTCTGTTTTCAAGTTCTTTTCGTGCAAGTTTTACTGCATCTGCATCAGCACGGTCTGCAGCATCACAAAGACGAACATAATCTTCCATAGGAAATTTTGAGTCAACAGGTAAAAGAATGTCTTTCCCGTCTTTTTCGCTTGATGGGATACGGATAGCAAATTCAACTCTGTCGAGTGAATTAGGAACAGTTGCAACATTCTTTTCGAACATATTAGGAATTGTTTGATTCAAAATACCTTCAAGCTGAACTTCTGCCCAAGTACCACGAGCTTTAACATTTGTAAGTACACGATTAAGTGCAGTAACATTTTCCGTAACACCTGTTGAAAGCTTCTGCATCTCACCAAGGGATTTGTATAAGTTTTCAAGCTGGTCAGAAACAGTCTTAAATGAGGAATTAAGTCTTGTAGTAAGGGTCGCAGTAAGCTTTTCGTCAACAGTAACTCGCATTTCTTCAAGTTTCTTTTCGTTTGATTCCTGCATTTTGGTAATTGATGTTTCAAGGGACTTGTTTTGCTTATCACCCTGGTCAACAAGCATCTGGATAACCTTTTCACGATGCTCAAAATTACCCTTATTCATATTGTCGATACGAAGATTCATATCGTCAAGGCTCTTTTTCACATCCTCACGGATTTCCTTGTTAGCACTTTGGTTTTCAACACGGATTCTGTGGAATTCATCACCAATATTTTTGCTTAAGAAGTCAATTTTCTGTTCAAGAGAATCGTTTGTCTTGCTTTTTGTGTTTTTTAAAACACCTGCAACAAGAATTACAGAAAGAGCTGACATGATGACTGAAACTATCAATAGAATATCATTAAAAGGCATAATTTTCTCCCCACATAAAAATATATATACATTATAACATAGTACTAACGATAAAAGTATAGATTTTTATAAAAATTTTTATATAATTATAGCAATAATTCGGTTTTTTTGTTATACTTATAGTTGGTGAATAAAATGAGTAAGAAAATATTATGCATTTTAATAGCTTTTGTATTATTTCTGACTTGTTTCAGCGGTTGCTCGGACGATGAAGAGATTTTTTTGTCATGCCCTATTAGTGAAATGCCACAGTATTTTGACCCACAAATTGCAGATGCTCAAGGTGAAAGGATTGTTGCAGTCAACACCTTTGATGGTCTTTTTAAGCTTGATGAAAACGGACAGCCTCAGAAATGTGTAGTAAAAGACTATAAAGTTTCTGCCGATGGACTTGTTTATACTTTTTATCTCCGTGAAGATGTGAATTACTTTGTTTCAAAAGCAACCCAATCATTCCTTGAGGATTTGGAAGCAACTATTGATACTAAAGTAACTGCACAGGACTTTGCTTTTGGTATAACAAGAGCAATTCTGCCTGAAACAGATTCTCCGGGATATGATTTGTTGAGTGTTATCAAAAACGCTGAAAGTGTACATAGTGGAATAGTTCCTTCAACAGAATTAGGAATTCATGTTTTAAATGACTATACATTGGAAATAACTCTTGAAAGAAAATCAGATGAGTTTCTTTTTGCTCTTAGTCAGCCTGTGTCATTCCCTTGTGATGAGAAGTTTTTCAATTTAACTGCAGGAAGATATGGACTTGAAAGAAAATATACACTCTCAAATGGTCCGTTTTATTTATCGGACATTGCTGAGGATGAATCTGTGCGTTTTTCTCAAACCCCTGAATACAAAGGAGATTTTTCTGCTATAGCAACATCTGTAAGATTGTATGTAAATCCTGACCAGAATGATATAGTGAAAAAGATAAACGGTAAGAATTATTCTGTTGCTTTTTTGACATCTCAGGATGCTATCCAAGACCTTAACAAGAAAAATGCAAAAATCGATTTTGAAAACACAACAGTTTCACTCATTTTCAATACTTCCAACGAAATGATGCAGAATAATTCTCTTAGAATAGGTCTTGTTAAAAGCATAGATTTCAAATCTGTGGGTATAACTCAGGCAAAGAGCCTTGTTCCGTCAGCTTTTAATTTCAGAACGGATAAATCACTAGTGTTATCTACTGATGTTAACACAGCAAGAGAAAAGGTGAAATCTGCACTTAAGGAACTTGAAAAAGATAAGCTCACAATTGATATTCTCTGCACAGCAGAAAATGAAAACATAGCTAAAAATATTGTAAACTGTTGGCAAAAGAACATTGGTGTTGAACTTAATGGTACAGTTACGGTTGTAGATGAAAAGGATTTTATAAGTAACGTTAATAATGGTTCTTACGTTACAGCAATTTATCCATTGACAACTGAGACAAGTCGAACAGTGGATTTCCTTGCAATGTTTAAATCAGGAAACAGTAACAATGTTTCTCGATATGCCTCCGAAGAATATGACAGGGTGTATGATGAGTTCAGACTCTCACCAACAAAAGAAGGTGCTGTTTACTGCCAGTCATACTTGTTAAATAATGCTGTTGTTATGCCAATTTCAAACGCAAGCTCTGCATTTGTAGTGGCTAAAGATGTAAGTGGTATTTATTTCGCAGTAGATGGTTCAAATATTTATTTTCATAAAGGGAAGAAATAATGACAAAAACAAGAAAAACATACGTTGCAATTTCTTGGGTTTTAGTTGCAGTATGTATGATAATCATTTTCTATCTGTCTGCACAAAGCGGAGAGGAATCATCCGACCTTAGCAGTTCATTTGTAGCAACAATTTTACAATATTTCAATATAAGTATTGACGAAGCAGTGATGCGTACATTTGCTCATATGCTTGAGTTTATGGGTCTTTCAGTTCTTCTGTTTAATGCAACATATGCTACATGGAAAAAGAAAATCACTCCGTTAATTGCTTTTACAGGAACTGTACTTTATGCAATTACTGATGAGATTCATCAGATTTTTGTACCAAAAAGAGCGTTTCAGGTAAGTGATATTCTTGTGGATAGTACGGGTGCTTTGATTGGTGTCACAGCATCGTTAGTAATATTGAATTTTATACTTTTTGTGATGAAAAGGAGAAACAAAAATGGCAATTCTTAAACCATTTAAGGCAGTAAGACCAAAGGATGAGTTTGCAAGTCAGGTTGGTGCTTTGCCTTATGACGTAATGAATTCTGAAGAAGCTCGTGAAATGGTAAAGGACAAACCATATTCATTCTTGCATGTCGATAAAGCTGAAGTTGACCTTCCACAAGGTATTGATATTTATTCTGCAGAAGTTTATGAGAAAGCAAAGGAAAACCTTGAGGCATTAAGTGCTAATGGTATCTGCAAGCAGGATGAAAAGCCAATGCTTTATATCTATCGTCAGATTATGAATGGAAGAGAGCAGACTGGTATTGTAGGCTGTACTGCAGTTGATGATTATATCAATAATGTTATTAAGAAACACGAATTTACTCGTGCAGATAAAGAAGCAGACAGAATCCGTCACGTGGATACTCTTGATGCTAATACAGGCCCAATTTTCCTTACACATCGTGAAAACAAAGCGGTTTCAGATATTACAGAAAACTGGAAGAATACTCATGCGCCTGTTTATGACTTCGTAAGTGATGATGGTGTTGCACAGACGGTTTGGGTAATCGATGATGACGAAACAGTTGATACTCTAGTTAAGGAGTTTGCAAAAATCGATTATCTCTATATTGCCGACGGACACCATAGATGTGCATCTGCTGTAAGAGTAGGTGAGAGAAGACGTGGCGAAGGCGGATATGATAAGGATGCAGAGTTCAATTTCTTCCTTTCAGTTATTTTCCCTTGTGACCAACTTAAAATTATGGATTATAACCGTGTAATAGCAGACCTTAACGGAAATACAAGCGAAGAGTTTATCGCAAAAATGGGTGAAAAGTTTGTTGTTGAAGAAGCAGATGAAAGCCCTTATGCACCAAAAGAGCGTCATACATTTGGTATGTATCTTGATAACAAATGGTACAAAGTAACTGCAAAAGCAGAGTTTATCAACGAAAATGACCCTGTTGAGTGCCTTGACGTTTCAATTCTTCAGGATAATCTCATTACACCAATTCTCAACATCACGGACCCAAGAACGGACAAGAGAATCGACTTTGTTGGTGGTATCCGTGGTTTAGGTGAGCTTGAAAGAAGAGTTAGTGAGGGTATGAGAATTGCTTTTGCAATGTATCCAACATCTCTTAATGAACTTATGGATATTGCTGACGCTGGAAAGGTTATGCCACCAAAATCAACTTGGTTTGAACCAAAGCTTTTATCAGGATTATTCATTCATAAACTTTCGTAAGACCAAACAAAAAATCCCCGAGGGAATAAATCCTTCGGGGATAATTTTTTATGTAATTATTTGCCAGCCTGCTTAGAATATTTGAGTCTGTAAACGATGTTCATAATTCTTGTTTCAAGAGGGTTGATAGGTTCAACCTTATTAAACATCTGAGCACTTACCTGAATTTTAGCACCTTTATTAGTGATAAATTCAATAGCACCAGCATCATATTCACTACCTGCAACACAAAGAGCACCATTGTTTTCAAGAAGAACAGCATTTCTGCTCTTAAGCTTCTTAACAACCTTTTTAGCTGATTTTAATGTGTTATTTGGGTCATATTTAGCACTCTTAACGCTTACACCAACAATCTGTGCAAAGTCGTCTATAAGAGGACGGATTGTTTTACCCATTTTTGAACATGCAACTACATAAGGGTCTTTTGTGTGGTAAATGAAATTAACATCGTCACGTTTCTTATATACAGCACGGTGGAGTTCAATTGAACTGTTGTTTGCGTCACCTGCGATAACATCACCTGAATCAATGTCAATTCTTGTAATTGTACCGTCACCGTCAATAACAGAGATGTTGAAAACAGGACCGTCACGTTCACTCTTACAAGGCTCAAATTCAGGAGCTGATAATGGTTTCTTAACAAATCTGTCAACAACATAATCGTTGATAGCAGTAAGTTTGTCAGCAACAACACCTGTAAGAGAAGTGTATCTATCTAAAACAAACTGTTCACAAACATCTTCAAGACGTTTTGCAACATTGAATGCATCATCATAGTCAACACCCATACACACTGCACCGTGGTGAGCCATAACAGCAGCCTTTGCGTCTGAACGAGTAATTGCTTCGATAACACCTTTACGGAGTTTCTTTGTACCAGGAAGACCATAGGAAGCGATTGGAATATTGTTGCCAATGATTTCAGCATTTTCACCCTCAACATGGTTGATATCCATACCAAGAGCAGAAACGATAGACGCGTTTACCTGATGTGTGTGGATAACAAAACCGATTTCAGGACGGAGCTTGTAACATGCAGCATGAATTCCCTTTTCACTTGAAGGTTTGATTTCGCCTTCATATTCAAGGTCTTCAATATTTACAAGAACGATTTCTTCAGGAGTGAGAGTTTCATAAGCACGACCACTTGGAGTGATAACAAATTGTGTATCACTGATTCTGCAAGAAATATTACCCCATGTACGAGCAATAAGACCGGATGCAATAAGTTCTTTACCCGCTTTAATTACGAGTTCTTTTGCCTGCATTATTTCCATAACTTTCACCTCGTTTTTTTATAACCACTTCTTAAATCTTGGTCATAATTCTCAACGGCTATTTTCCCATCATAACTCGTCCAAAATACTCGTTAATACACAAAGTATTGCCTGCGTTTTTGGACGGTTCTGACGAAAAACTACCTCGTTGATAATCATAAACCGATTTAATCAGCGGTTATCTGTTTATTCAATTAATGTTAGTTAATTTAATTATTTTGCAGAAGGTTTAACTGCAACGTTTGCAAATACCTTATCGAAGCACTGAAGTGCCTGGTCAATCATCTTAGGTGTGTATGCAGCTGATGTGTAGAGACGGCTACCAGCAAGAGTAACAAGTCCTTCCGCCATGTAAGCAGCACCCATATACTGCATTTCTTTCTTTCTTTCGCTTGTAGCAGAAAGAACACCTGGGATTTTCCAAGGTTTGCACCAGTCAATTGAGTAGTGCATTGTACCAACTGTTTCAAGGTGGCAAACTGAACCTTCGTTCCAAACAACGAATGGAAGACCATGCTTAGCAACGAGTTCCTGAAGACCCTGAGTAAGTCTGTCACCCATTTCGCCAGCCTTCTGACATGCGTTCTGCTTGTCGATTTCTTCAAGAGTGAAGTAACCTGCACAGCATGAAAGTGGGTTAGCTGTCATTGTACCGCCTGTGAATGCCTTCTTAACCTTCATACCTGAATCGTCAAGACCTGCACCGAGGTGCTTCATGTACTGTTTCTTACCGCCGACACCGCCTGCACCCGGATATCCACCAGCGATAACCTTACCGAAGATTGTAAGGTCAGGAGATACACCGAAGAAGCCCTGAGCACCAGCCATACCGATACGGAAACCTGTAACAACTTCATCGAACACAAGAAGAGCACCGTATTTACGGCAAAGTCTTTCAACGCCCTTGTTGAAGTCGTAATCAAGTGGAGTTGTACCACTTTCAGGACCGATTGGTTCAATGAATACAGCAGCTGTACCACCATTGAACTGGTTGAGCCAGAGTTTTCTTTCAAGGTCTTCAAGGTCACCTGGGAAGAATTCCTGAGTGTGCTTGAAGAGGTAAAGTGGAACACCACTTGCCTGTGTGAATTTAGAACCAGGAACACGGATACCATAACCGAGCTGGTCTGACCAACCGTGGTAAGCACCACCCATTTTAAGGATGTTCTTCTTACCTGTTGCGAGACGAGCAACACGAACAGCTGTCATACAAGCTTCTGTACCTGAACCCTGCATACGGAACATATCAACTGATTCAACTGAGTCAGAGATTTTCTTTGCAAGTTTGTATTCGAATTCGTGGAAAAGACCTGTTGAAGGACCACATGTGTTAAGAAGGTCGATAACCTGGTCACGAACTACCTTAGGGTTTGAACCAAGAACTGTTGGACCACCAGCCTGAAGGAAGTCGAAGTACTTGTTTCCGTCAACGTCATAAAGGTAAGCACCTTCAGCCTTTGTGAAAACAAGTGGGAATGGATAGTTGAAAGCAAGGTTGTGCTGAACACCACCAGGGATGATTGTCTTTGCTTCAGCAATCATTTCCTTTGATTTAGCACATTTCTTGTCATAATACTCTTCTTCATAAGTCTTGAGAACTTCAGGTTTGATTGAGTAAATTGGTTTGCTGATAAGTTCATCAAGCTGTCTGTTAATCTGAGCAGCATCATGATAATGTGCAATTGCGAATCTTGTGTCTGCCATAATTTTTCTCCTCCATTATTTAGAAGTAAATTTTATCTGCTACTGGAACAGATAATAGTTCACATACAATTATAACACCATTTTCCGACCTGTCAACAATTTTTGGAAAAATACCACTAAATGAATAGTTAAAAAACATCTAATAGATATAAAACATCTAAAACTTAGTTAAAAAACAACTAAATGATATTTTTATGATAAAATAAATCGTCGTTTATATATTTTTGAGAAAACAATATAAACGACGATAATACGTGGATATGTGCGATTTTTATTTTTGAGAGCATAGTTTAGATAAAAATTATCTAAATAGGTTTTTCACAAGTTTTCCTGCATCCTGATTGTTGAAATCAGTAGGGGAGTTTTTGAAATTCTTGAGAGTTTCCCAACGGTTTACATATTCATTTATTCTTTCAGCAGGAATTGATAAGTGCAAATCGCATAATTCATAAATGAGTTTTTCAACATCATCTTTGTTACTATCCATTGCGTTCAAAAGTTGGTTAAACAGGGATGGATTTGCTTTTTCACATTCACACAAATACTGGGGAAGAAAAATTGCACAAGCAATTCCGTGTGGCACTCCATAGTCTTCAGTAAGTGCATAACCCATTCCGTGTGGGAATCCTGTACCACCTTTATTGAGGGCAAACCCTGCATAAAGGGAAGCGAAATAAAGAGTGTCTCTTTCTTCCTGTGTGGGCAGTTCTTTATCTTGATTTAATCTAGCAAGAATAGGATAAATCATTTTAATTGAAATCAAAGCAAATTGCTCAGTTAAGAAATCGGCACGCTTTGTAAACATTGATTCAACAGCGTGTGCCAATGCATCAAGTGCAGTTGATACAGTTGTTCTGTATGGAACGGAATATGTGTACTTAGCATCTGCAAGGGCATATTTTGCATAATAGTTTTTACCACTTACGCTTTGTTTACGACCATCTTTGCGAGTAAGTACGGAAACGCCTGAAACTTCACTACCTGTACCTGAAGTTGTACCGATTACAATAAGTGGTAAAGGTTCATTCTCAACTTTTTCCGTGTAAATGCCATCGTCAATGATTTGTGGGTTTGTGGCATAAACACAAACAGCTTTTGAAGCATCAAGAGGTGAGCCACCACCGATACCTATTATATAGTCAGCAGAAAAGTCCCTTGCAACCTTACCACCTTCATAACAAGTAGTTGTCAACGGATTTTCTGTGATTTTATCAAAAACTGAAAATTCAATATCAAGTTCGTTGAGTATTGCAACAACATCGTCCAATGCACCTGACTTTTTCGCAGATGCAGCGCCAGTTACAATAAGACATTTTTTCCCAAATTGTGAAAAAATATTTTTGTTGTTTTGCAAAACGTTACTGCCACCAATAATATTTACAGGCATATAAAAACTAAAATCATAGCTCATAATAATCACCCTTTCAATAAGAGTATTGTATCATTATGAGCCGGTTAATGCAACATAAAAAAGATGACTGTCAATCTCTCGACAGCCATCTTTTTTTATGAGAAAAATTATTATGAAAAACTAGTTAAGCGACTTGCCTGTTGCAAGTCTATATATTAAAAATTTCTGTGTAGCGGGAAAAATAGGGATTGGTGTTATACTTTATGAAAAAGGAAAGGGAAAATTTGTTGGGGATTGGGAAAAACCCACCACACAGAAACATTAAACAAACTAAAGGAAAATTTGCGTTCAGCTTTTATGCTGCGAAGCTAAGTAACTGAACAACCTTGAGAATTGACTTGATTGAGAATTCCTCGTGAATTAACTCAACAGCAAGTTTCATCTGCTGGTTTTCGGCGTTATACACTTTACCGCCTCCTTTATTCTGTTGTGGCTATATCATAACACTAAAAAAACAAAAAGTCAAGCATTTTTGCACAATAAAAATGTTTAATATTTGTGCAAAATACACAAAGAAACAAAAAGTAGAAATATTTGCAGGATGTGTAATTATTTTTTGTTCAAAAACTGCTTTTTGTATAAAATAAACAAAGAATTGACAAATATATGTAAAAATAAACCAAAAACGGAATGTTTTTCCTATTGCTATATTAAAAAAGTTTGTGCAACTTTTTTAAAAACAAAATAAAAATAACGGAGTTCTTTTGAAACCCCGTTAAATTAAATAGTTTTATAAAATTTTATTTTGCCTGTTCGTTTTCCAATTCTGCACGTTTCTTGAGAAGTGCTTCGTGGTAATCTTCCTTTGTCTTACCAGTTAATTTGTAGAAGAAGAAAGGAACACCTGCAAGGAACATCATAATACCGTGCATAATTGTGTAGAAGAACAAGAGTGTAACTTTGGTATCAAGACTCTGAACAGGGTTTGGCACAAGGTCAGTCGGCTGGATATAGCCAATAATTGAGCCATCGCCATAGAGGAGAAGTGGAGCAACTGTACTTGCGATTGTACCACTAATTAATGTACCGATACCAATAACAAATGGGAATGATGCGTCAAGACGTTTACCTGTTTTAAGTTCGATAGTTTCAAGAACATCTGCCTGGAACATGGATGGAAGAAGGTTTGAAGCACCAAACTGTAAACCGATAAGAAACAGGAAAACAATGAATACAACCTGCAAAATACCGTTACCAGTTGTGAAATAAAGATAACCGATACCGAATGCAGCACAGTTTGCACAGAGTGAATAAATACCACTTGCAATATAGAGCTGTCTTGCATCAAACTTTTTAAGTAAGAAGTTAATAACTAACATACCAACAGCAGTACCGATACCAACAGGAAGAACAAAGAGAATTTTCTTTGAAATGTCACCCAACACGGCAGCTGCAATGAATGCTTCCATAAATGTTGAAATACCACGGAAACTCTTTAAAAATTCTGAAACGATAATTGTCCATGCATATTTGTTTGTAACAATGTCTTTAAAACCTAAAAGAGGATTTTTCTTTTCTGCAGTATAAACTGTTCTTTCACGAACAACTTTCATACCAAGAAGTACTGTAATAACACCAACAACACTGCAAAGTGCAGCAGAGATTATGTATTGAAGACCCTCAACGCTTCGGATACTTGTACCTGTAACAGCGTTGATAAGTGCGGTATTATCCTTATTCCAGATAAGGCCTACAACAAGTACAATAACAACGGGAGCAGAGTTACCAATTGCAGATGAAATTGAACGGAAAGAAAGCACTTGGTCACGTTCTTTAAGATTTGGTGTCATAACATTGGCAACCATATTGATTGAGTTACCGAAAGTACAGAAAACACCCCATAAAACAGCGATTGTAACAATGTAGATGAAAAGAATTGTGCCTGAAAGTCCCGGAGGTGCCCAGAATGAAAGCATCATAACTATTGCCATAGGCACTGCAACAAGCATTGCAATAGGTCTGAATTTGCCACCCTTACCCATTCTTCTGCCGTCAATATACATAACGATGAAGAAATTAAGGATGAATGGAATAATACCTGTTAATAAATTGAAAAGAGATGTTTGTTCTTCAGGTAAACGAAGAACATTAACGAGATATGCGTTACGGTTACCACCGACCATACCAGTCATTGTTGTGTAAAAGAAAACACCCATTAAGTACAGAATAAATTCGCTTTTACCAACGTGTTTTTGCTCATTCTGAGTTTGAATAGCATTTGTGTTGCTCATAAAACCCTTCCTTTATTATAAAGATAATGTATTATATCACAGAAAATAAAAATAAAAAAGACTGCTAATTTCACGAAAAAATCAACAGTCTGTTGTTCAGTATTGCTATTTTATTTTAGTTTTGCAACGAGTCTATGAATTGGAAGACCCATGTCAACAAATTTCTGCTCATATTCTGTGACGATATTTCCTTCAAAATCGCTGTTATGTAAATCCAGCGTGATTTCAGAAAGCACAAATCCGTTTTGAGAGAAACTTTCAAGGGAGTATTCAAAAAATCCCTGACTATCTGTTTTCTGCGCAATAAAACCATCGTCACAAAGAAGACTTTTATAAATATCTAAAAATCCCTTACTTGTAAGTCGGTGGCTTTCGTGACGAGATTTTGGGAATGGTGTGCTGAAGTTGAGATAGATTTCGCAAATTGTCTTTTCCTTTATAAAGAGAGGAAGATACTCTGCTTTCATTTCAAGAAAACGGATATTTGGGATTCCTTCATTTTTAACTCTTTCACAAGCTTCAACCAAAACAGTTGGTACACACTCAATAGCAATAATGTTTTTATCGGGATTTCTTTTTGCATATTCGCAAACGAATTGTCCCTTGCCACAACCAATTTCCATTACAACAGGTGCTTGTCTTCCGAAGATTTCGTCAAGGTCAAAAAACTTTTCGTGTTCATCGTCTGTACGGAAATCAAAGGATTCTAATGTGTAAGGGATACGCAAATCACTGCAATTTTCTCGTCTGGATGTAAGATTTCTTATTTTTCTTGGTCTCATAACATTTACACCTTAATAAATAGAATTGATGTTGATAAAAGTAACTGTGCAATAAAATAAGCATATAGGCTAACAGTTTTAATTGTTTTGTTGCCTTTTCCACTACCCAACAGACGGATTCCTAAAGTTAAGTCGGAAACAAAAAAGAAAACTGCACCAATAAGGAGAATAATCATACCGATAATGTCGTTTTCTGCATCTGATATATAATATGTAATACCAAAAACGCAGGATTTAATGAGCATTACAATAAGGAAACAACTATACAAATACAGAGCGATCTGCATAAATCTATTTGTGAATTGGAATTTGAAAACAGGTTTTAGCATAAGTGCGAATGCAACGAAAAGAACAAAGAAGGCTATAATTTCAGGTAAAGAAAAGAAACTATAATTTTCTGTTAATTCAGCAGTTGTTTTTACAAAAGCAGAAACATAGAAAATATGTCCCACTAAGAATCCTGCAGCGCCAATATAAACTACAGACATTCTTGGGTTTCCCGGTGGGTGAGGAATATGCATGAATAAGTCACCAAACCATCCGAAAAGCAAACCAACAATCATATGAATTGCATATTGTGAGTGATTACCCGTAATGAACATGCCTAAAAAACCGATGCTGACAAATGCCGTGGCAGCAACCATTTTGAATGTAAGTGATTTTTTTGTTGGTTCAGGCCAATATGCTTTATCATATAAAGGCACGAAAATAAAGAACAGAATATAACATATCCCCAATAAAACTTTTAATCCCATAAACACCCTTACTTTACTTTTCTTTTCTTAATAATGTTCCGGCAGGGAACACTAAATCACTTTTTATTTTAACTATCATCATTGGATGAGGTGCTGATTCAATTTCGTTGTCATCCTTGTCAAGAAGTTGTTCTGCGGTAAATACCACAGGCTCAGTTGATGGTTGAAGAGCATCAAGAATATCACCTTTTGAGAACTTGTTTCTTTGCTCAGCAATTATGTAACCATCTTTACACTCTTTAACCTCTGCCATAACATCATAATGACGTTTGTATCCACCTTCAAAGCTGATGTTAGCATCTTCGTTAGGTGCATTGAAATAGAATCCGGTGCAATAGTCACGGTAACTTACCTTATATACTTCATCGATTGCCCATTGTGGTGCTTTAAAATCATCCGATGGATTTTTAAGGTAGGCATCAATAGCAACTCTGTAAGCATTTGTAACAACTGCAGCGTAGTATGCAGATTTTGCTCTGCCCTCGATTTTAAAACTTGAAATACCTGCTTTAACCATTTCAGGGATATGTTCAATCATGCACATATCCTTTGAGTTAAGAATATATGTACCTTCTTTACTGTCCTGAATAGGAAAGTACATTCCGTCACGTTTAACTTCCATGATTGCATATTCCCAACGACAAGGTTGAGCACATTCACCACGGTTTGCATCACGATTTACAAGATAGTTTGAGAGTAAACATCTTCCTGAAAAAGAAACACACATAGCACCATGAACAAAACACTCAATTTCAAGGTCATTTGGCACCTTTGCTCTGATTTCTGCAATTTCTGTCATTGACAATTCACGCGCTGTCACAACACGTGATGCACCCATATTGTAAAACTCATTTGCAGTGACGTGGTTAACAATACCTGCCTGTGTAGAAATGTGAATAGGCACATTTGGTGCATATCTCTTACAAAGCGAAAGCACACCGATATCAGCAACAATGAAAGCATCAACGCCAATATCAGCCCATCTTTCAAGATAAGCAGGTAACATTAAAATCTCGTCATTTCGTGCAAGTGTGTTACATGTGAGATATACTTTAACACCCTTTGCGTGACAAAGCTTAACTGCTTCTTCTAACTGTTCAAAATTGAAATTCTGTGGTGCTGCTCTCATTCCGAAAGCGTCACCACCAAGATAAACTGCATCGGCACCGTACATTAATGCGGCATCAAGTCGCTCACGGTCACCGGCAGGAGAGAGTAATTCGGGTATAATCATTTTTTTATCCTTCTTTATTTGCTTTATCAACTAATACACCATTTGCCTCATGCTGTTTAATTGTTTCAGCAAGATAGATTTTTCCATTCTTATCGTGTCTGAAATAATAGTTATTTGATGCAGATGGGTAAAGAGCAGCTTCAATTGAAGCCTTACCAGGATTACAGATAGCACCTGCTGGAAGTCCTGCACATTCATATGTCCAATAGTTCTTTTCATACTTACTACGTTCAGCATTTGACGGAACTCTTGGGTAAATATAGTTTTCAATGTAGTCCCAAGTAGAATCACAGTCAAGAGTAGGAATTGGACTACGTGGCTTAAGTCTGTTGTGCAGAACAGAAGAAATCTGATAGAACTGAGCTTTACTGTTACCTTCCTTTTCAATAACGGAGGCAAGTCGGATAATTTCATCAGGTGTCATACCCCATTCGGTTGCCTTTGCTGAATATTCGTCAGTCCATATACTATCAAATTTGTTAAGGAATTTTCGAATAACTGAAGCAGGGTCAGCACCTTGTTCAAATTCATAAGTGGCAGGATACATATATCCCTCAAGAACAAGATAACGTTCGTTTTTGTTATCTATCTTTGCAATAAATTCGAATTCATCTGAAAAATCAATTGTGTCCAGAACCTTGTAAAGAGAGTCAGCAGAACAAATCTTGTTTTTCTCAAGTCTGTCAAAAATCTGGTGAATGGTGAAACCTTCAGGTATTACAATACTGATAAGTTTACCACGTGTTGCAGTTGTCTGGAATCGTGTCAACATTCTCTCAACACCCATATCAGGAGTAAGGTAATAAACACCTGGAAGATATTCTTTGTCGTCAAAGCCCATGACTTTTGCGAAAATATTGCAGAAAATACTGTTTTTAATAAGACCAGCTTTGTCAAGCACTTTTATTGCATCAAAGGTGTCTGCATCGTTTGGCAACACAACTTCAATAGGTTGCTCGGTGGAGTCACGATTGATAGCAAGAACATCATTGACACAGCTAAGTACAAAACCTGAAATGACAATGGCGATTACTACGCAGAATGCAGTTGAAATAAGCATTTCTGTGTTGGAATGAACAAATGCCATTAAAGCGTCAGGGTTAAATTTGAATTTTTTATTGCGAAAACTGATAATTTTTTTGTCAGATGGATTTGTATTTGATTGATTTTGCTTTTCTGCGTTATCTACAACTCTTCCGTCACCATAATCCTTGTCGGAATAGTTGATGTTTACATTGAATCTGTTGCCACGACGAAAACTGTCCCCTGAACTACGAGTAGAAGATGGGTCAGCATGGTTGCTTGAAGAAAAAGAACGGTTTCTTCTATCTTGAAATGCATTTTTAAGGTCAACATCAAAAGAATTATCGTTACCTCGATTCATACGAGTAGGGTTGTTGCCTTTTTTCTGAGAATTAGGAGTTCTTTTAGGGGTTTGCGGGTTTTGTGCAGATTTCTTTTCAACAGGCTCCTTTTGTGTAGGCTTGCCTGAAAGTGCACCACCTGCATATTCTTCCAAAAGGTCGTCATAAGAACCGTTGGAAAAACCGTCATGGAAATTATTCATAGGATTACCTCCTTTAGAATGTGTTGTGTTACTGAAAAATTTATTTTAACGTCAAAACTGTCGGTGGGTAAAACATCACTTATCAATTCATCATAACAAGGACAAATGCTGATACCCTGAAAGCTCTGTAAAAATCTGTCGTAATATCCTTTGCCATATCCGATTCGATAACCTTTTTTGTCAACGGACAGGCAAGGGACAATTATAATATCGGTTTCTTTTTGTTTGTATTCTTTGCAAATAGGTTTTGGTTCAAGAATATTGTACATGCCATATTCTAAATCATCATTAGAGCTAACTTCTTTGAACTGCATATTACCTGATTTGTCCGTACAGATTGGGTAAAAAACTTTTTTACCATCAATTCTGCAACGATTAACGATAATATTTGTGTCAAATTCATCTTCTGTAGGTGCAAAAACTAAAACCTGAGTTGCGTTTTTGAAGAAATCAGTTTCGATTATCTTGTGACTAATTTCCTTATCATATATTGCCTTTTTTCCTTGCGGTATTCTTTTTCGCTTTTCTAAAAGCAGTTTACGAGTGTCTTTTTTATCCATTATATATCTGTAATGATGCTCTGATTTTCTTTACTTCAAGTGGATTTGTGAGTCTTTCTGCTATCTGCAAGCCAAATTCAATGGCACTACCCATACCTTTTCCTGTAATAAAGTTACCATCTTTAACTACAAAGTCTTTTGAAACCTCTGCCCCAAAAAGTTCTTCTTCAAATCCAGGGAAACAAGTTGCTTTTTTACCATTAAGAAGACCTTTGTGTCCTAAAATTGATGGTGCAGCACAGATTGCACAAACTAATTTGTTGTTTTCAACTGCCCAGTCAATAGCCTTTTGCACAACACCACTTTTTTCAAGATTTAATGTACCTGGCATTCCACCGGGAAGCACAATAGCCTCAACTTTATCGTCGAGAACCAAATCTCTTTCATAGATATCGGCAGCAACAGGAATCTGGTGAGAACCGACTACAAAATCTTCACCAACTCCCACAGTAATAACATCAAGTTCTGCACGTCGAAGCACATCAACAACTGCCAATGCTTCAATTTCTTCAAATCCAGGTGCTAAAAATACATAAGTCATAATATCACTCCAAAGTTATACCAATGTAACAATTTGTATCTGAAAGTTCTTTGTTTTCTGTTCTAATCATAGCAGGGATATATTCCTCACCAAAAGTGATGTCACCCTGAATTATTGTTTTTTCTTTTTTGTAATCTCGAGGGATTTCTGTAAAATCACCTTTTGCGTTACGGATTACAGCTTCATCGTCAAGGGAAACAAGTCCAAAATCTGTAACTTCTCCACCATAGATAATACAACTGTTTTTCCAGTAATCAATTATAGAATTGTCAAAATCAATTTTGTATTGATAATTTAGTTTTTCTATGCTTTCAGGTGCTGTACCGTCGAGAAGAATTCTTCTGCTTGTTCCAAACTTATTAAAACCACATTTTTCATAGTAATTAAAAAGAGAGTCTTCAGCAGGAACTAAAAAAAGAAAGTCGAAATCGTTTTCCACACAGTAGTTATATGAAAAATCAAGCAACTCTTTCATATATCCCTTGCTACGATGAGAATAATCCGTCATAGCACAGTACACACATTTACCGTTGTAATTATCAATCTTACAAGGCAGTAGGAAAAGTGAAGATGCAATTTCGCCATCTATTCTTATAATAGGAGTTACTGCATCTTTGAAAATGTTATCAAAGAAATATTCAATAACTTGACTATCTTCTGAAAAGGTTGTTTGCCAGAGATTTGAAAGTTCTTTTTTGTCATTTATGCTTGCAAATTCAATCATTTTTATCCCTTATGTATTGCTAAATACTTTATAATTAACCTGTGTGGCTGGTATGATAACTTTGCACGACGAAGACCCTCACTACCGGTGTCTTCTTCACGATTGATAAATTCATATCTGTCTTGTAGCTGTCGTGCAAATTCACGGTTTATCATCTGATATGCGCCACGGATATTCCCATAAGCCTTTTCAACGTGGGTACAGAAAGTATTGTTATTAAGTCTTTCCCCAAAGGTGAAAGCAACAATTTCACCTTGAATTTTAAGTACTCCACCTTCAAACCCTATTTCAGAATAGTTGTTCAAAGCTTTTTTAATTGCTTCGTATTCATCGGTGATTTCCTCAGGGTTTTTCTGCTTGTTAAGTCCTTGCCAATGTTCATTAAGAAGTAAGCAATCGGCAATGTTATCCTTGTTTATAGGCTCATATTGCCAATCGAAGGTTTTTTCAAAATATGAAACATGGTTTTTCTTGCTGTGGTACTTTCTTCCTACAAGATTTGCCAAGTCTTCGGATTTATAAAGATAATCGAAAAAGTCCCTTGTTTCATGAATGTCAAATTGATTTGGGAAAAGAAAATTCAATTCATCCTTGTCTTTTTCGGTAAGTCCAAAAAACTCCAAATCAACATTCAAGGTTTTTGCAAACTCAATAAGTTTCAATATGGTAGATTTTTTGTCACCATTGCCAATTGGATAGCAAAAAACTGGTTCATCAGTAAAATCGGCTGAAACAAAAATTCCATTATCGTTATATATTTTATTGCCATAGATATCGGACCACATATAAATATTGCCGAAACAATATTCGCAACAGTCAGTCTGTCCATCCAGAAAAGCTTTTGTTACCCATTCCTTGTCTTGGAGGGTAGGTGAATGGAAATTCATTAAATAATCTCCTTAACTATGTCAAAAATAGTGTTTCCTATTTCTTGAATTGGTAAAGGTTCGTCACCTTCAAAACATTTAACAACATTCCAACCGAATCTTTCTGCAGTATAAAGTGCAGCTTCACGGCAGGATTTAAGATATCCTACATTTGCTTCGTGAACATCCTTTTTTGTTTCCTCACCATTGTATCGTTTTGACATAAGACGCTGTGAAATATCAACATCCATATCAAGATAGATAACTGCATCAGGCTTTGGAATTTCCATCATTTCATATTCTGTGTGGAAAAGCCAGTCGAGATACTTGTCCCATTCTTCTTTCGGGAGTTTAACTGTCTGATGTACTGCATTTGATGTTGTGTAACGGTCAGCAAGAATAAGTGTACCGTTATTGTAGTCATCACCCCAGATATTCTTATAACTTGCATACCTGTCAACTGCATAGAAAAGTGATGCAGAATAGATGTTAACATCAGCAGGATTGCTTCCGAATTCGCCATTTAAATACATCTTAACAAGAGTGCTTGATTTGTTGTCGTAGTCAGGAAGCTTTATCTGACGAAGCTGAATGTTATTATCAATAAGTTTCTGCTTTAAGAGTTCAACCTGAGTGGATTTTCCGCTTCCGTCAAGTCCCTCAATTACTATCATTTTCTTTTTCATTTAAAAATCCTCATTATTCACCTAATTATACAGAATATATTATAACAAACAAATCAAAATAATACAATATAGTTTACAATTAAAATTGACAAAAATTAAACTATTATTGCACAGTGAAGGCATTTGTGATACAATGTTTTCAGTTTAAGATATTTGTTGAAAAGGGAGATATTTATGGCATACGATTACAATAAAAGTACAGCATTGATTATTGGCATGACCGATACTGACGAAAAAGTTACTGCTGCAAGTGGCAGAATTTCAACTCAGGAAGGCACGGCACTTTCTATTTGGGAAAAATCTCAGGATAAGGAGAAAAATGCAAATCTTATCGGAAAGGTTACTGCGTCAGGTCATACAAGTACAGTTGAACATACATATTTCCAGCTTGCTTTCCAGAATGTTACAGCAGTTGTTGAACAGTTTATTATTGAATTCCGTCTTGCATCTTATACAGTTAAATCAAGACGTTATGTAAACTTCAGTGATGCAGGCTTCTATGTACCTGAATTCAATGATGCAGAAATTGAAAAATCATATAAAGCACATATGAGCAAGATGTTTGCTCTTTATGATGAACTTTGCGAAAATGGTGTTCTTCGTGAAGATGCACGATTTGTATTGCCATATTGTCTGTATAGTAATTTCTTTTGTTCAGTAAACGCCAGAGAATTCTTGAATATGCTTTCTGCTATGATTTGTGGCAGAGGTGCAAAATATCCTGAAATCAAAAAGCTTGGTCTTGAACTTTATGAACAGGCAAAAGAAAAAGCACCTGGTATTATGTCAAGTTTTAACCCTAACAAGGTAGTAAATGATGTTCCTGACCTCTCATTTATTGAGGTTGAGCCAGTGCACACAGAAATTCCTGTTGAACTTTTGAGTTATACACCTGACGCTGCAAAGTGTGTTGCAAGAAATGCTTTGATTTCAAACAAGAACTGTTCAACAGAACAGATTGAAAAGATTACTGCTGACGATGAAATGACATCTAAAATCGTTGAGGCAGTTGTTAAGTGTAAGCGTCCAAGAGCACTTGAATGTGCAAACTATACATTCCGTTTCAATAATGTTTCACTTTCTTGCATCACTCATTTTGCACGACACAGAATTCAGTCAATTGAAATTCCTGAACTTACAAAAACAGATAGAATGAGTTATATTATTCCACCTGTTTTAAAAGATAAGCCTGAACTTTTGGAAAAATATAAAAACGCATTCAAGGAAACATCAAGTGAATATGAAAGACTTAAAAATCTTGGTGTCTCTCCAGAACTTTTGGTATATTATCAGCTCAGCGGTAATACACTTGATATTGTAACAACTATGAATGCAAGACAACTTCTTTTATTCTTGCGTCTTCGTTCCTGCACACGTGCACAATGGGAGATTCAGGAGTATGCAGTTGATGCTCTTAAACAACTTCGTCAAGTTGAGCCAACAATCTTCAAATTCTATGGTCCAAGCTGTTTTGTAGGTGCTTGTCCTGAGGGTAGAATGACTTGTGGCAGAGCTGCAGAAATCAAAGAGAAGTTCTCAAATCTTTAATATGAAAATATGAAAAAAACGAGAATAACAAACAACAGAAAATCCTTTCTGTTTCCTATAATCGCATTGTTTTCTCTGACAATTAGTGCTGTTTTTGCACTAATTACTGTTGGTGGAGATGAAACTTTTGATTATCTTAAACAGTTTAATTTTGTTCCTGATGAAAAAACAGTATGCATTGACCCAGGCCATGGTGGAACGAGTTCCGGAGCAGTTTTGGGAAGCAGATATGAAAAAAATGACACTTTAAATCTGTCACTTTTGGTGAGGGATGAATTGACCCAAAGAGGATATACTGTTGTTATGACTCGTGATGATGATAGCGACGTATCCCTTGCTGACCGATGTAAAATCGCCAATAAAGCAAGAGCGTCGCTTTTTGTTTCTATTCACCGTAATTCGAGTTCATCTCCAACTGCTACAGGAATGGAAATGTGGGTACATTCGCAGAATCCTACTGACGATGTGCTTTTAGCACAGAATATTCTTGATTCTCTTGAAGCTGTGGGAATTTCAAGTAACAGAGGCATACATAGGGGATATCGAGATGGTGCCACAATGAATTATTACATAAACCGACATACCAAAATGACATCAGTTCTTGCAGAAATTGGTTTTATCTCAAACGAAAATGATAACAAAGCATATGATGAAAATATAGAAAAGTACGCAAAAGCAATAGCGGACGGAATAGAACTGACACTAAAAGAAATGAATGGTGAATAATCAAAAAAAATCATAAAAGATTTTATAAAAAACTCTTGACAAAAGAAAAACATTGATATATAATTGCTCTTGCTCGTTGGGGAATAGTGTAACGGTAGCACGACAGACTCTGACTCTGTTTGTTGGGGTTCGAATCCCTATTCCCCAGCCAAAAAAGGCAGTTACTACTTTTGTGGTGACTGTTTTTTTCATTATATGAAACAATCGGATTCGAACCCGAGAGGGTTTTGGCGTTAAGAAAACAATCCGGTGGATTGTTTTTAGCCAAAGGGCACGAGGCATTTATGCCGAGTGTGCAGTATGCAAGGCATAGCCGTAGCAGAAGTTCGAATCCCTATTCCCCAGCCACAAAAGACCATTGGAAATATCCGATGGTCTTTATTTTTTTGTTTACTTATTTGTATTCAATATGGTATAATCATAAAAAGACTTTTCATAAAGTGGGGACAACTATGAAAATAGATTTAAGGGAAAATAAAAAACTACAAACACTTAAAGGTTGGGGGACATCTGCTTGTTGGTGGAGTCAGTATTGTGCTGATGAAGAGACTGCCGAAGAAATTGCTGAACTTCTATATGGTAAAAGTGGGCTGGGTCTAAATATTTACCGTTATAATATCGGTGGTGGAACTGACCCTGAAAACTGTCGTGTGAAGAATCCTTGGAGAGTAACTGAAAGCTTTTATAAGTACAACCGTGAAGATGCGACGGGTGCATACGACTTTACAGCTGATAAAACTGCAATAAGCATGATGAAAAGATGTCTTGACAAGGGAAATGTTGACACTCTTATCGTGTTTGCAAATTCACCTCATTATTCACAGACTTCAACAGGGCAAGCTTCTGGTAGTTTAATCAATCATACCTGCAATCTGCCAATGTCAAATTACAGAAAATTCGCTGATTATTTCCTGACTTGCACTCAGGCACTTATTGATATGGGAATCCCTGTTAAATATGTAAGTCCTATAAATGAGCCTCAATGGAAATGGGGTGGCAGCTATGTCTGGCAGGAAGGTTGTCACTACGAAACTGAAGAAATGGTGGCGGTATATCGTATCTTTGCCGAAGAAATCCTAAAACGAGGCATGGATGTTAAACTTTACGGTCCTGAAAGTGGCGAAATGATGGGCTTGACACCTGAATACATAAAGGCAATTACTGCTGACGAAACTATTATGAAAGTGATGGATATTTTTGCTTATCACTCATACCATGATGACAACAATCCTAAAATCCGACTTGATTTCAAAAAGGAAATCGTTGAGAAATATCCACAGTTCCGTTTCGATATGAGTGAATGGTGCGAATTGCCTAACAAGAGTCACACAAAGAACTTTAAAGGTGCTTTAATTACTGCTCGTATTATCGGTCAGGATTTAATCTACGCAGGTGCAGAAAGCTGGACATCTTGGGTTGCTGTTAATCAGTTTTCCATAAAAGAAGACGGAAACGATTATTCCGATGCTACTATTACTGCCACAAATGATTTCAGTGACTGGTATATAGCACGAAGATACTGGGGATTTGCACATTTTTCAAAGTATATTCCAGTGGGTTCTGTTTGTCTTGATAACGGTTATTTCCCGGATGAAAACAACGATTTCAATGTATTTTCATTCTTAACACCAAAGGGTGAAACTGTAACTGTTGTTGTAAATGAGGGTGAAGACCGAGAATTATCAATTAATGGTAACTATACTGAAATGAAAGTAATTCAGTCCGTTGATGAGGATTATCTCAATGAAATCTACAGCGGTGAATTCAAAGATAAAATTACAGTAAATCAAAACAGCATTTTAACAATAATCTGTAAATAACAGGGAGAAAACTATGAATTATCCAAATCCTTTTATCCCACAACGTGCAGACCCGTATGTTACAAAGGGTCCTGACGGAAATTATTATTTTACTGCGTCTTATCCTGCATATATGAATGTTGATGCAGGTTACGATAGAGTTGTTTTAAGAAAAAGTGAAACTGTAATCGGATTAGCAGAAGCAGAAGAAATTACTATCTGGGAAGCCCATAACGAAGGTGTTATGTCAAAGCATATCTGGGCACCTGAAATTCATTATATTGCAGGAAAATGGTATGTGTTTTTTGCAGCCGGTGAAAAGGAAAATGTATGGAATATCCGTCCGTTTGTGCTTATGTGTAAGGGACAAGACCCCATAAATGACGAATGGGTAGAGATGGGGAAAATGCAGGCAAGTGAGGGCGATGAACATTCATTTACAGAATTTTCACTTGATATGACCTACTTTGAAAATAATGATAAACATTATCTTGTCTGGGCTGAAAAACTTGATGATTCCTCACTCTTTATGGCAGAAATTAACCCAGAAGAACCTTGGAAACTTATAAGCAAACCAATTCTTCTCACAAAACCTGAATATGACTGGGAAAAAATTCGATTTGCTGTAAACGAAGGTCCTGCAGTACTTAAAACAGAAGATAAAATTTATGTTTTCTTCTCAGCATCAGGCACAGGTGCAGAATACTGTATGGGTAAGGTTTATGCCGACAGAAATGTTGATTTAATGGATGTGAATAACTGGACAAAAGACACAGAACCTGCTTTACAGACCTCGGATTTGGTTGACCAGGCAGGACCGGGTCACAATAGTTTTGTGGTTGATGAAAATGGTGATTTGTTAATCGTTTACCACGCAAGACCATTCTCTCATTTTGACAAAAATTGTGGTTCGTATTGTGATGAACCACTCTATGACCCTTGTCGTCATGCTCGTATAAAATTGGTCAATTTTGACGAAAATGGCGCTCCAATCCTCAAGTAATTTTACTTGCTTTTTTCGATAATATAAGGTATAATTTAATCACAAAGTAATGTTTACATAACTGACGGAAAATGTGGACCACCACAGGGGAATGTAAACTAAATAATGCCGACCGTCTGGGCAATTCTATTTTGTTTACAAAGTGGGATTGCCCTTTATTGTTTTGTGGGCAATTCGCAAACACACGAGGAGGAAAAACGATGGAACACATTAATTGGAACGGATTTAATAAAGGCGTATGGCAGGATGAAATCAATGTCCGTGATTTCATTCAGCAGAACTATAAAGAATATAAAGGTGATGACAGCTTCCTTGTAGGTGCAACACCTCGTACAGAGGCTATGATGAAAAAGCTTAACTCACTTTTTGCACTTGAAAGACAGTATGGTGGAGTGCTTGATATTGATACAACAACTGTATCTTCACTTACAAGCTACTTGCCAGGTTATATTGATAAGGCAAATGAACTTATCGTTGGTATGCAGACTAATCGTCCATTAAGACGTGGTGTTAACCCATTCGGTGGTATGAGAATGGTGCGTCAGGCTTGTGAGGCTTATGGTTATAAGCTCAGCGACAAGGTTGAAGAAGAATTTAAATTCAGAACAACACATAATGACGGTGTTTTCCGTGCTTATACCGACGAAATGCGTGCTGCTCGTAAGTGCCACGTAATTACAGGTCTTCCTGATGCCTATGGTCGAGGAAGAATTATCGGTGACTATCGTCGTGTAGCACTTTATGGTGTTGACAGACTTATTGAAGAAAAGAGAAAAGATAAGGCTGCCCGTGGCACTGGTGATTTGCAGACCGACAACATCCGTTTGTCAGAAGAGCTTTTCCAGCAGATTGCTTTCTTAGGATATCTTAAAGAAATGGCTGCTATGTACGGATACGACATCAGCGGACCTGCAAAGAATGCACGTGAAGCAATTCAGTGGACATATTTTGCATACCTTGCAGCAATCAAAGAGCAGAATGGTGCGGCTATGTCTTTAGGTAGAGTAAGTACATTCTTTGATATTTATATTGAAAGAGATATTGCAAGAGGAATGCTCACAGAAGAAAGCGCTCAGGAACTTATGGATGATTTCGTTATGAAACTCCGTATTGCAAGACATTTAAGAACTACTGAATACAATGAACTTTTCGGTGGTGACCCAATGTGGATTACGGAAGCAGTTGGTGGTATGGGTGAAGACGGAAGAACTCTTGTTACAAAGAATAGTTTCCGTATGCTTAATACTCTTTATACTCTCGGTTCATCACCTGAACCAAACTTAACAATTCTCTGGTCAACATCACTTCCGGATGGCTTCAAGAAATTCTGTGCAAAGGTTTCAGCTGACACCGACTCAATTCAGTATGAAAACGATGATGTAATGAGACCAATTTATGGTGATGACTACGCTATTGCTTGTTGTGTTTCAGCAATGAAGGTTGGTAAGCAGATGCAGTTCTTCGGTGCTCGTTGCAACCTTGCAAAACTTTTACTTATTGCAATCAATGGTGGTTACGATACAACAAGTCAGATGCACATTGGTCCTCAAATGCCCGTTATGGATGGTGATAAGCTTGATTTTGATGAGCTTATGGAACGTTTCCAGATTTATATCGAATGGCTCAGCCATCTCTATGTAAACACAATGAATGTTATCCACTATATGCATGATAAATATGCTTATGAAAAAATCCAGATGGCTCTTCACGACACAGATGTTGAAAGATTTATGGCTTTCGGTATTGCAGGTCTTTCAGTTGTAGCAGACTCATTAAGTGCAATTAAATATGCGGATGTTAAGCCTGTTAAGAATGAAAACGGATTTATCACTGAATTCAAGACTGTTGGTGAATTTCCTAAATATGGTAATGACGATGACCGTGTTGACCTTATTGCAAAGGATATGACACACCGTGTAATTACTGCACTTCGTCAGACACCAACATACAGAAATGCAATTCATACACTTTCCGTACTTACAATTACATCAAATGTTATGTATGGTAAAAACACAGGTGCAACACCTGACGGAAGAAAGAATGCTGAGCCATTCGCACCTGGTGCTAACCCAATGCATAACCGTGAAGAAAATGGTGCATTGGCATCTCTTAACTCTGTTGCAAAAATCAGTTATGATGATTGCCGTGATGGTATTTCAAACACATTCTCAATCACTCCTGAAGCACTCGGTAGAGACGAGGACGAAAGAGTGACAAATCTTGTTGCTATCCTTGACGGATATTTCGCAAAGAAAGCACACCATATCAACATCAACGTTCTTAATCGTGAGACACTTATGGATGCTTACGAAAATCCTGAAAAATATCCAAACCTTACAATCCGTGTTTCAGGTTATGCAGTTAACTTCAATAAACTTTCAAAAGCACAGCAGAGAGAAGTTATCAGCAGAACATTCCACGAGGCTATGTAATTATGAGCTCTGTTGTTGGACAAGTTCATTCATTTCAAAGCCTTGGCACTGTTGACGGACCAGGATTGCGTTTTGTAGTTTTTCTGCAGGGTTGCAATCTTCGTTGTGGATGTTGTCATAACCCCGATACTTGGGATATGCAGAGTGAAAAACAATTTACCGCTCACGAAATTGTAGAAAAAGCTTTGCACTATAAAGAATATTTCGGTGAAAAAGGTGGAATTACCCTTTCTGGTGGTGAGCCACTTTTACAAGCCGAGTTCGGCTATGAAATCTTTAAACTCTGTCACGAGAACGGTATTAACACCTGCCTTGACACATCAGGTAGTATTCTCAATGATAAGGTCAAAAAATTATTGACCGAAACAGACAGGGTTTTACTTGATATTAAATATACGGAAGATGAATTGTATATAAAAAATGTTGGTTGTTCACTTGAAAAACCAATGGAATTTTTGTATTATTTAAATGAACATGAAATTCCTGTTACGTTAAGACAGGTTATTATTCCAACTCTTAATGATAATGAGGAAAATATAGAGAAGCTCAACAAAATCATTAAGAATCATTCTTGCATTGATAAAGTTGAACTTTTACCATTCAAGAAGATTTGTCAGACTAAATATGACAATATGCAGATTCCTTTTCCTATGGCAAACATTCCCGTTCCAACAAAGGACGAGATGAATATGTTAAATAAATTACTGATAATATAAAAATCAGGGGGAAAATTATTATGCTTACAGACATTCAAATCGCACAGCAAACACCTTGTTTACCAATTACAGAAATTGCAAAAAAACTTAACATTGAGGTTGATGACCTTGAAATGTATGGCAAATATAAGGCAAAGCTTCCTCTCTCACTCAACAAAAAATATGCAGATAGAGAAAACGGAAAACTCATCCTTGTAACGGCTATTAACCCAACTCCGGCAGGTGAGGGTAAAACTACTATCACAGTTGGCCTTGGTCAGGCAATGAACAAAATCGGAAAGAATGCTTGTATCGCACTTCGTGAACCATCAATGGGACCGGTTTTCGGTGTTAAAGGAGGGGCCGCTGGTGGTGGATATTCACAGGTTATTCCTATGGAAGACATCAACCTTCATTTCACAGGCGATATGCATGCAATTACAGCTGCAAACAACCTTCTTTGTGCAATTATCGACAACCATATGCAACAGGGTAACGATTTGAGAATTGACCAGAGAAGAATTCTCTTTAAGCGTTGCCTTGATATGAATGACCGTGCACTTCGTAATGTAGTTGTAGGTCTTGGCGGTAAGGTTAACGGTATTCCTCGTGAAGATGGATTTATGATTACTGTTGCAAGTGAAATTATGGCTATTCTCTGCCTTGCAACTGATATCCCTGACCTTAAAACAAGACTTGGTAACATTCTTGTTGCATGGTCACTTGATAACACTCCTGTATATGCAAGGGATTTGAATGCAGTTGGTGCTATGGCAGCACTTTTAAAAGATGCTATCAAGCCAAACCTTGTACAAACTCTTGAAAATACACCTGCAATTATGCACGGTGGACCTTTCGCTAATATTGCTCATGTTTGTAACTCTGTTACTGCTACAAAACTTGCATTAAAACTTGCTGATTACTGTATTACAGAAGCAGGTTTCGGTGCTGACCTTGGTGCTGAAAAATTCCTTGACATCAAGTGTCGTTATGCAGGCCTTAAGCCTGAATGTATCGTTGTTGTTGCTACGATTCGTGCTCTTAAATACAACGGTGGCGTTGCTCGTGCAGATTTACAGGACGAAAATGTTGAGGCACTCAAAAAGGGTATCGTAAACCTTAAAACTCATATCGAGAATATGAGAAAGTACAATGTGCCTGTTGTTGTTGCAATCAACAAATTCCATACAGATACAGATGCTGAAATTGCTTATATCAAGGAATTCTGTGAAGAAATGCAAGTTCCTGTTTCCCTTGCTGAAGTTTTCGCAAACGGTGGCGAAGGCGGTATGGATTTGGCAGAAAAAGTATGTGCAGTTATCGACGAAGGTAAAGCAGATTTCGCACCTCTTTATGATGAAAAGCTTTCAATTAAAGAAAAACTCAACACAATCGCAAAGGAGATTTACCGTGCAGACGGCGTAATTTTCACAGCAGCGGCTGAAAAGGCAATCAAGGATATTGAATCTCTTGGTCAGGATAAACTCCCTGTTTGTGTTGCTAAAACACAGTACTCACTTTCAGATGACCCGACAAAACTCGGTAAACCTGAAAACTTTGTGATGACAGTTCGTGAAGTAAAACTCAGCGCAGGTGCAGGTTTCATCGTTTGCCTTACAGGTGACATTATGACAATGCCGGGACTTCCAAAAGCTCCTGCAGCATATAAAATTGATGTGGATAGCGACGGCAAAATCGACGGCTTATTCTAAATTGTTTATTTTCCCGAAATACTTCCTCGCCTTCAACTCGCAGTATATCTGATACAGCATCGTTTCGGCAAGATTGCCTAACGAAAAAATAATTCAATTTATGTTAGATTTGTCTAACGAAAAATCTGCTCAAAAAGAAAATTGATTCTTTTATAGTTTTTTTCGTGATACCGCGTGTCTTTCGGCTCGCGGTATATTTATACAGCGACCTTTCGGTGAGATTGTCTTGCGAAAAAATAATTCAATTTATGTTAGGTTTGTCTAACGAAAAATCTGCTCAAAATATGATTTATCAGATGTTATTTTGTGAGAAAACAATTCAATTTTATTCATCTTAAAAAATATAAATTATAAAGTTGTTACTGACTCCCTCTGACACAGAGGGAGTTTTTTGCAAAATGGACGGGGCTTTTATGTGGCTGTATGTGTTTTTTCACAAATTAGAGCAATATAATTCAGTAAAGTGGCTCATTGTAATAGAGGGAGATTTGATGTATAATAATTTTGTATATCGACACAATGTCGGGAGGAAATGTTATGAAAGTTAATGAAATCAAAGAAATACTTGACGCAGAGATTATATGCGGTGAAGAATTTATGGACCGCGATGTTTT
>JAZNJX010000117.1:0-17962 GCA_045578245.1 Candidatus Fimenecus sp. | reverse complement strand
AATGTGCTTAACTGCTCATATTGTTCAACTCCTGCTATGTTTATGACGACTGTTACAAGAAATTGTGATGGTGCAATTCAGATTACAGCAAGTCATCATCCATATGACAGAAACGGACTTAAATTCTTTACCCGTGACGGTGGTTTGTCAGGCGAAGAATTAAAGGGAATTCTCTCAGTTGCTGAAACGGAGCCTGTTGAAGTAACAGAAAAATGTGGAGAAATTACAGAAATTGATTATATCAGTGAATATGCGGAGATTCTTCGCAATATGATAAAACAGGGTGTTAATGCAGAAGACTATGAAAAACCTCTTGACGGATTTAAAATCGCAGTTGATGCCGGTAATGGTGTCGGCGGATTTTATGCAACTGAAGTTTTAGCACCTTTAGGAGCAGATGTTTCTGCAAGTCAGTTTTTAGAGCCTGACGGAATGTTCCCTAATCATATTCCTAATCCTGAAAACAAGGTTGCTATGGAATTTATCCGTAAAGCAACTGTGGAAAATAAATGTGATTTAGGTGTGATTTTTGATACGGACGTTGACCGTGCATCCTGTGTTGATGAAAAGGGTGAGGAAATCAACAGAAATGCCATTGTTGCATTGGCTTCTGTAATTGCACTTGAAGGTAATGAAGGTGGTAGTATTGTTACTGACTCCGTTACAAGTGACGGACTTCGTGAATTCATTGAAGAAACGCTTGGGGGTAAGCATATCCGTTTCAAACGTGGATACAAAAATGTAATTGATGAGGCTGTCCGTCGTACAAATCTTGGTGAAAACACGCCTCTTGCAATTGAAACGTCAGGTCATGCTGCGTTTAAGGAAAATTATTATCTTAATGATGGTGCTTACCTCGTTACAAAAATTATAATAAAGGCTGCAGTACTTCGTAAGGAAAATAAGAAAATTGGTGACTGCATTGCAACTCTAAAAAAACCACTTGAAGAAAAAGAACTCCGATTTAACATTACAGAAGAAAATTTCAGAGAAATCGGGGAAAAACTTATTGAAGATGTAAAAGCTATTGCAGAAAACAACGACGAAATGATTTTAGCACCTGACAATTACGAGGGTGTACGGGTTTCGTTTAAGGACGAGAAACGAAACGGGTGGTTTTTGCTCCGTCTTTCGGTTCACGACCCTGTAATGCCTTTCAATGCGGAAAGTGACACAGATGGTGGGTGTGCAGAAATCTGTAAGACATTCTACAAAACAGTCAAGAATGTAAAGGGAGTTGACTTTACATCACTCCAAGATTTCATAAATTTGTAATAAAAGTGTTGACAAATCGGGAAAAGAATTCTAATATATTTAGTAAGTTAAGATTTTGAACGGAGGTGCTGGTATGGTTTTTGAAAAAGTACGTGATATTATCTGTGACCAACTTGAGTTGGATGAGGATGTAGTTACATTGGACGCTGTTCTCCTTGAGGATTTAGGCGCTGACAGTATTGACCTTGCAGATTTAGTTATGACTCTTGAGGATGAATTCGATATGGAAATCTCCGACGAAGAGCTTGAAAATATTAGAACTGTTGCGGATATTGTTAAGTTTATCGAAGAAAACTAATTAACAATTTTATTTAGATTTTTAAAACAGGGACAGAAATTAATTTGTCCCTGTATCTTTTATAATAAATAGTTTCTTTTTCCGCAAATCTTCGTGGCTTTCGGATTGCAGTATCTATATACAGCTTTGCCTCTGTCACATTGCCTTGCGAAAAAAATCTATTTAATTTTTTATGTTAAGGAAGATATAAAATGGCTGAACAAAAAAAGATGGTTGAGGAAATTACCTCAATGGACGTGGATTTTGCCAAATGGTATACCGACGTTGTTAAAAAAGCAGAATTGGTTGAATATACAAGCGTAAAGGGCTGTATGGTTATTCGACCTTACGGCTATGCTATCTGGGAAAATATTCAGAAAACACTTGACGGAATGTTCAAAGAAACAGGGCACGAAAATGTTTGTATGCCTATGTTTATCCCTGAAAGCCTTTTGAATAAGGAAAAGGACCACGTTGAGGGTTTTGCTCCTGAGGTTGCTTGGGTAACTCATGGTGGTAGCGAAAAACTTGAAGAGCGTCTTTGTGTTCGACCTACTTCTGAAACTCTTTTCTGTGAACACTATGCAAATATTATTCAGTCTTACCGTGACTTACCAAAGCTCTATAATCAGTGGGTTTCTGTTGTTCGTTGGGAAAAGACTACAAGACCATTCCTTCGTACACGTGAATTCTTGTGGCAGGAAGGTCACACAATCCATGCAACAGCAGAGGAAGCACAGGAAGAGACAATCAAGATGCTTAACGTTTATGCTGATTTCTGTGAAAACTGTCTTGCAATGCCTGTTGTTAAGGGTGTTAAAACTGCAAAAGAAAGATTTGCAGGTGCAGAGGATACATATACTATCGAAGCACTTATGCACGATGGTAAGGCTTTACAGTCTGCAACAAGCCACTACTTTGGTGACGGATTTGCAAAGGCTTTCGGAATTCAGTTCCAGGACAGAGACAACAAATTAAAGCATCCTTTCCAGACATCATGGGGTTGTACAACTCGTCTTATCGGTGCTCTTATTATGACTCACGGTGATGATAACGGTCTTGTTCTTCCACCTAAAGTTGCTCCAATTCAGGTTGTTGTTATTCCAGTTGCTTCTCATAAAGCAGGTGTTAAGGAAAAGGCTACTGAAGTTTATGAAAGTCTTAAGAAGATTTGCCGTGCAAAGATTGACTTAAGCGATAATTCTCCGGGTTGGAAATATGCTGAGTATGAGATGAAGGGTGTTCCTCTCCGTCTTGAACTTGGTCCTCGTGATATTGAAAATAATCAGTGTGTTGTTGTTCGTCGTGACACAAGAGAAAAATATTTTGTTTCTCTTAACGAGCTTGAAACAAAGATTCCTGAACTTTTACAGGTAGTTCACGATGGTCTTTACAATGCAGCACTTGAACGTCGTTCAAATATGACTTATGTTGCAAACAACATGGATGAAATGATGGATATTGCTGAGAACAAGCCTGGTTTTATCAAGGCTATGTGGTGTGGTGACCGTGAATGTGAAGATGCTCTTAAAGAACAAGCTGGTGTTACGTCACGCTGTATTCCATTTACACAGGAAAAAATCAGCGGAACTTGTGTTTGCTGTGGTAAACCTGCAGAAAAAATGCTCTACTGGGGCAAGGCATATTAATCTTAAACGTTTTAAAGGCGAGGAAAACCTCGCCTTTTTTATTTTGTCCTATATTGAATTAGGTATAAAAATATGATAGAATAAAATGATAAATCATATTGGGGGAGTATGTGTGAAATTTATTGATATCACAAGAGAAGTTTTAAGCTGTCCTGTTTTTCCCGGCGACCCTGTTGCAAGTCTTGAAAGGGTAGCAAAAATCGAAGATGGAAGTCAGTACAATCTTGGGAAAATCGAGATGTGTTTGCATAATGGCACACATATGGATGCACCATTACACTTTTTATCCGACGAAAAAGACATTACAGAAATTCCCCACGAAGCGTTTTTTGGCCCTTGTGTTGTAGTTGAGGCAAATACGGAAATGATTACAGGTGCTTTTGTTGAAGAATACTTTCCAAGAAATGCCAAAAGAGTGCTTGTGAAAAGTGGTGGAAAGGCAGTTTTCCACGAATCGGCTGCTTCGGCTATTGCACATCTGGGATACTATCTTGTTGGTACGGATGGTATGACTGTTGAGCCCGAGGGTAGTGACGGAAGAACACACAGAATGTTTTTGATGGATAATATTGCACTTCTTGAAAATCTTGATTTAAGTAACGTGAAAAAGGGAGATTATTTCCTTTCAGCTGCACCAATAAAAATCAGTGGTGCAGAAGCTGCTCCCGTAAGAGCCTTTTTAGTAAGTGATTTTATCTTCTGGAGTGGAGATAATAAATAAATTTTGGAGAAAAGCATGTTTAAAAAGTTATTGAGTTTATTTTTGACCTTTGCAAAAATCGGAGGAATTACCTTTGGTGGTGGTCTTACAATGTTGCCGCTTTTAACACGAGAAATTGTCCAGAAGAAAAAATGGGCAACGGAAGAGGAATTGCTTGACTACTATGCTGTCGGTCAATGTACACCAGGTATTATTGCAGTTAATACTGCTACATTTATCGGCTATTATCAGGCAGGAGTGTTGGGTGGCATCTTTGCAACTCTTGGAATGGTTGCACCTTCAATAGTAATCATTACAATTATAGCATCTGTTTTGCAGTCTTTTATGGATTATCCGATTGTTGCATCTGCGCTTACAGGAATCAATGCCATCGTTTGTGCTTTACTCGCACACACAGTAATTACACTTGGCAGAAAAAGTCTTGTGAATATGATTTCGGTTGTGCTTTTCATAATCGGACTTATCGCTTGTTTTGTGTTTGATGTTACTCCGATTCTCCTCGTTATTTTCGGCGGAATTGTCGGTGTTGTTTACAGTAAAATCAAGGAGGGAAAAGCAAAGTGATGACCTTCTTGTATTTGTTTTTAGAATTCTTTAAAATCGGTCTTTTTGCAGTTGGTGGTGGTCCTGCTACAATTCCTTTCTTGCAGGATTTGGCAAGAAGCGACTATGGTTGGTTTAATCCTGAAGAATTGGGAGTTATGGTTGCAGTTGCAGAAAGCACACCCGGACCAATCGGTGTTAATATGGCTACTTATGCAGGTTACCATGCAGGTTTTACCGAGTTTGGCATTATTGGTGGGGTTTTCGGTGGAATAACAGCGACTATGGGACTTGTTACACCATCAATTATTGTTATTGTTATTATTGCAGGTTTCTTAAAGGCATTTAAAGAGAATGAATATGTGAAAGGTGCTTTTTCGGGTATCCGTCCGGTGGTTACAGCGCTGGTTGCCTTTGCAGTTTTCGGAATTATCAAGCCTATTTTCTATGCAAATGGTGCCTTTGCAATTCCCGTTATTGCAATTTCCGTTGTTGTTTTTGCACTTATGTTTATTAAGAAACTCAAAAAATTACATCCTGCATTCTGGTTGGCACTTGGTGCTGTTGCAGGTATATTATTAAAATTATAAGGTGTTTGTATGTCGCTTCAGAAAAACCAAGATATACAACTGAATATTGAGGGTTATACCGCTGAGGGTAATGGTGTTGGACATTATGACGGTCAGGCTGTTTTTGTGTCAGGTGCTGCAAAGGGCGATACAATTATTGCACATATTATCAAGGCAAAAAAGACCTATGCAGTCGGTATAATCAAGCAGATTTTAAAGCCATCCCCCGACAGAGTCAATGTGGATTGTGAGCATTTTCGCTCCTGTGGTGGATGTGTTTTTCGTCATATATCCTATGAGGCAGAAAAACAGTTGAAACGACAAAAGATTGTTGATGCTTTTCTGCGCCTTGCTCATATGGAAGTGCCTGTGAGAGATATTATCACTTGTGAGACGGAAAGATACAGAAATAAGGCACAATATCCCGTTGGAATGGAAAAGGACCTTGTTGCAGGTTTTTATGCACAGAAAAGCCACAGAATTATAAATTCTTCCGACTGTGCTTTGCAACCAAAGGATTTTGCAGAGATTGTTGAAACCGTAAAGGACTGGATGAGAGAATTCGGCATTACAGCATACGATTCTGTAAATCATACGGGACTTGTACGTCATATTTATATAAGAAAAGCTTTTAAAACAGAGCAGATTATGGTGTGTCTTGTAATCAATGGCAAGGTTTTACCATATGCAGATGAGCTTTGCGACGATTTAATGAGATTCGAGGCAATTAAGAGCGTTGTCATCAATGAAAATACGGAAAAAACAAATGTAATTCTCGGTAAAAACTGTACAACCCTTTGGGGTGAGGATTATATTGAGGATATCCTTTGTGGAGTAAAAATTCGACTTTCACCACTTTCTTTCTATCAGGTAAATCACGATTGTGCAGAATTGCTTTATAAAAAAGCTTTGGACTATGTAGAGACAAAAGGGGACGAAACAATCCTTGACCTTTATTGTGGTGCAGGTACAATCGGACTTTCAATGGCAAAGGATGTTAAAAAGGTAATTGGTGTTGAAATTATTCCCGAAGCGATTGAAGATGCAAAGGAAAATGCAAAACGAAATAATATTGAAAACTGTGAATTCTATTGTGGTGATGCAAAGGATGCAGTGAAAATACTTAAAGATAAGAATATCGAGCCTGATGCAGTAATTATTGACCCACCAAGAAAAGGCTGCGACAAAGAGGTGCTAGAATATGTTGCAGAAATGAATCCAAAGAGAATTGTTTATGTTTCTTGTGATGTTTCAACTCAGGCAAGGGATTGTGCAATTCTTCGTGAATTGGGATATGAAACAAAAGAAGTAACACCGGTTGATATGTTTCCAAAAACAAGCCATGTAGAAAGTGCTGCGTTAATTGTGCGACAATAAATCATAATTAGGGGGATTATATATGGGAAAAACATCATTACTTAAAAAGATTTTTGTAACCAGAGAGGATTGGTCAACAGAACCGGTTGAAAGGGCAAGCTACTATTCATATTTTGCAGGTCAGAATATGATTTACACTCTTTTCAATGTGTGTTTGACTACATATCTTTTGTTTCTGGGTATTGACCCAATCAAATCAGCATCAATTATACTTATTGTTAAGGTATGGGATGCAGTAAACGACACTCTTTTCGGTGCGATTTTTGACTTAATCAAGTTCAAAAGCGGAAAGAAATATCTGCCTTGGATAAAAATTTCAACTATTCTCATTCCGCTTGCTACAATACTGACTTTCGTTATACCTTCTAATTCTTCAGAAACAGTTAAATTGGTATGGTTTGCTGTTGCTTATATTCTCTGGGACACAGCATACACTCTTTGTGACGTGCCTATCTTCGGAATTCTCACATCAATGAGCCAGAGTATTGACGAAAGAAATACCATTCAGTCATACAAGAGTATTGCAACTTATGCAGGTGTTGGTATCACATCCACATTGACAACTGTTCTTATCAGTGAAAAAGTTGGTATGAATTATGGCATGATAACTGTCATTATCTCTGTTGTTGCATTTGCTTTGATGTCACCTGCATCATTTAAACTCAAGGAGCGTTTCCATGCAGAGAGTGAAGAGACCTTTACTATAAGAAAAATGTTCTCATACCTTATCAGAAATAAGTATCTACTTATATATTATGTGGGACTTTTCTTCTATTCTGCATTGAGCATTGGTAATGCATTTACTCTTTATGTTTCATATTACTTGTTTAACAGTGCATTGTTCTCATTGCTTGTTGGTGCAATCGGAACAATTCCACAGCTTATTATTTCCTTGCTGTTACCGAAGATTATCCGTAAATTTGATAAGATGAAGGTAAATCAAATATGCTTGTTGGTTTACGTTGTACTCAGTTTTATTATGTGGTTGATAGGATACGGCAATGTGGTCGTTTACATCATTCTTTTCACTATTCGTTCAATCCCATTGGCAGTAATCAGCCTTGAAATGTGTATGTTCACACCGGACTGTGCAGAATATGGACGATTCAAAACCGGTACTGAAGCAAAGGGCATAACTTTTGCTGTACAGACATTCATGGCAAAACTTACAAGCTCTATTTCAGGTGCTTTGGGACTCTTCATTCTTGGCCTTGAATCGGTTGGTTGGAAAGTTGTTGAAGTAGGTTCATTCCAGGAATTGGAACAAAGCGGAGTAACACAGACACAACACGCATTGGATATGCTTTGGTTAATCTTTATGCTTATTCCTGCAATTGGTGGTGCGATTGCTTTTATTATATGGTTGTTCTATGATTTGAAGGATAAGGATGTTCAGATAATGACTGATTGCAACACAGGTAAAATCACAAGAGAACAGGCTTTGAGCATGTTGTCAAAGAAATATGACATTGAAAAGTAATTAGTGCTACATGAATTGCGCACAGATGCTTATGAAATATTGATAAATCAAGTTAGCAAACAAGGAGGTTTAGCATTATGAATTTGGGTAAACTTAAAGAAATAAAGGATTTAAGAAAAGTTTGGCCACATGAAGCTTTGGACTTTACACCCTGGCTGGCAGAAGAAGATAATTTAATGTTGCTTTCTGATGCTGTGGGCATAGATATTACCGTTGATGAGACAGAATCAAGTGTTGGAAATTTTAATGTAGATATTTATGCCACAGAGATAGGAACAGAAAGAAAAATAATAATTGAAAATCAATTAGAAGATACTAACCACGACCATCTTGGGAAACTAATAACATATGCATCTGGAAAATCAGCAGATGTGGTTATTTGGGTGGTTAAAAGAGCAAGAGAAGAACATCGTTCAGCAATAGAGTGGTTAAATAACCATACGGATGAAAATATTGCTTTTTTCCTTATAGAAATCAAGTTATATCAAATTGGTGATTCAGATATTGCAGTTAAATTTGAGATTGTTGAAAAACCTAATGATTGGGCGAAAGAAATAAAGAGAAACACAAATAGCAGACCAATTCTTCAAAAAAGATATGACTATTGGCAGGCTTTTAATGATTATGCTTTTTCTAAGTCAAGTTTTTCTAAAGCATTTAATAAACGAAAAGCAAGTACAGACCATTGGATGACGATGAGCGTTGGTTCTTCTGCTTGCAGTATAAGCCTTTTACAAATTAGAAAGAACAATTGCGTTGGAGTCGAATGGTATATTTCTGACGATAAGGATTTGTACCATAGCTTTTATGCCAATAAAGATTTTATAGAAAAAGAAATAGGAATTTTGCTTGAATGGAGAGAATTGCCAAATAAAAAAGCAAGTAGAATTATAGCAACACATACAGTTGATTTTGAAGATGTAGAAAATTGGACAGAGCAATTTGATTGGATTATAGATGTTGCTATGAGAATGAGAAAAACATTTAAAAAATATATGTGACAAAGGGAAGTTAGATTATTATGAAAAAATCATTTGTAAAAATTATCGCAGTTCTTCTTGTGCTTTGTATGACACTTCCGATTATGGCGAGTGCTACAGTGGCAGGGGAAGTATCAAGAGTCAGTGTTACAATTAATGGTGACTCTGCAACTGCAAGAGGTTTTTGTTGGTACACAGACGAAAAGGCAGGGACTGATGTACAGGTTGCTCCTGTTGGTGCTGACCTTAAAAAAGCCGAGGTTGTCAGCGGTATTAGTTACAAAGCTATGGAGAAATATGTGCATAAAGTAGTTGTTGACACACTTAAACCTAACACAAAGTATCAGTATCGTGTTGGTGACAGCAAAACTGGTGTCTGGAGTGAAATTGGCTATTTCACAACTCCAAGCAAAACAAAGGATGAGACTAATTTCATTGTTTTTGCCGACGTTCAGGCAAGTAACGAAGAAAACTTCCAGAGTGCAGCAAAGGTTTTACAGTCTGCTGTTAACACAATGCCAAATTATGAATTTGCAGTTGGTCTTGGTGACTTTGTAAATGACTGCACTAACGAAGAATGGGACAGTTATTTCAGAAACTTTGCTTTTATGAATATGAACACAACTCTTATTCCCGTTGCAGGTAATCACGAGGGAAATCTTCAGTGGTTCAAGTTTAATAATATGTTCAATATCGGTGCAGCAGAGGACAGTGCAACAATAACAGGTTGTTATTATTCATTTGACTGGGGTGATGCACATTTTGCAGTTCTTAACTCAAATGATATGTACCCAATGTCTGCTTCACAGATTAATTGGCTTAAAAATGATATGAATTCATCAGATGCACAGTGGAAAATCGTGCTTATGCACCGTGCATTATATTCAGCAGGAAAGAATATAAATAAACCTGACACAGTTATTATGCGAAATCTCCTTCTTCCAGTTATTGACGAGTTGGGAATTGATGTTGTTTTTGCAGGTCACGACCATATGTATATGAGAACTGAGCCTGTTAAGGGTGAAAAAGTTCAGGTTGCATCAACTGTAACAGAATACTGGAATGGTGAAAGCACAACCTTTGCATTAAATCCTGATGGTACAACTCATATTCTTCCATCAACAGCAGGAACAAAGCGTTATGGTGTTAATGAAGAAGCAATGCCACCAATTCTTGAGAGTGCTGTACTTGCAAGAGACACAAAAGATGGTGGTGTGTTTGCAACAGTAAGCCTTGACAGTAATCATTTTGTTTACAAGGCATATATGGTTGATGACGAAACAGGTGAAAAAACACTTATTGATACTTATGCAATAAAGAAAACAGACAGAGAAAGTATCAATGAAGATTACGTAGATTTGCCAACGGATATTGGCTCAACAGCAGGTCAGCATGGAATTACATTTGTTGTTGAAATCGTTAAAATGCTTGTAAGCTATATTGAACTGTTATTCAGTCTTTTTTAAAGAGGTACTAATATGAATGGAATGACTCGCAGAGAGCAACAGGTTACGGATATTAATGAAATTATCGAAATTCTTGAAAAATCTAAAGTTGTACATATTGGAATGATTGATGGTGATGAACCATATGTTGTGCCAATGAATTATGGCTATACTCTCGTTGACGGAAAACTCACTCTCTATCTTCACGGTGCAAGACGTGGCAGAAAAATCGATGTTTTAAGAGAAAATCCAAAAGTTTTCTTTGAGATGTGTTGTGACATTACTCCTTTTGAGGGTGAGGTTGCTTGTAAATACGGTATTACTTATGCTTCAATTATGGGCAGAGGTGTTGCAACTCTCGTTGAAGATGTTGAAGAAAAGAAAAAGGCATTATCCGTGCTTATGAAAACACAGGTAAACAAGGATTTTACTTTTGAGGATAAATTGACAACGGTTGTCAGTATAATTCGCATTGATACACTTGAGTTTACTGCTAAAAAACGTCTGGCACCTAAAAAGTAAAGAAAAGTTTACATAAAAAAACAGCAAATTCAAACTGAACTTGCTGGAAAAAGCCTTATTATCGGGCTAAAATGTAGTTAACACTTGATTGTGAGGTGTAAACAATGACTATTGGTGAAAGAATAACTGAATTGAGAAAAAGCAAAGAGCTCTCTCAGGAAGAGTTGGCGGAGAAACTTGGAGTTTCTCGTCAATCTGTTTCAAAGTGGGAAACAGGAGTATCTATTCCCGATACAGATAAGGCTGTTGCTATGAGCAGAATTTTTGGAGTTACTGCCGATTTTCTTCTTACCGGAGAAAGTAATAATCCCGACCTCGTATCGGGTGGAGTAGTATATAATAAAAACAAGATTGTTGAGGGAGCCAAGCCTGCAACTGCACCTATAACTGCACAACCTTTTGTTGAAGATGATGAGAAAGAAAAGAAAAAGCTTAATTGGAAAACAATTGTTTCTATTGTAGTGGCAATTTGTTTGATTATCGGTATCGGAGCATTTGCTTTTTTGGGTAAAGACAATTCTACCGTGGCAGATGTCTTTGAGGATGTCGAATACACCTATGTACTTGTTCACGGAATGGGTGGCTGGGGTGAAAACGCAGCTATGAACGATGTTGCACCTTATTGGGGTTCATCTTCAGGTAGTATCTCTGCATATCTCCGTACTCAGGATATAAAAGTTGTTGAAGTAACTGTAGGACCATTTTCAAGTGCTTGGGACAGAGCTTGCGAAGTTTATGCTCAGCTGACAGGCACAAGGGTTGACTACGGTGAGGCGCATAGTAAAGAACATGGTCACGCAAGATATGGAAGAACATATACAGAGCCATTACTGGAAAGATGGGATAAAAAAGCAAAAATCAATCTCATCGGTCATTCCTTTGGTGGAAATACAGCGAGACTTCTCACAAGTTTGCTTGAATATGGAAACGAAGCAGAAAAGCAGGCAAGTCCTGACGATTGTTCACCTCTTTTTGAGGGAGGAAAAGGAAAATATGTAAACAGCGTTACAACTCTTGCTTCGCCTCATAATGGTTCAACACTTTTCTACTGTCTTGATTATGGTCCACTTGTTGAATTGGCTTTGAATCTGCTTTACACAACTAACGGTGTTGGAAGCATTTCAAATGTAGATTTATTGGATTTCCAGTTGGAGCATTTTGGAATAAGCTCAGATAACCATAGTACAAGTGTGTTGATTAATGGTACTTTTGGAAAAGGCAAGGATAATGCTTTTTACGATTTATCACCTCACGGAGCAAAAGAGCTCAATAGTAATATAAAAATGGTTGATTCTGTTTACTATTTCTCATACTCTTACTGCACAACAAAAGAAGCACCGGTTTTTGGAAATCAGGTACCGACAAAGGATACAATGGGAGTTCTCATGGTGCCTGCAGGTTTGATAGGAGCATATAGTAATAATCGTGCTGATGCACAGATGGTTATTGACGACACATGGAAACCAAACGACGGACTTGTGAATGTTGTTTCTGCTCAGCATCCTACGGGTGATGTTTATGTGGATTATGTTGCAGGAGAAACCAAAATCAAATCAGGTCAATGGTATGTTTTCCCAACTCTTACAGGTGACCACGGAACGGTTATCGGTATGAATGGTAATGTGGAAGCAACACGAAAGTTCTATATGGACCATATTGCCATAATTGATAGTTTATAAAACTAAAAGCCCTTCGTAATGAAGGGCTTAATTATTTTATTTATGTTTATCAATAAATTTTCCGTAGTGCTTTGGTTCAAGGATTTTTGGACCGAAAGACATAGCTTTTAAGAAAATGTTGAGAACGATTTTATTTGGTATCATCTGCTCAAAGAAGCCTATGAGGTTATTCAAGATTTCTCCACCTGATGGGGAGCTTGACGGAATCATAACGACTTTATCCTTTGGACGGAATTCAAAAATAAGTGAACGTTTTGCAACTGTCTGAATAGGACGGATAGTAACAAGAAAGCTTTCGTCATCAAGCCATATTGCATTTGCACAAACTGTAAAATCAATTTTACCAAGAGTGATTTTTGAATAACGATATCTACCGTCAAGGCCTAAGACAATTGTGTTTGTTTCTGTGCCTTCTGTCCATTCCATTGTACATTCCTTGTCACCGAAATCAAACTTTACCATATCAATATTTCCGGGTTTGTCAGTAAGCATATATGTAACAGCCATTGGGAGAACACTAACCTGGAAACCTGTAAGGTTAAGGAGTATTTTCTTGCGGAATTTGATGTATCTGTTACGGATAATTTCTTCTGTCTTGCTACGGTCACTTTCGAAAAGTGGTTCAACGCTTGTGTTTTCTACAGAATTAATTTCTTCGTCAGTTTCTTCGAATGCCCTTGGGAAGTACTTGAAAAGATATTCAAGACAACCTGTTTCGTCAGTAACAGCAGAAGTCAACACAACAGTTGCGTCGTACTGTGGTATTCCGATACCAAATTGTGAAAACATTCCGTCAGCACGGAAAGAATCCTCATCAATGCTGTTTTTCCAGAAGCAATAGCCATAGCCAAAAGATGCATCTGTGCCTGGTCTGTTATATTCATTACCGATTTGCTTTTTGGTTGCCTCAACGGTCCACTCTTCAGGAATAACCTGAACACCATTATACATACCTTTCTGCTGATAGCAGAGTATGAGCTTTGCAATATCCTCTGTTTTGAGATAAAGTCCCCAACCACCTGCTTCAATACCATTTCGGTCAGTTTCCCAGAATGGGAAATCAATTCCAAGTGGTTCGAAAAGACGAGGTCTGAGGTATTCTCTCATACTCATTCCTGTAACACGGTTAATGATTGCAGAGAGCATAAAGATATTTTCGTTGATGTATAAGAATTTCTCGCCTGGTTCAAAAACCCATGGAGAATTCATGTAATCTTCAATCCAGTCAATCTTACTTTTATCGGAAAGGAAGCTTGGTTGTTTGCCTGACGACATTCTTAAAAGATTTCTTACGGTCAGTTTGTCAAAACGAGCATCTGCTTTTTTAGGTGGATAGTCAGGAAAGATATCCACAAGCTTTGTGTCAAGAGAAATAAGTCCTTCGCTGATTGCAAAGCCTATTGCTGTTGAGGTGAAAGACTTGCTGACAGAATAAACTGACTGTGGAGTTTCCTTGTTATATGGCTCGTTATACCATTCAACGGCAACCTTACCGTGACGGATAACCATAAGGCTATGAAATTCATATCCAACCTGTTTTGCATCGGACAAGAATTCGTTGACAACTTTTGCAGAAACACCAACAGCCTTTGGGTTTTCTGCTCTTAGAATAGCGTTATTCATAAAAAATCCCCCATTTTATTTTCCTTTTTTAAAAACAAAAACCTTGCTTATCACATAATTCCCCACTGTGACTAACACCATAGCAACGATTTTTGAAAAATTATAATTTATATGCAATAAAGTTGCAAGGACAAACATTGTTCCCATATCCAGAAGAAGTGTCAACACTCTTGCTGAAAAAAATGACAGCATCTCTTTAAAAATCTTAGGATTTTTGCTTTCGAAAACAAAGATTCTGTTTGCAAAATATGAAAATGTAACTGCAATAACCCATGAAAGCACATTTGCAATCTGCAACTCTATAGCATCATTACCGTCAAGAAAGGTGAGCGTACTGCCGTAGAAAACAATCATACTTACAAGAGTGGTAAGACCACCCGCAATCAGGTAATGTATAATATCTTTATATTTTTTATAAAGACTCGTAATTTTCTTCATCATAAGTTTTCTTTTCCTTTGCTTTCAACACATTTTTTTCAATGTAAATTGGACGGTTTTTACCTTGAATATAAGTACGTGCAAGGTATTCCCCTGCAACACCTAACAGCAGGAGCTGTAATCCACCAAGGAAAAGTATAAGCACAACAATAGTTGCATATCCCGGTACATCTACGCCGAAGAAAAGCTTCTGAATAATAACAACAAACATATAAAGGATTGATGCGAGGAAAGTTAAAAATCCAACACCTGTTGCAATTTTTAGTGGTAGAGTGGTAAATGCAATAATGCCGTCAATGGCATATTTAAGGAATTTAAAGAAAGACCATTTTGATTCGCCTGAATGTCTTTCTTCTGCCATATATGGAAGATAGTAAGTGTTAAAACCAATCCAAGCAAAGATACCTTTTGAGAAACGATAATATTCAGGCAAATTGAGAATCGCGTCACAAACACATCTTCTAAAAGTTCTGAAATCACTTGCTCCTTGGAAGAATTCAATATCACTTGCCCTGTTAATGCATTTGTAGAAACACTTTTTCATGAATGACATAAACAAACTTTCACGTCTTTTGTCCTGATAAGCAGCAACCATGTCACAATCTTCATTTTGGAGAAGATGATTAACCATTTCAACAACAATTTCAGGACGTTGCTGCAAATCCGCATCAATAATTGTAACAAAATCACCATTGGCATGTTGAATTCCAGCATACATAGCTGCTTCTTTGCCAAAGTTTCTTGACAATTCAATTACAGAAACAACGGATGAATATGATTTGTGGAGTTCTTTGAGTTTTTCACTTGTTGCGTCGGAGCTCCCGTCATTTACAAATATAAATTCAAAAGACTTAATTGCTTTTGGCAATTGCTGAAAAGCTGTTACTGTTTCCTTGAAGAAAGGAAAAACATTATCCTGCTCATTATAGCAAGGAACTATCAAAGAAAGTTTCATAACAAAATCAACCCTTTATCATTCTTATTTTCTTTCGTTTTGCTCTTAATTTATTTCTGCGGATTAAAAGCAGAATGTAAATCACTAATAAAACAGCAAGAATAACAAATAACACTTTAAAAATAGTGGATGAAAGTATGGTCTTAATACCACCTATAATGAGCAGAAAAATATTAAGGTCAATATCTTCTGCTGCAACAAGGTCAACCGTTGCAACTACCTCGTTTCCATAAAGAACTTCGGCCTGACCGATTACTTCTCCCTTTTTTACAGGAGCAGAAATGCTTTTTGGTGTTTTGCTTTCAATAGGTCGGGTAACAAGACTGCCTGTTTGTGTACCCAATGGCACAAGTGCTGAGATTTCTTCAGCAGGAACAAGTCTTACGTGGTCAACCTTACTGTTATATTTAACATCAACAACAGTTATAACATCGGTTTTATTGGTTACCTTTGTAAGTTCAATGTTTTTAAATGCCCAATTATATATCTTTTTGCTTTCTGTGAAGGCAACATTTTCTTCAACACCATCGTTGTCAATGTCATATTGAGGAGCACCCATAACAATAAGCAGATAATTGTATCCGTCACGGGAAGCAGTTGTAATAACGCAACGACCGGCTGCATCGGTTGTACCGGTTTTTACACCCGAAACTTCTTTGCAATAATAGTCTTTAATTCCCGGATTCATCATTTTGTTCGTGTTGTGAAGATATCTTGTGTATGGATATTTCTCGGTAGGGGGTATATCGTATCTTGAAGTGCTTGTGATTTCCTTAAAAGTAGGATTCTGTAAAGCGTATTTTGTAATTTTGTAAAGGTCGTTTGCTGTTGTGTAAGCATTTGGGTTAGTGTCAAGACCGTGTGCGTTGTAGAATTTTGTGTTTTCACAACCGAGCTTTGCAACAAATTCATTCATCATAACAACAAAATTGTCGATTCCACCACCAACATAGTCGGCGAGAATATTAGCTGCATCAGCGGCAGAAGGCAACATAAGACAATAAAGCAGGTCTTTAATAGAAAGTGATTCACCTGCAAGAATACCTGCCGTAGCAGCATTCTGTTTATAAAGTCCTTCAAGGTTTTCACGTTTACAAGTAACCACTACGGACAAGTCAGGACAATTTTCCAGCACAAGCATACAAGTAACTATTTTTGTAAGAGATGCAGGAGCAGTTTTCTTATTTGCATTTTTATCAAGAATTACAGTTTCTGTGTCTGTGTTTATTAAGAGAACAATATCTGATTCGGTCTCTAAAAGAGAGTTAAAAGATGCACTGACACCTATGGAAAAGGTTGAAAATATAATAACGGCAACAAGAATTACCGATAAGAGTTTTTTCACGAAATCACCTACTTGAAAAATATCGCTAAAAGTATATAATATTATACATAAGTAAAGTATAACACAAATAAGAGTAATATCCAATACAGAAAAGAAAAAATTTACAAAAGGAACGAACTTTCAGATGATTTATATTACAGGAGATATGCACGGAGATAAAAAAAGGTTGTCACCATTCAAATTAAGATTCTTAAACGAGGGTGACACGCTTATTGTCTGTGGTGATTTCGGATTTTTGTGGGATAACTCAAATGCCGAACAGAATTATTTGATGTCCTTAGGAAAAAGAAAATATAACATCTGTTTTATTGACGGAACCCATGAAAACTTTGACCTTTTGAAAAATTATGAAATCAGTCAGTGGAATGGTGGTAAAGTTCATAAAATTCACGGTAATCTTTATCACCTTATGCGTGGTCAGGTTTATGAAATAGAGGGCAGAAAAATATTCACAATGGGTGGTGGAGAAAGTTCAGACATTGACATCCGTCGTGATGTAAATGCCTGGTCAAAGGATGAGCATCCAACACAGGAGGAATTACTTGAGGGTGCTGAAAATCTGGAGTTTGCAGGATATGATATTGATATTATTGTGACACATGAACCACCACTCAAGGTTAAGAACTTCTTAAATCTTAATGACCCGTCAGAATTCCGTGTCAGTGCATTGAATGCCTATTTTGAAGAGCTTTCACAGAATTGTAATTTCAGAAAATGGTATTTTGGTTCATTACATCTTGATAAATATATTTCAGTAACGCATCGTGCAATTTTTAAAGATGTGGTAAATGCCATAACAGGCGAAAAGATATAAAAAAGAACTCGCAAGATTTTTACACCTTGCGAGTTTTTTTAGTTCTTTTTTAAATTAAATTTTAATCCAACTTTTTCCAGTTCCTTGTTATATCCGTCAACAACCTGGTTGTCTAAATAGTTTAACTTGTTTTTTTCTGCAGTAATTGATTTTCTTTTGTTGAAAATTGCATTCAACCATCTTATTACCCACATAATAGGCAAAAGAAACGGAAGTTTTTTTAATATAGGAAACTTTTTCTTCATTTCTTCCATTGGTAAGAAGATAAGT
>JAZNJX010000116.1:0-19926 GCA_045578245.1 Candidatus Fimenecus sp. | reverse complement strand
CTCCGCTTGAAAAACGAAATCAGTTTGTTGCTTAAAATCTAATATTCAACACCATAGGGGGTGTTTTTTGTGCTGTCCGCACAAATTGGGGCAGTTCATTAATCCTTGGGATTTTTTGATGAAAGTGAGATTCAATGTCACCCTGAACGCAGTGAAGGGTCTATCAAGTTTGTGCAGGAGATTCTTCGTTTCACTCAGTATGACAAGAAATAATTATTTCTTAAATTTAAGAATAACCGACATAATAAAATGCTTTGTCTTTGGCATAAGATTACTGTAAAGATAATATTTGAGTTTCTTGTTTACAAAGATATACTCACCGATAAATTCGTAGTATTTCGCACCGAAGCTCATTTTGAAATCGTTGATTCCCACAAAATTATCCCGTGGGTCCATTCTGCCCAATGTACCGTCAGCGTTGATTTTAGGCTCTTTTACCATAACATAACCAAGGTCGTGAATGTGACAACCTGTTTCAATACTCTTGCATATTCTCAGATAGTTAAGATAGTGGCTTGAACGAGTATTGTTTCTTATAATATTCTTTGTGCCACCGAAAAGGCAGGATGCAACACCTGCATAACGGAGAGTGAAACCACCTGCAACAGGGATAATTGCATCTTCAGGGTAATCCTTTGTTTCTTCCATTCGTGTGTTGAATGCCTTTGTGTTGTTGTCAATGGCTTCAATATCATTTTTAATTCCCTTGATTTTCTTTTCAGGAGCAGTTTCCAAGGTCAATAAAAGTTCAGCCTTTTTGCTCTGTCTTTCTTTTTCAAGGTCACAGTCAACTTTTTTGTTGTAATATACTATTGTAATATCACAATGTTCAGCAAAAACACTCATAAGATGAGTGATGTAATCTCCGTTTCTCTGTACAAATTCATTACGGTTTGATGTGTCTTCCATAACACTCATAAATTCGTCCATAATTGCAGGATTGTTTTTAACATCTTCATAAGTGTATGTCTTTGATTCAAGACCACGAGTTGTACCGATTCTTACAGAGTAACGAACACCTTTTTCACAATCCTTTAAAATCTTGTCAGCAGGAATCTGCTTACCATCGTCATCCAGAAGGTGAATATAAGTCTGAACAGGGTGTTTGTATGTGTAAGAGTCAATAACCGTATTGAGTTTAAGTCCGTTTTCAACAAAAAGTTTGTGACTTTCAACACCCTCATTTACAGTTTCACCATTTATTCTCAAAGGAATAAGTGGGTCCATAATAAGGGCAGTAGCACCTGCTTTTTTTGACTCTTTTTTAATAAAGTCAAGAAAAGCCTTTTGTAAATCTTTATTGTGGTACTCGCAAACAGCACCGCAGGGGATGTACCATATAAGTCCTGCACCTGGCATTTTGCGTTCAAGCACCATACATGTAAGAACTCGGTTTTCACCCTCAAATCCACTGTAAAGAATAGAATTCCAAGCCTCTTTTACAAGGTGCCAGCTTGAACACTGAAGATATGAGCCTTTGTTGTCAATAACAAATTTGTCAAAAGCTTTTGTATCAGTTTCAATTTTAAACTGGAACATAAAAACACTCCGTTTCAAATGTCATAACTAAATTATTATACCATAAAACTGAAACTAATACAACTATGTATAAATAAAAAGGACGAGGTGATTAACCCCGCTCTTTTGACTATGTGATTTATTTATCTTTTCTGTGTTTTTCAATAGTCTTAGTAACTCGTTTATCATTGTAGATTGTGAAGAAAATCAATGAAAGAAGACTGAATCCACCTGCAAAAACGCCTGTGAGCTTAACACCTTGAAGTCCAACGGATTCACCTGATAAAGCACCGATTGCAAGGATACTTGAAACACCCATCATAGCAATAGCAGATGCGATTTTTTCAATAAATGTCTTAACAGCGGAGAAAATTCCCTCACGGTTAACCTTGTTTTCAAGGCTGTCGCATTGAATAATATCGGAAAGTACTGATTGTGGAAGAATGTTGATTGCAGCAAATGGGAATGAAACAACAACACCCATAGCAAGACCAACAAACAACTCTTTTCCCGGTGCAAGAGCAGCAATTTTGTCACCAAAATAAATGAATCCAAAAACAATAGTGAAAACAACACTTGCTGCAACAAGTAAAACCTTCTTATTGTATTTTCTGCTGAATTTGATAATCATAGGGAAAAGGCAGATTGCAACGGCAATAGCTGAAAGCATAACAAGGAATGACTGTGATTCAGGCACGTTGAGGAGCATTGTGATGTAGTAGAGCATAGCAGTCTGGAAAAATGCCATTGAAACACCACTGAAAAGGTCGCCAAGGCTGAAAATCACGAAATCACGATTCTTGAAAACCAGTGCAAAGGATTTGAACATTGATTCTTTTGGCTTGATGTTTGCCTCAACATAATCTTTTTCGTTAAAGGCATAAGCAGTCAGCAACAGACAAACAACACCAATGGATGCAAAGAATGTGAAAACAGTACGCCAAGCCCAGAGAGGGGAAAGACCTACGCTTTTAAGTATGTCAACAAAAAGAGTTGCAGCATACATAAATGAGCTTGTACCCATAAAGAAAACTGTACTTATTCCGTAATAACCAACTCTGTCCTTTGCATCAGGAATAATTTCAGGGACAAGTGCATTTCTCGGAATGAAATAGAAAGTATATGAAGTGTAATATGTAACAAGGAAGAAGCCAACCCAAATAGCATTCAATACAGAGCCTTGTTCAAAAGGTGCATAGAAAATCAAAAGCACGGATAATGCATAAGGAATTGCAGCAAATCTCAAAAATGGCATTCTTCGACCATCCTTGTGCTTGCATTTGTCGGAAAGAGATGCAACAATTGGGTCTGTAACAGCGTCAACAATTTTACCCAAGGCAGTAATAAGTGCCATAATTGTAATAAAACCCAAAAACTTGTTTTGAGGTAACAAAACAGGTAACCCACTCTTTCCGGTAGGCTGAAAGAAATATAAAAGATAGTTGCCAATCATACCGTTAAAAAAGCCTTTTGCAATATCTGCAAGACAGTAACGGTACATTTTTCTTTTTGGTAAAGACTTAACCATAAAAAACACCCTTTATCGTAAAATGTAATATTGATTCCATTCCGTTTCTTATCAAAGCATATCTGCTAATTCAAGAATAAGTTTTTCAGTTTTCTCCCAACCAAGACATGGGTCAGTGATGGATTTACCGTAAACACATTCTTCAGGCTTCTGCGCTCCGTCCTCAATATAACTTTCTATCATAAGACCTTTTACTAACTTTTTAACATCAGCGGAATAACGGCATGAGTGAAGAACTTCCTTTGCAATTCGAGGCTGTTCCATCCATTTCTTGCCTGAATTTGCGTGGTTTGTATCAATTATAACAGCAGGATTTTTCAAGTTGGATTTTTCGTATGTTTCAGCAAGATGAATGAGGTCCTCGTAATGATAGTTAGGTATTGATTGTCCGTGTTTATTGACATATCCTCTTAAAATTGCATGTGCAAGAGGATTACCCTGACTTTCAACTTCCCAACCTCTGTAAATGAATGTATGAGAATGCTGGGCTGCTGTAATTGAGTTCATCATAACTGAAATATCTCCTCCGGTAGGATTCTTCATACCTACGGGAATATCGAAACCACTTGCAGTCAGACGGTGCTGCTGATTTTCAACAGACCGGGCCCCTATTGCAACATATGAAAGAACATCGGAAAGGTATCTATAATTTTCAGGGTAAAGCATTTCATCGGCACAGGTAAATCCTGTTTCGTTCATTGCTCTGATATGAAGATTTCTGATTGCAACAACACCTTTTAACATATCTTCGCTCTTATGAGGGTCAGGCTGGTGAAGCATTCCTTTGTATCCGTCACCTGTTGTACGTGGTTTGTTAGTATAAATTCTTGGAATGATATAGATTTTATCGGAAACTTTTTCCTGAATTTCTCTGAGTCGGGAAATGTAGTCAATTACGCTGTCATCATTATCAGCTGAACAAGGACCGATAATAAGAATGAACCTATCATCTCTGCCTTCGAAAATGGCTTTAATTTCTTCGTCACGTTTTTCTTTCATCTGTTCAAGCTTGTATGTAATAGGATACTGTTCTTTTATCTCCATAGGGATGGGTAATTTTCTTTTGAAATTCATATTCATTTTTATTGCCTCCAATAATTATTCTTTATCAAACAATGCTCTGCGTTCGGTTGAATGACGCATCATTTTTCTCATAGCTTCAACATCTTCAGTTTCAAGCATTGTCTTAAGTTCACTGAACTTGTCTATAAAAAGATTCATCTGTTCAAGAAGTGCCGTTTTGTTTTCTATAAAAAGCTCACTCCACATCAGGTCATTTATCCGTGCGATACGGGTAAGGTCCCTAAATGAGTCACCCGTAAACTTTTCCATATTCTCTTTGTCGTTACAAGTCATAAGAGTTATTGCAATGCAATGAGTGAGCTGTGAAAGAAAGCCTATCATCTCGTCGTGTTCTTCGGGTGAAAGAGTTGTAACATTTGAAAAACCCAGTAATCTTCCCAGCTCCATACAGGTACTTATTGCCTCAGGCGTGTTTTTATCTGTAGGAGTGACGATATAGTTTGCTCCAGCAAACAGCTTATCAGTACTGTTTTCAACTCCCGAAACTTCACGCCCTGCCATAGGATGAGCTGCTATGAATTCTACATCAGGACGAAGCATGTCCTGCACCTTATAAACTATACTGCACTTTACACCTGTTACATCGGTGATAAGCGCACCGCTTTTCAAAAGGCTCTGATTCTGTTCAACCCATTCTATAAAAATGTGAGGATACAGAGCAAAGATTACTATATCCGCGTCACCGATTATCTTTTCGTTGAGCTTTGTTGAGCCTTCATCAATGAACCCTTCTCTGAGCGCATAGTCTATTGAGCTTTGTTCTTTTGTTATTGCGCTTATGTGAAAACCGAATCGTTTAAGTATTCTCGCATAACTTCCACCCAGAAGACCGAGTCCGACTATGAGTATTTTCTTGTTTACATTCACTATCATTCCATACTCACCTCTGCTCCGAGTCTTTTTATATCTTCAAAGAATGATGGATAACTTTTTCTAATAGCTTCTGCACCATCTATTGTTCCGCCGTATTTTGAAAGTATCAAGGATAAAGCCATAACAATGCGGTGGTCGTTGTGTCCATCAAGAACAATTTTCGCATTTCCAAATTCAAGCTTAGGAACTGTTATTGAGTTTTCACCAAAAATCAGTCCGCCACCAAGTTTTTGGAGTTCTTCGTGCATTACTTGTCCTCGGTCACTTTCTTTTATCTTCAAACGGTCTGTGCCTGTAAGAAAAGCACCGTTTTTAAGCGTTGCAAGAGCTATAAGCACGGGTCCAAGGTCGGGACAATCCGAAATATCGAGAGTCGGCATACCTTTTGAAATCTTATCAAAATAATCCTTATATACCTTGTCACCCTGAATGCTGTCAGTTTTAAGATTTCCAATTTCGACATTCGAGCCGATATAATTAAAAGCATCAAGAAATGCGGAGTTTGAATAATCGCCCTCGACGGTACCTTCAAAAGAATGCAAACGGGATTTTTTTATTACAACAGTAAATTCGTCTTCAAACTCAATATCAGCTCCGAATGATTTTAAAGCTGATACTGTGAGGTTTACATAAGACCTGCTTTCAAATGGCGGTATAATGCGAACAGATGAATCTTCGCCCAAATACACAAGAGCAAGAATAAGACCTGTAATAAACTGACTGCTTATATTACCATTTATTTCATATTTTCCACTTTTAAGTTTACCACAGACTGTTACTGAATCTTCGCTCTTCTTAAATTTAAAATCATTATCAAGACACAGCTTTTCGTATACATCAAGAGGTCTTTCAAAGAGCCTTTTGCTTCCTTGCAGTGTAATTTCCTTGTTCAGACACAACGCAAGTGGAATAAAAAATCTTAATGTACTCCCACTTTCTCTGCAATTAAGAGTAGTGGATGTGGTTTGCATAAATCCTTCGGGATATACAATTACTGTATCGTTTTCGATGTGTATTTCTGCACCGAGGGCTTCCAGACAATCGATTGTGGCAAGAATATCCTGGCTGTAATCAATTCCCGATATAATGCATCTTTCTTTTGATAATGCAGCACCTATTAAGTATCTGTGTGACATACTTTTTGAGGGTGGAGCAGTTATTTTACCTTTCAATTCACAAGGTTTAAAAATCGCTTTCATACTATTTACCTTCTGTCAGATAATCAATGGCTTCAAGATAACCGTCTGTTCCGTGACCTGTTATTGTTTTTACGCAGGCAAGACGAACATAACTAATCTGTCTGAATTCTTCTCTTTCTTCGACCTTTGAAATATGTACTTCAACAGTTGGAATGTTTACCGATTTCACTGCATCAAGAATTGCAATGCTCGTGTGAGTGTATGCGCCGGGGTTTATAACGATTCCGTCTGCATTTTTGTAGGATTTCTGAATTTCATCAACAAGGTCACCTTCGTGATTTGATTGAAATATCTTTACATCTATTTTTTTCTTATTACAATGCTTTTGGATTTTATCCACAAGGTCGGAATATGTTTCTTTTCCGTAATGTTCAGGTTCTCTGATACCGAGCATATTGATGTTCGGACCGTTTATAACAAGTATTTTCATCATATCAGCTCCATTCTTGCTACAGGGCTTTTTTTCTACTAGGATTTTATATTGATAACTTCGTAATCGTTTTTATTTTAAATCTGAATGTATATTCATAATACCACCATTATATTTCATTGTGTGGTGCAAAAGTTCCTGCTATTTTAAGTTTGTCGCAAACTTCGTTTAAGTCTGCTATCATTTTTTGTCCTTCTTCGGTGTCTGTATTACCATCAATTTCTATATAGAAATAATACTGCCACGAATGTTTCTTTAGTGGTCTGCTTCTGAGCGCTGTCATATTGTAGCCATATTTTCCGATAATACTTATTGCGTTTGCAAGAGAACCTGCTTCGTGTTTAACAGTAAACATCAGTACAGAACTTGTAAGTGCAGGTGAAACAGCTTTTACTCTTGAAAGAACTGCAAAACGAGTTGTATTTTCTCCACTCTTGTTGATGTTTGCTTCAATGATTTTAAGTCCGTATATCTCTGCAGTTTCAGCACTTGCAATTGCACCGAGAGACTTATCATTCATATCCGCAACTGTTTTCGCAGCAATTGCAGTGTTATTTGCTTCTACAACATCAAAATCACGAAGTTTGATGTAGTCATGACACTGACCGAGAGCCTGCGGATGACTTGTAACTTTTTTAATGTCGTCAATAGTTGCACCGGGAACACCAAGAAGGTTTTGATGAATCTCAAGTTCATAAATTCCGTTTATGAAAAGACTACCTGAAAATATAAGGTCTATGGTCTGTCCAACTTCACCTGCATAACTGTTTTCAATGGGAAGTACAGCAGCATCTGTTTCACCTTTTACAACGGAATCGTATGCGGATTTGAAGTCTCTGTATGAAATTTTGTTGCTTTCAGGAAAAATTTTCCCTGCGGCTATATGTGCAAAAGCACCTTCAACTCCGCTATACGCTATTTTAAGTCCATTCTGCATACGGTACTGATATGCTTTGGAAATATCCATAAGATTCTTGATATATTCGATATAATAACCTTTGATAACCTCATCATCTATCAATGCAGAATTCTTTTCAATAACTATGCCTTCTCTTTTAGGGTCCTGAATCGGAAGTCCGAAATCCTTTTTATATTCAAAAATCATTTCAGCGGCTTTCATTCTTTCTGCAAATAATTCTGCCATCTGAGAATCTACTCTGTTTATTATTTCTCTTGCTTCGCTTAACTTGTCCGACATATCCGAAACCTTCCCTTCAAATAGAAAAACCTCACTTACTTTCGTTACAAGTGAGGCTTAAAAAATACTTTCAATATATAAACTCAAGTAATTTCTAAAAATTTATCGGCGCTCTCACAAGTAACTTTTCCATAGCAAAATAAGCATAGCCAAAATAAAAGACTACGCTAAAGTTAAAGAAATATTTACTTGCGCTTGAAAGAGCTAAGTTCATATCTATTACCTTCAAAAGATAGTTTTTCATAATTATATTCCTTTGAAAATGAAAAGTCAACACTTTAAATCGAAAAAGCTTATAAATTTCTTCACGCCTCATTTTAACCAAAAATAATTTTAAGCTTGCATGTCCCAAAAATATGGTATTGAAAGAGATGAGCTGAAAGTAAAAATTCAAAAGCTACACGAGGAGCTTGATGAGCTTAACGATAAGAAAAGGGCAAGAGTTGCATTGTAAACATAAAGTGGTGGAAGACCCACGCCCTAAAAAACGATTCACTGAATCGTTTTCTTAAAGGGCTTTCGAATCCACCTTTTTTTCAATCAAAACAAAAATAAAACAGACTCTCAAAAGAAAATCTGTTTTATTTGGTGGGCAGGGGTTACTTGGATAAATGCTTTGGTGTATTTCCCGGAATGACTTGTGTTGTAATAGCAACTAAATAGCAGACCCACGCCCTAAAAACGATTCACTGAATCGTTTTCTTAAAGGGCTTTCGAATCCACCCCTTTTTCAAACAAAACAAAAAATAAGAGTTTCCCAAAAGGAAAACTCTCATTTTTGGTGGGCAGGGGTGGATTCGAACCACCGAAGTCGTCGACGGCAGATTTACAGTCTGCTCCCTTTGGCCACTCGGGAACCTACCCATATTAAATTTACAAAAAAATGGAGCTGGTGGACGGACTCGAACCCCCGACCTGCTGATTACAAATCAGCTGCTCTACCAACTGAGCTACACCAGCGTATCAACGCTTGAATATAATATCATAACAAAATCGTTTCGTCAAGCCTTTTTTTTAACTTTTTTAAAATTTTTTGACAAAATTTTTATCCTATTGCTTTTAGCAGTTTCTTATATTAAAATGTAAGAAATACTCTATGGTGGTGACTACAATAAAAAACAAATTAAGAGCAGTATATGGTGTGAGTTTTATTTTTATCCTCACAATCGAAGTGTTCATAGCCTTGTTTGTCCGTGACAGTTTTATCCGTCCATATGTGGGGGATATGCTTGTGACAGTGTTGATTTGTTGCTTTGTGAGATTTGTCTTTCCTGAAAAGTTTAATATGATACCATTGTTTGTCTTTGCCTTTTCAGTTCTTGTTGAAATCGGACAGTATTTTGATTTCGTAAAACTGCTTGGATTTGATAGAAATTTGTTTTTTTCCACATTGCTGGGTAGGACATTTTCCGTTGCTGACATAATATGTTATGGAACAGGATGTGCCTTATTTGCTATGTTTGATTATATTATTAAAAAAATATAGAGGTGCCTTATGAAAATTTCAACTGAAATAGATTCAATAGCAATGCACATTGGTGAGGAAAGGGCAGTTGAGCTTGTTGCGAAAACAGGCTTTGACGCCTGGGACTTTTCAATGTTTGAGATGTGCAAGAATAAAAATGGTGTGATTGTACCGACAAACCATCCCACAGCGCAGAGCAATTATCTTGCTTTTGCCAGAAGACTTAAGCAAATCGGTCTTGATAACGGTATTATCTGTAATCAGGGACACGCTCCATTCCCAAGTTCACCTAAAAGCAAGGATTGGCTTAAACGTGCCATTGAATGTCTTGCTGAAGCAGGAGGGGAGATTTGCATCATTCATCCTATGAATAATGGCACTCCTCAGGAAAATGCAGAGATGTATTTTGAACTTTTGCCATTTGCAAAAGAACATAATGTGAAAATCGCAACTGAAAATATGTTTAACTGGAGTAATCTTCTTAATCATGCAAAATTTGCTGCTTGTGCAACTCCAAAAAGTTTCAATGACCATCTTGATGCAGTAAATGACGACCATTTTGTAGCTTGTCTTGACATCGGTCATGCTGAAATGAAGGGTAGCAAAACTAATGCTCCTGAAATGATTAGAGCATTGGGTAAAAGACTCAAAGCACTCCATATCCACGATAACGATAAGCTCCACGACTCACATCAGATTCCATTCTCAATGAATGTTGATTTTGTTGCTGTGGTAGATGCCCTGAAAGAAATCGGTTACGACGGATATTTCACACTTGAAGCAAGTAGTTACCTCGAAAGTTTTAAAAAGGAAGATGTTGAAAAAGGCGTAAACGATTTATATAATTCTGCAAAACGATTAGCAGATATGTTTGAATAAAAATAATTGAACAAAGTAATGTAAAATGGCAGTGTCACATAGTTGCTCTGCCATTTTTTTTGTACAAAATCTAACTCGTCGAGTTTAACAAAAATATTTTGACCTTTTTTGACCTTTGGTATTGACAAGTGGAAAATTGGTGCTATAATAAGAATTAGGAAAGTCAAAGAAAGTCAAAGTCAAATATGAACTTTGATTAAAGGAGATGACGAAATGAATATAAGTAACATCATTGCAGGTATGATTCAGGAAATGATAGAAGACGATGGTTACACAGAGATTCAGCGAAATGAACTGGCACAGAAAATCGGATGTGTACCAAGTCAGATAAATTATGTTATTTCTTCCCGATTTACGCCTGAGCATGGCTATATTGTGGAAAGTCGTCGTGGTGGTGGGGGATACATCAAGATTACAAGGGCAAGCTACGACAGAGATTCTCTGAAAATGCACCTGATAAATTCAATCGGCCAGGCGCTCAGTGAAAACACTTGTCGTGCACACCTTAAAAATCTTTATGACAGAGATATTATGGACGAAAAAACGGTAAAGATATTCTTGTCAGCCTTAACGGGAAATGCCTACCGTGACATTCCAAGGGAGTACGGTGACATTCTTCGTGCATCAATTTTTAAACAACTTTTACTTAATGTTTTGTAGGGAGTGAATAGTTATGTTATGTCAGAATTGTGGAAAATATGAGGCAACAACTCATGTTAAAAGAATAGTAAACGGTGAGAGTGCTGAGGCGCATCTTTGTAGTGACTGCGCAAAGGCTCTTGGCTACAACGATGTTTTTGGTGGCTTCGGTAATACATTCGGTGATTTGTTAGGTTCATTTTTCGGTGAACCACAGGTGAGTGCAATAAGCTCAAGAACAATCCGTTGTGAAAAATGCGGAAACACATTTAATGATATTGTGAACAGTGGCAAAATCGGTTGTGCCGATTGTTATACAACATTTTACGACAAGCTTCTTCCTTCTTTGCAGAGAATTCACGGAAAAACTCGTCACGAGGGCAAAAATCCAACAATAATCAAGGCGGAAGTGACAAATGTAAATCCTATTGAGGATTTGGAAGAGCAGTTAAGAATCGCGATAGACCAACAGAATTTTGAAAAAGCAGCACAGCTTCGTGACAAAATCAACGAATTAAAGGAGGGGCAGAAATGAGTAACAGATGGTATTTAGGCGTTGGTGAACAGAGTGATATTGTTGTAAGCACTCGTATCCGACTTGCAAGAAACCTGAATGAATATCCATTCCCAAACAAATTGAATACTAAAAGCCGAACTGCACTTAATAATATAATTAAGGATGCAGTGGAAACGGATAACAAATTTGACCTTCGTTTTGTGGAGATGAAGTCCCTTGCTCGTTTTGAGGCTGCATCCATGGCTGAACGTCACATTATCAGTCCCGAATTCGCATCGGACGCTGACGGCAGAGCATTGATGATTTCAAAGGATGAAGATATTTGTATAATGCTCAACGAAGAAGACCATATTAGAATACAGATAATGAAATCAGGCTTTGCACTTGACGAAGCCTATCAGGTTGCCGACGAAATCGACGACTTACTCGGCAATAAACTGGAGTATGCCTTTGACGAAAGAATCGGCTACTTAACCCAATGTCCCACAAACTTAGGAACAGGTATGAGGGCATCCGTAATGCTCCATCTTCCTGCACTTACAATGAACGGACAGATTCACAAGCTTATCAACACAATTTCAAAATTAGGTCTTACATTCCGTGGTGCTTTTGGTGAAGGAACAAAGGCTACGGGTGATATGTACCAGCTTTCAAACCAGATTACTCTCGGAATTTCCGAGGAATTTGCAATTAAAAATTTAAAAGCCATCACTTTACAACTCTGCGCAAATGAACGTGCAGCAAGGGAAGAGCTACTTAAATCCATTGACACAGAGGACACCATTTTCCGTGCTTACGGAACATTAAAATGGGCAAGACTTCTCTCAACAAAGGAACTTATGGATAATCTTTCCCTTGTGCGTTTAGGCTCTGTTGCAGGTAAAATCAGTGTACCTGTTGAAACCTTGAACGAACTTATGATTTCAATGCAACCTGCAAGTATCAACGTTATGGCACAGCAAAAGCTCGACGAAAAAGAACGTGATACCATAAGGGCAACAAAGGTGCGAAACAGATTGAGTTAAAAGTAAAACGGTGGCTTGAAAAGGCTACCGTTTTTTAATGCGTAATTGTATTATAATTTGAGGTGATATTATGTATAACTTTACAGGTTTTAGTGAAAAGGCAAATATGAGCCTTAACAAGGCTGTTGAATGTGCCGAAGATTTAGGACACACATATATCGGCAGTGAGCATCTTCTTTTAGGACTTTTAGAGTCTGCCGATTCCGTTGCAGGTAAACTATTGCTCAGTAAGGGTGTAACGGGTAAAAAAGTCTATGACATAATCCGTGAAACTGTTGGTGCAGGGATTCCAACGGAACTTACACCATCGGACTTTACTCCAAGGAGTAAGCATATAATCGAAACAGCCTTGTACCTTGCAGTTTCAACAAATCAGGCACTTGCGGGGACAGAGCATCTTCTCATTTCAATATGTAGAGAGGGGAATGGTTACGGATGTCAGTTGCTGACACGATTAGGTGTGAATACTCAGAATCTTATAAGAGAATTGGCAGTAAATCCCAAGGCTCAACAGTCAAAGCCATTCGGTCAGCAGAAAAACAGCAATTCCCAACTTGAAAAATTCTCTCGTGACCTTACTGCCCTTGCCAAAGAGAATAAAATTGACCCTGTAATCGGCAGGGAAAAGGAGATTGAGAGAGTTATACAGATTTTAAGTCGCAGAAGCAAGAATAATCCTTGTTTAATCGGTGAACCCGGTGTTGGTAAAACTGCAATCGCCGAGGGATTGGCTCTTAAAATTGCAAATGGTACTGTGCCTGAGCTTTTAAAGGATAAAAGGCTTCTTTCCCTTGATTTGACAGGTATGGTGGCAGGTACAAAATATCGTGGTGACTTTGAAGAGAGAATAAAGGGCATTATCGACGAGGTTAAAAATTCAACGGATATTATTCTTTTTATTGACGAGGTACACACGATTATGGGTGCAGGTAGTGCCGAGGGTGCAGTTGATGCAGCCAACATATTAAAGCCGTCCCTTGCTCGTGGTGAGTTGCAGTTAATCGGTGCTACAACCATTGACGAATATCGCAAGAATATCGAAAAGGATGCTGCCCTTGAGAGAAGATTTCAGCCGATTACAGTTGGTGAGCCAACTCCCGAAGATGCTATCGAGATTTTAAAGGGTATCCGTGACAAGTACGAAGCACATCACAAGGTGAAAATCACTGATGAAGCTGTAAAGAGTGCTGTAATTCTCTCCCACAGATATATCGGTGACAGGTTTTTGCCTGACAAAGCCATTGATTTGATTGACGAGGCTTGTTCAAAGGTAAGGCTTATGTCACTGACTCCACCTGACGAAATCAAGGAAATGGAGAACAGAATTCAAAAAATCTGTGCTGAAAAAGAGATGGCAGTAAATCAGCAGGATTTTGAACGTGCAGCCTCTCTTCGTGACGAAGAAAAAGAACTGACACAGAAATATAACAGTGAAAAAGCCAAGTGGCAAAGTGAGGATAAAACCCGTGAAAAGCAGGTGACAGAAACTGAAATTGCTGAAATTGTGTCAGGCTGGACAGGTGTGCCTGTAAGTCAGATGACTGAGGAAGAAAGTCAACGACTTCTCCGTATGGAAGACGAACTCCACAAGAGAATTGTGGGTCAGGACACAGCCGTTACAGCTATCGCAAAGGCAATCCGTAGGGGCAGGGCAGGGCTTAAAGACCCTAAACGACCAATCGGCTCGTTCATTTTCTGTGGTCCTACCGGTGTTGGTAAAACTGAACTTACAAAGGCTCTTGCAGAGAGTATGTTTGGTGACGAAAATGCTATGATTCGCCTTGATATGAGTGAATTTATGGAGAAACACACAGTTTCAAAGCTTATCGGCTCACCTCCGGGATATGTTGGCTTTGACGAGGGTGGTCAGTTGACGGAAAAAATTCGCAGAAAGCCTTACTCAGTAGTTCTCTTTGACGAGATTGAAAAGGCTCATCCTGATGTTTTCAACACTCTTTTACAAATTCTTGATGATGGTATTTTAACGGATTCTCAGGGCAGAAAAGTGGACTTTAAAAACGCAGTAATCATAATGACATCCAATGTGGGTGCAAGGCTGATAAACGAAGAAAAAGCCACATTCGGCTTTACTGCAAATGAAAACAGCCACTCTGAAGAAAAAATCAAAGAGGCTGTTATGGGTGAACTTAAAAATACTTTCCGTCCTGAATTCCTTAACAGAATCGACGATATAATCGTCTTTTCAAGACTTAAGGAAGATGACATCAAAGAAATTGCAAAACGTCTTTTAAAGGGCTTGGAAAGAAGAATGGAAGCCCTTGAAATCGGTATAACCTTCGACGATAGCGTAGTGGATTATATCTCAAAGGCAGGGTATGACAAAATCTATGGCGCAAGACCACTAAAGAGAGCAATACAAACCAAAATTGAGGATGTCCTTTCCGAAAAAATCCTTGAAAAGAGTATTGAAAAGAATAACACCTATGTCTGCTCCATGGAAAATGATGAATTGAAAGTGCAGAGTTAAGAAACTGCGTTGAGAATAAACATAAAAGGAGAGTGGTCTTCACTCTCCTTTTGTTATCTTTTATCAACCGATTGTAAGAGTTATTTTTGCGTTGTTTTGTGCTAGAATTGCATCAATAATCAGTACAACGGATATAATCGGCACAGGGTCAACTCCATCGGCAATATCTATGGAATAGGCATCACCCCATGTGAACCATTCCTTTGAAATTGTTGCGATTGCATAGTCACCACGATAAATTTCGTATTCATGTGCAAGAAAATCACCCTCGACTTCCCATTCAAAACCTGAAACGCTGAATTTTTGTCTGAAAAGTGAATTCTTTACAACCTCGGCAACATCTTCGCCGTTGATTTCAATGAAGAATCGTGGCATAAAAGACAATACCTTTTGGTGAATATGGGCTTTGTGGTTGTTATCCTTATCAAAGAGGTCAAGCTTTTTCCCAATGGTGAAAAAATCCCCCTCAACCCAATATGCCTCGTTTTCAAACTCATCATAGATTGAAAATTTGTCAACAAAGGACATAACCTTTTGTTTCATATAAAGCTTCATTTTCCACCCTCCACTTTGCGCTTTGCACTTTATAATGCTTTGCCATCCTTTGTGAATAATGGTAACTCCTCAAGGAAGATTATGTCGTCACGTTTTGCAGCGTCACCCTCAGCAAGAATGAACATTCTGCCACACACAATTCCACCTGCGTCATTAACAAGCTTTTCAACTGCTGCAAGGGACTGACCAAGGGACACAACATCGTCAACGATAAGAATTTTCTTGCCTTTCATGATTTCAGCATCTGCTGTGTCGAGATAGAGCTTCTGCTCACCCTCAGTTGTGATTGAGTTAACAGTTGACTCGAAAACGCCACTCATATAGAGCTTTGGCTTTTTACGAGCCACAAAATATTTCTGATTTCCCTGAAGTCTTGCCATTTCGTGAGCAAGTGGAATACCCTTAGCCTCTGCTGTGATTATGTAATCATATTCGGGGGCTTTTTCTAATAATTCTTTAGCACATGCAGTTGTAATTTCAGGGTCACCGAAAATAACAAAACCTGCAATCATAAGTTCGTCATTAAGTGGGCAAAGAGGCAAATTTCTTTCCACACCTGCGATTTTCATTGTATAAAACATATTCACATCTCCTTATAAAACAGAAAACGGTGGACATCCCATCCACCGTTCCGTTTGATTTCAATTATTCAGCCAATGCACGGTTAAGCCAGATTTCTGCAATATCCAAAGCTGCATAAAGGCCTTTTTTCTCACTTGATTTAACAATTTTCTCACGAATGCTCACATCAGGGTCAGTGTTAATCAACTGAATTGAAACTTTAGAAGCAACTTCAACGTCACCAACAGGTTTTGTTGCAAGAATCTGCATCATAATAACGTATTTGTCGTTAGGAAAACCGTAATAAATTGTGTTGCCGTTTCTGACTAATGGTTTGCCCTTGTAAGTGAGAAATTTATCTTTTCCTGCCATGAAAACACCTACTTATCTATTGGAGTTTTTGAGATATTCCTTTACAAGGTCCTGTAAAAGTTCATCTCTGTCAAGGCGACGAATAAGACTTCTTGCATTGTTATGAGTTGTAATATAAGTTGGGTCCTCGGAAAGAATGTAACCAACAATCTGGTTAATTGGGTTGTATCCCTTTTCAACCAAAGCATCATAAACAGTTACAAGAATCTGACGTGTTGTTTCCTCACGCTCATCCTTAAGAGAAAACTGTATTGTCTTGTTAGGGTCAAGCATTTCGCCACCTCCTGATAATAATTAAATATATTATATACTGAAAATAAATAAAAAACAATAGCAAAATTAAAATAAGTGGAAAATGAATTTAATTAAGGTTACCTTATGTCGTATGATAATAAGGTTCTGCCGATAGGCAGGTTCTTACTTCATATTTACCAACGGTAAATACTTCATAATCAGTATGATTACTTCATATTGCGTAGCAATACTTCACTATTTTTAATGAAGTAAATTCTTGCGAATTTATGAAGTATCCTATGGATATGAAGTAGCGTTGCTATGAAGTATGCCTTACGGCATATTAAAAACTCCCCGAAGGGAGTTTTTTAAATTATGACTTAAGTGCAATTCCGTCTTTTGCCAAAGCATCAATAATGCCGTTTGCAACTTCCATAACTTCTTCAGTTGTGAGAGTTCTTTCAGGGTTTGAGAATGTCATTCTTGTTGTAATTGACTTGCCGTTTTCGTCACGGTATGTGTCAACAACCTGAACATCCTTGATAAGTGGGCAATTAGCATCAGCGATAGCCTTGCCGATAGGAGCAAATGTTTCACTCATGAATGAAAGGTCGATATCCATTGCAGGGAATCTTGATGGTTCTTCGTAGTGGATACCTGCGTCTGCAAGTTCAGTAAATGCAGGAACATCGATTTCAGCAAACACGATTGAGGCTTTCTTGTCGATTTTCTTACTAACAGTTGGGTGAACAACACCGATTTTACCTAAGCACACACCGTCGCAAGAAATTTCGTTAAGGTTTCTTGGATGCTCATAATTGAGAGTAGCTTCCATTGGAACGAATGTAAGTGCCTTGTGCTTGATGTTGTCAGTAATAACTGAAAGCATTGTTGCAAGTTCAACATAGAGTGTTTCGAGAGACTTTGTCTTGCTGAAAAGTGTAACACAGAGCTTCTTTCTTTCGTCACACATTCCGTCAGCTTTAAGACCATTTACAACTCTGCCAACCTCGAAAAGACCAAAATCAGGAGCGAAACCTGTGTTTGTCTTAACCTGACAAAGCTGTGTAGGAATAATTGACTTACGGATTGTTTCAATATTAGGGTTTGTAGCACCTGCAAGCTTGATATTTTCTTCAATTTCCATACCAAGTGCCTTATATTCATCAAAGTACTGCCATACGTAAGAGTGAACCTCGTGGAGTGAGTAACGATGAACGAGCATATCCTTAATTCTGTCTTCAACTGTCTTTTCTGCCTTTGCACGAACAGGGTAGAGTGGAGCAGCTGCTGTGTGGATATCAAAGTTGTCGTAACCATAAATACGAGTAATTTCCTCAACGATATCAGCCTTGATAGTAACGTCCTTTGTTGCTCTCCAGCTTGGAACTTCAACTGTAAAGTTATCACCGTCGTTAGAAGCCTTGAAGCCAAGTGAATTAAGTGTGTTTACGATAGTATCGTTTGCAATTTCGATACCTGTGTACTTGTCGATAAATGCCTTGTCGAAATCAAGTGTAACAGTTGGGTATCTGAAAGCATATTCATCTGTAAGAGCTGATACAACCTTTGCATCAGGGTCAATGCTGACAAGAAGATTTACAAATCTTGCAATAGCAGGAACTGTCATTTCAGGGTCAAGGCACTTTTCGTAACGGTTTGAAGCGTCAGTACGGTGTGCAAGACGAACAGTTGATTTACGGATTGATGCAGCATTGAATGTTGCTGATTCAAGTGTAAGAGTTGTTGTATCTTCTACGATTTCACTGTCAAGTCCACCCATAATACCTGCAATAGCAACCGGAGTGTTGTCGTTGCAAATCATAAGTGTATTTTCGTCAATATTTCTGTCAATTCCGTCAAGTGTCTGGAATGTGAAAGGCTCATTAAATCTCTTGATTCTGATTTTTTCAACTTTACGGGAATCGAAAGCATGCATTGGCTGACCCATTTCAAGCATTAAGTAGTTTGTAAGGTCAGCTAAAAGATTAATTCCTCTCATACCACAGTAGAAAAGACGGATTCTCATGTTAACAGGGCTTACATTCTTTGTAATATTTGCAACCTGTAAGCAGGAATATCTCTGGCAAAGGTCGTCTTCAATCTTCAAATCAACCTTTGGAAGATTGTCATACTGTGACAAATCAACCTGAGGCAATGGCTTTAACTCACGACCTGCAAGAGAAGCAAATTCACGAGCAATACCATAATGACCCCAAAGGTCAGGACGGTTAGTAAGTGATTTATTGTCAACTTCGAAAACGATGTCGTCGATTTCGTAAAGGTCTTTAAGGTCAGTACCATTCTTAACGTCATCAAGAATATCCATAATACCTGAGTTGTCATCAGAAATGCCGATTTCTTTTTCAGAACAGCACATACCGTTTGACATGAAACCTGCAAGTGGACGAGGTGCGATTTCGATTTCACCGAGTTTTGCACCAACCTTTGCAAATGCAGTCTTCATACCGAGTCTTACATTTGGTGCACCACAAACAACATCTACAAGTTCTGCTTCACCGATATCTACCTTGAGAAGGTGGAGCTTTTCTGATTTTGGATGGTCCTGAATGTCCTTGATTTCAGCAACTACGATACCACTGAAATCACTGCCTTTAAAGAAAATTTCGTTTTCAACTTCTGCTGTTGAAAGTGAAAATTTACGGATTAAGTCCATTTTGTCAAGACCTGAAAGGTCAACGAAATCACTAATCCAGTTCATTGATAAAAACATAATTTACTCCTCCTTCCTTAATTTTCGTCGTCTGTGAACTGTGTAAGAGTCTTAAGACTGCCACTGTTCAAGTCACGGATATCTTTAACACCATATTTCATCATTGCAAGACGAGTAAGACCAAGTCCGAATGCGAAACCTGTGTATTCTTCAGGGTCAATCCCACCTGCTTTAAGTACCTCAGGGTGAATCATACCGCAAGGGCAAAGTTCAAGCCAACCGCTGTGTTTACATGAAGGACAACCCTCGCCACCACAGATAAGGCAAGAAATATCAAGTTCAAAACCGGGTTCAACGAATGGGAAGAAACCGGGACGAAGTCTTACTTTAATGTCCTTACGGAAAACCTCTGAAAGCATTGTTTTCATAAAGTAAATAAGGTTTGAAATTGAAATATCCTTGTCAACCATAACGCCTTCCATCTGGAAGAATGTGTTTTCGTGACAAGCGTCAGTAGCCTCGTTTCTGAAGCAACGACCCGGGAAAATAGCCTTAATCGGCATACCGTCGTTGATAAGAGCATCCTTATACTTTTTATAAATAGCATTCTGTGCTGCAGATGTGTGAGATTTCAATAACTGACCATTCTCTAAATAATATGTGTCCTGCATATCTCGAGCAGGGTGGT
>JAZNJX010000115.1:0-13471 GCA_045578245.1 Candidatus Fimenecus sp. | reverse complement strand
CCTTTTCCGTAACAAGAGGTCGTGCACCATCGTGGATTGCGACAAAATCGGCATTATTTGAGGTATTAATCACACCATTATAAACACTTAACTGTCTTGTTTCTCCGCCTTTAACAACAGCAGAAACTTTTTTAAAATCATATTGTGAAATCAGATTTTTGATACTTTCAATATCACATTCACGAGTAACTACAACAATTTCGTCAATCAAAGCTGAATCGTCAAAAATTTTAATTGTATGAGCAATAACAGGAATATTGTTAATTTCAAGAAATTGTTTATTTACTCCGCCCATTCGGGAAGAATTACCTGCCGAAACTATTACGGCAGAAACAAACTTATTATTTTTTACCGTAATGTCTGACATAAAAATCTCCTTTATACTAAAGCTTCAACTGCAGCAAGTTTTGCACAAAGGCAGAAAACTTCCATAGCTTTGCCTAAATTTTCAACTGATGGGAATGTTGGTGCAATTCTAATATTCTTGTCATCAGGGTCAACACCATAAGGATATGTTGCACCAACTGTTGTAAGAACAAGTCCTGCTGCTTTGCAGAGCTCACCAATTCTCTTTGCACTGCTACCAACTGTGTTATAGCTGATGAAATAGCCACCCTTTACTTTTACCCATTCACCAATGCCTAAAGGTGCAATTTCCTTTTCAAGCATATCAAGTACAAGGTTGAATTTAGGCGCCATAATTGCAGCATGCTTATCCATATGAGCTTTTACACCGTCAGCATTTTTAAAAAATTTAACGTGACGAAGCTGATTAAGTTTATCATAGCTGATTGTCTGGAAATTAAGTCTCTTCTTGATTTCAGCAATATTATTATCAGATGCAGCAATAGCTGAAACACCTGCACCAGGGAATGAAATCTTTGATGTAGATGTAAACTCGATAAAATTATCTTCTGTTCCGAATTCTTTACATGCTTCAAAAATGTTCATAAGAACATCAGGTGTATCTGTCAATTCGTGGATGATGTAAGCATTATCCCAGATTACTCTGAAATCCTTTGCAGCAGGTTTTAACGCTGCAAGTGCCTTAACTCTTTCATCACTATATGTTACACCGTTAGGATTTGAATACTTGGGAACACAGAACATACCCTTTACCATTGGGTCTTTAACGAGTTCCTTGATTTTTTCAACGTCAGGACCAAATTCATCCATTTCAACAGAAATCATTTCAATACCAAAAAACTCAGTAATTGTGAAATGTCTGTCGTAGCCAGGTGTATTACAAATAAACTTAACATTACCCTGTTTACTCCAAGGTTCACATCCTGCAACACCTAAGAACATACACTGGTTAAGATAGTCGTACATAAGGTTAAGGCTTGATGTACCACCAACGATAATATTTTTAGTATCGACCTCAAGAATATCTGCGAAAATCTTTTTACACTCAGGCATACCATCAAGAACACCGTAGTTTCTGCAATCAAATCCGTTTTCTGCTTTACAGTCTTCAACAGTTGACATAACCTTAAGCATACCCATAGTTAAATCCAATTGGTCTGCACTTGGTTTACCACGGGACATATCAAGTGAAAGTCCACGTGATTTTACTTCTTCATATTCCTTTTCAAGTTTGTTTTTAAGAGACAAAAGTTCCTCTCTGTTCATTTCATTATAAAACATGGGATATCCTCCAAAATAAATTTCGATATATTATATATTATTATCATTATTTTTGCAAGTGTTATATCAAATAATTGCATTTATATTTATTGTTTTAATGTTTTGTCTTAAAATTTGAGTTATTATTACAGTTTGAAATTCATTTTTGGCAAACATAACACTCAATGAAGATTTTAATTGAAAACCATCTTGAATTATGCTAAAATACATTGAAAATATTTAAGGAGTGTTTATATGTATATTCTTAAATTAAACCCTGTTTTTAAAAACTATTTATGGGGTGGCACAAAACTTCGTGATGAATATGGTTTTAAATCAAATCTTGACAAGCTTGCTGAAGGTTGGATGCTTTCATGTCATAAAGACGGTGAAAACACTGTTTTGAATGGTGAGTTTGAGGGAAAGACTTTAACAGAAGTTGTGAAAACTTATCCTGAATACCTTGGAAAAAATGGAAATCAATTTGAATATTTTCCAATTCTTATCAAGCTTATTGATGCAAAGAATGATTTATCTGTACAGGTGCATCCTGATAATGAATATGCTATGAGAGTTGAAAATGAATACGGAAAAACTGAATGCTGGTATATTCTTGACTGTGATGAAGATGCTGAATTGATTTATGGTTTTAACAGAACAATCAGCAGTGACGAATTCAAAGAAAGAATTGCTGACAATACTTTCCTTGAAACAGTTAATAAGGTAAAGGTGAAAAAAGGTGATTTATTCTTTATCGAGGCAGGAACTCTTCACGCTATCGGCAAGGGAATTTTACTTGCTGAAATTCAGCAGAATTCAAATACTACTTACCGTGTTTATGACTATGGTAGATTAGGCACTGACGGAAAGCCACGTGAATTACACGTTGAAAAAGCTATTGACGTTACAAACTGCACACCGCCAACCCGTTCAACAAATCCTGAGGGTGAATTGGTTTCAGGTAATGGCTACAATTCTCAGTTGCTTACCAAATGTGATTTATTCAACGTTGAAAAGGTTTCTGTTATAGAGTCTTACTCATCAAAGGCTGATGAAAAATCTTTCGTTTCTGTTTTGGTTACAGATGGTAAAGGTAAAATTGGTGAAATCGAAATAAACAAAGGAGATAGTCTGTTCATTCCTGCAAATTATGGTGAATTCACTATTACAGGCAATGCAGAACTTATTATTACAAGGGTATAATGAAAAACAGAACATTTACAGGTACAAAAGTGGCCTGCTACACAGGTTATATCGTTCAGGGTATTATAAATAACATTGCTCCCCTGCTTTTTGTTATATTCAGCGATAAATTTGATATAACTCTCGACAGACTTGCTCTTTTAATCACAATAAATTTTGCAACTCAGCTTATTGTTGATACTTTATCCATAAAATTTGCAGATATGATTGGATATAAAATACTTTCAGTTGTATCACAGGGAACTGCTTTTGTGGGACTTGCTTGTCTTGGCATTCTTCCGAATATTATGCAAAATGCATATCTTGGAATTGTTATCTCAATAGTATTATCCGCAATCGGAAGTGGAATTACTGAGGTTATAATCAGTCCTATTGTTGAATCAATTCCAGGTGAAAAGAAAACCGCTGAAATGAGTCTTTTGCACTCCTTCTACTGTTGGGGTCAGGTTACCGTTGTGCTATTGACAACAATAATGATTAAAATATTTGGAAATGACTTGTGGTATATCGCACCAATAGTATGGTCAATTATCCCACTTATCAATACAATAAACTTTATCGGCGTACCAATTCAACCCAACCTTACAAAAGAGGAAAAAACACCATTTCTTAAATTGTTATTTTCAAAGCAATTTATTCTCTGCATCTTAATTATGATTTGTTCTGGTGCTTCCGAAATTGGAATGTCACAATGGTCATCATACTTTGCTGAAACAGGACTTAAGGTTAGCAAAATGACCGGTGATTTATTGGGCCCTTGCCTTTTTGCTGTACTTATGGGTACCGGAAGAATGATTTTCGGCTTTGTAGGCGAGAAGATTAATCTTAAAACTGCACTTTATTTTTCAGCAGGATTATGTTCATTATGTTACCTTGGAACGTCCTTTATTGATAATGCAGTACTTTCTTTGCTTCTTTGTGCATTAACCGGAATTACTGTCAGCATAATGTGGCCTGCAACTCTCAGTCTTGCTGCAAAGTTATTTCCAAAAGGCGGAGGCTCAATGTACAGTATCCTTGCACTTTCGGGTGATACTGGATGTACTATTGGTCCATGGTTTATAAGTTTTATGTCAATTCAATATTCACATAATCTCAATAGTGGCGATGCTTTAAAAACAGGAATCGGTTTTGGTGCATTGTTCCCTGCATTGATGATTATTGCTATATCTCTGCTTCGACTAAAAAATTCTATTGACAAAAAAAGTGACAATGCTATAATAAACTCATAAGATATATTAAACGTCTTCAGGGCGGAGTGAAATTCTCCACCGGTGGTTAAAGTCCACGAGCATTTGCTGAATGGGTGCAATTCCCATACCGACGGTATAGTCCGGATGAAAGAAGATAAAATGCATTTTTGTATTTTACGCCTGCAGATATTTTGCAGGCGTTTTTTTCTTGAAGATAGTCACAAAATAAAAAGGACTGATATTTATGGAAAAACAAAACAAAAAATCAATTACTAAGCTCAGTGTTATTGCAATGCTTTCTGCTGTGAGTTTTGCATTATTTTTACTTGAGTTCCCAGTAGTCCCTTCCCTTGGTCACTTGAAACTTGATTTCAGCGACATACCTGCACTTGTGGGTGGAATTATTTACGGTCCTTTTGCTGCCGTTATTGTTGAATTTATCAAAAATTTAATCGAATTGCTTGTTAAGGGTGTTGGGACTCAAATGGGATTTGGCAACCTTATGAATTTCATTGTTGGTTGTGCATATGTTGTTCCTTTTACTGCTTGTTACAGAAAATTTGCAACTAAAAATAAAACAATCAAGGCAATTTTGATAGGCTCTGTTTTGGGTTTAGTTTCTATTCTCACATTCGGATTTGTTGCAAACTACTTTATTGCGCCCCTTTTCTTTAAATACTTTTTGGGTATTAACTTAACCTCCGAAGGATTATGGGCAGCTGTCTGGGGTGCAACTGCAATCAATGCAATTAAGGGCATTATGCTTTCAATTTTCAGTTTCCCTGTAATCAAAGTTGTTAACGACAGATTAAAAAAATATATAAAATCATAAAATAGTTATATTTATACTATTGACACAATTGCAAACCACTGATATACTATTTTAGTAAATTAAATATTATTCCTTATGCAGAGTGGTGGAGGGTCTGGCCCTATGAAACCCGGCAACCTGCTTATTGCAAGGTGCTAATTCCTGCGGATTTTCCGAGATATAAGGTTGTTTTTAAAAGCACCCTTATTATGGGTGCTTATCTTTTTGGAGGAGAAAAATATGGCAAAATTCTTATTTACATCTGAATCAGTTACAGAAGGTCATCCTGATAAAATCTGTGACAAAATTTCTGATTCTATTCTTGACGCAATGCTTGCACAGGACCCAATGTCACGTGTTGCTTGTGAAACAACAGTAACAACAGGACAAGTTCTTGTTATGGGTGAAATCACATCAAAGGCTCAGGTTAACATTCCTGAAATCGTTAGAAACACAATTCTTGAAATCGGTTATGATGACAGTGCAAAGGGCTTTGACGGAAATACTTGTGCAGTTCTTGTAGCACTTGACAAGCAGTCATCTGACATCGCTCTTGGTGTTGACAATTCAATGGAAATAAAAGAAGGTAATGATGATTTCTATAACCTTAATGGTGCTGGTGACCAGGGTATGATGTTCGGTTTTGCTTGTGACGAAACACCTGAACTTATGCCTATGCCAATTTCACTTGCTAACAAGCTTGCCGTTCAGCTTACAAAAGTTAGAAAAGATGGTACTCTCCCTTACCTTCGTGCTGACGGTAAAACTCAGGTTACTGTTGAATATGATGATGACAGAAATCCTGTCAGAATCGAAGCTATCGTTGTATCATCACAGCACAGTGCTGATGTTGAACTTGAACAGATTCGTGAAGATATCAAGAAGAATGTTATTGAACCAATCGTTCCTGCAAATCTTATTGACGAAAACACAAAGATTTTTGTTAATCCAACAGGTCGTTTCGTAATTGGTGGTCCTATGGGCGACTCAGGTCTCACAGGTCGTAAGATTATTGTTGATACATACGGTGGATATTCTCGTCACGGTGGAGGTGCTTTCTCGGGTAAGGACCCAACAAAGGTTGACCGTTCAGCTGCTTATGCTGCAAGATATGTTGCTAAGAATATTGTGGCTGCAGGTCTTGCTAAGAAATGTGAAATTCAGTTAGCTTATGCTATCGGTGTTGCAAAACCTGTTTCAGTTATGGTTGATACATTCGGCACAGGTGTTCTCAAGGATTCAGACCTCGGTGACATTGTTAACGAAGTATTTGACCTTCGTCCTGCTGCAATTATTGATAATCTCAAACTCCGTAACCCAATCTACAAACAACTTGCTGCATACGGTCATGTTGGAAGAACAGATTGCGACGTTATGTGGGAAAAGACAGATAAAATTGAAATTTTAAAAGAAAAAGCAAAAATTAACTGATTTTAATTTTTGAATAAAGCATTTAAAAAAACTCATAATAACAATGCACATAAAATGATGCTTTTATTAAGGAGTGAATATAATGCTTGACAGAATTTCTTTGATTCTTGTTGTAATCGGTGCTATTAACTGGGGTGCAATCGGTCTCTTTCAATTTGATATTGTTGCTTGGCTCTTTGGCGGTCAGGATGCAATAATCAGCAGAATTGTATATACACTTGTTGCTCTTGCTGGTATCTGGTGCTTGTCACTTTTATTCCGTCGCAACGAGATGCTTGCAACAAATGATGAAATGTAAATAGTTTAAAACTCTTCTTAAGAAATTAAGAGGAGTTTTTTATTGCATTATTATAATTTTATGGTACAATATAGAAAAAATAAGGAGAAAACTTATGCTTAATACTATTAAAACTGTAATTTCTATCATCAATGCAATAGTTTTGACAATATTTCCGGGACTAACCTTTGAAGATATTGTTGATGCGAAAAAAGAATGTTGCAAATATGCAATTGAAACAACAAAAGAAATCGTTATATTTGAAGAAATGTATGACAACTGTCTTCTCAATGCTTCAATTATGTCAGATATACATATTGACGTTGACTGGCCTATCGGAGAATGGGTATGGGCAAACGGACTTAACGACCTTGAACGCTCAAGAGATACCATTGATGCTTTAATCGTTTCAGGTGACCTTACAAACTATGGTGATGGGGAATCAATCACAAGCTTTTTTGAAATAATGGCTGACAGTGACTGTGCTGAACATTGGGTTACTGCAATGGGTAATCACGATGTAGGTCACGTTGAGGATACAACTCAAGAAGGTGCAAGACAGCGTTTTGTTGATTTATATAACAGACTCAATCCATCGGGACAAAAAATTGACAAGGCATATTATAAAATGGATGTAAATGGTTATCGTTTTGTTGTTCTCTGTGATGATGGTGATGACACTTGGGATACTCCTGATATGAGTGCAGAGCAGATTCAGTTTCTTGATGACTCACTCAAAGAGGCTTCTGACAGAAACTTACCTATGTTTGTTGTATGTCATGTTCCTTGTAACGGTGTAAACGGTCTTGATACAATATGGCCTGACAACGGACTTAACGAAAACAGCGATACTGTTAAAGCAATTATGGAAAAATACAAAAATGTTGTGTTTATCAGTGGTCATGTGCATACAGGTATTAACGGACCGTTGGTAGAAAATGCTTTTGGTTTTTCTTGTGTTGAAAAGCACAACGGAGTTACTTATGTTAATCTTCCAACATATATGATTGTCAACAGATACGGTGTGCCTTGGGGCGGAATGGGCTTCCAGATGGAAGTTTATGAAAATGAAATTCTTTTCAGAGCAAGAAACTTTGGCTCATCAAAATGGTATCCTGTTTATGACCATTCAGTACAATTAGATAAATAAAAAAGACCGAGAAGTTAGATTGCTTCTCGGTTATTTTTCTGCATTTAAGTTCTCTACAGTTTCCTTTGTCGGTGTGACATAAATTGTATTATATGTGTTGTATATCACCTTACCAGGTTTTGCGCCTGTTGGTTTTTTCACATTTTTAATGAGAGTATAGTCAACAGGAACTGTGGAAGAATCCTTTGCTTTACTGTGATATGCAGCAATACAGGCAGCCTCAAAAATCGCAGTTTCTGTAATTTCCTTTTTATCGGCAATAATTACAGTATGTGAACCTGCGTGCTTTTGAACATGCAACCACATATCATAATTCATAGCGGTCTTTAATGTTAGAATATCGTTCTGGACATTATTTCTGCCAACAAGGATTCTGAATCCGTCACTTGACGTAAACTCAATTGGTGGCAATGGTTTTTCTTTTTTCTGCTTATTTCCCTTTTTTCGTTTAAGGTATCCACCCTGCTCCAATTCTTCACGGATTTCTGCGATTTCCCTTTCAGTTTCTGCTCGTGTGAGATTATCAATTACAGTATCAAGGTAAACAAGCTCCTGCTCACCATCTTCAATAAGAGTGTGGAGTAATTTTTCCGCATTAACTGCTTTTTTATACTCCTTGAAATACCTTTGAGCATTCTGTAATGGACTTAATGCAGGATTAGCTGGAATTTCAATCATATTGTTATTATCGTAATAATTTTCAAGTTTATAAACAGATGACTTTTCAGTCAGACGATATTGATTTGCGGTAATGAGTTCAGCATAAATGCGGATTTGCTCACGATTTTCACTTTTCTGGAGTTCAAGCCTTCTATTATTGATTTTTCTTGATGTTCTTTCGATTGCACTATTAAGAAGCTTGAACAAATCCGAGGCTTTACGCTTGATTCTGTTCAATTTATCCTTTTCAAAATAAAAATCATCAAGCAATTCAGAAACTGAATCATACTCCTTTTTACTTAAAGAGTTGCCATATTGACGAATATTTGAAAAAGAAAAATCAAATGGTAAGCCGTCAGCAGACTCAATTACAAAGAATTTATTGTTGTTAATAATCTCTGTTTTAATTACATTGATTTCGTTTTCTAATCTTTCCTTTTCAATTTTCGATAACAAACCAACCTGTTTATCACCAAAAATTGTTCTGTACGCAATTTCCCTGCCAACAATTGGTGAAAAACCTTCAACACATTCTAAAACTGCCTTCGAAAGCATTTTTTCAGGATGTGAAAGAATCTTTTGTGTAATTAACTGTACATCATCATTGATAACATCGCATTTTTCCTGTAATGGTGGCAATTCATATTTAAGTCCGGGCAATATTTCTCTTACAGACGATTTTTCTTCGTCCACTCTTTTTACTGCATCAATGATTTTATAATCGACATCGCAAAGAATAATGTTACTCCGTTGTCCCATTATTTCGCAGATTAAATAGTACTTTGTTTTGTCACCGATTTCCGTTGTACCATCAAATTCAAAAATGAGAATTCTGTCATTTTTAATCTGTTTGATATCAGCAAGTGTTGCACCACAAAGTCGTTTGCGTAAAAGCATACAAATCATCGGTGGGACTTTTGGATTTTCAAGATTATAACGGCTTAAATGTACACGAGGACTTTGTCCGTCACAGGAGAGATATAATCTGTATCCACCGTTTCGGGTACGCAGAATAAACACCAACTCATTTCGTGAGGGCTGGTGTATTTTTTCGATTTTCGAGCCTAGAATATAGTTTTTAAGCTCATTTTTTACAAGTCCTAATGTAATTCCGTCAAGTGCCATAAAACCTCTTAAATTGCCGTTATCGGCGAATTCTGTTTTGCCAAAATGCAATTCACATTAAATTCTCTTTTTATTTTTTCCGCAAGTGGCATAATTGATATATTTTCAGTTTCAAAATGACCAGCAGCAACTAACAACATACCCATTTCATTTGCATCAAGAAAAGCATGGTGGGAAGCATCACCTGTTAATAATGCATCACAATCAAACTCTTTTGCCATATCAAGATAATCACTTCCTGAGCCGCTGCAAACAGCAATATTTCTTATTTCCTTATTTATTTTATTATATCTAACAGTACAATCAAGTGTCCTTTTAACTGTGTTTATAAAAGCATCAACAGACACAGGACCATCATATTTTCCTATATTAAGACAGGTGTCATCAATTTTAATATAACTATTCAAGCCAATAGTGTTGCAGAGAATATCATTAACCCCACCAACAGCCTTATCATAGTTTGTATGAGCACAAATAATGCTGATTCCATTATTTATCAATTTGTAAATAACACTGTCGTTCAAAACATTTGAAACAGGCTTAAAAATTACAGGATGGTGAGTAACAACAAGGTCAGCACCATATTCAATAGCTTGTTCAACTATATCAGTTGTAGCATCCAATGCAAACAATATACTGGTAACTTCATTATTTTCATTGCCAACAAGAAGACCTGAATTATCCCACTCTTCCTGACTTTCAAAAGGAGCAATACTGTCAATAAAATTATAAATATCCTTTACGGTTGCCATTGTTTCAACTCCCCTACTATTTTTTCAAGCTCTGTGTATTCTTTGTCTGCATTTTTAAGTGCAATAAGTTTTTTGTTATATTTATTATAGATTTTTGCAAGGTATTTTTTTGAAAGATTGTCGTTGTTATATGGTAATTTTCCTACAATCAAATCAAGGTCAGTATATGCTGTCGGACCATTATAGAAATAGACACTCAAAATTATGTATAATTTGTCACCATCTTCTGCTACAACTTCTTCTTCGATAACAAAGCCATTATCAAAGAGTGTTTTACGAAGCTCCTCAATATGTGTCATTGGTTGAAGAATCAAGTGGATATCCTCATTTTTAAGCCATTCTGTTTTTTCAATGAACTGTGAAATCAGTAATCCACCCATACCTGCAACGGCAATTTCTTCGACTTCGTTTTCTTTAAAGTTATCAAGACCATCCGAAAGACGAAGTTCAATTTGCTCTGTGAAACCGTATGAAACCACAGCATCTTTTGCATTTTCAAGAGGTCCGACTCTTAAATCAGCAGCAACAGCCTTTTTAGTTATTCCTTTTTCGACAAGATAAACAGGAAGATATGCATGGTCTGTTCCGATATCAGCAAAAACCTTATTTTCTCTGACCAAGTTCGCAATAGCCATAAGACGACTGTCAAGCTTCATACTACTCACCTCTTTTTTGAATAAAATCCCCCTACTGAACATAGGGGGAATGTTTTTAATTATTTGTTTGCGTTTTCTTTAAGAAATTCATTGATACCTTCAACAAACTCGTCAGGGTCAACACCGTGAACCATACAAGCCTGTTCAACTGTTTCACCTCTTGCTGATGGACAGCCAAGGCAATGCATTCCAAGATTCAAAAAGAATGGAACAGTTTCTCTTGCATTATCAAGGATTTCTCCGATATTCATATCTTTTGTTACTTGAAACATCTTTTATTCTCCTTTAACAACTGATACAGCAACTTTCTTGTCATTTACATTAAACTCACTTGTGTAATCTGCATTCATATCTTCATTGATAAGAACAGCGTCAGCAAGAAGTTCACCTGCAATATAAGCAAGCTTTTCATTAAGTGCATTTACAACGAACTCATCATCAACTGCGATTGCAACCTTAATTCTCTGTTCAACCTGATAACCTGCATCCTTACGAGCAACCTGGCACTGACGGATAATATCACGAACAACACCTTCTTTAAGGAGTTCATCAGTAAGAACGATATCAAGAGCAACAACGCCGCCCTCAGCGAATTCAGCAGAAACAACACCAGCCTTTGTCTTTGTCTGTACTGCAAAGATTGATGAATCGAATTTTTCGTCCCAACCTGGAACTTCAACTTCACCACCAGCAACAACAGCTGCTGTAAGAGCATTCATTTCGTCTACTAAAAGTCCTTCAAGAGTCTGCTTCATCTTGTTTACATTCTGCTTGAGAACTGCACCTGCAACCTTAAAGTTAACTGCAAGGAACTGGTCTTCAAGAACATTGATATCATCAATATATTCAACAGTCTTGATGTTAAGTTCATCAAGAATATTCTTCTCAAAAGTCTTGATTTTATCAGCTTTATCCTTATCACAGCAAATGAAGATTTTTGAAAGTGGCTGACGAACTTTAATCTGCTGTTCGTTACGAAGTCTCATTGCTGTAGCAATTACTTCACGAACAAGAGCAGTCTGTTCGATAACGCCATCATCTTCAACACCTTCAAGAACTGATGGCCAGTCGCTGAGATGTACTGACTCAGCAACAGATGAATCACACTTCTTAATGAGATTCTGCCAGATGTGTTCTGTCATAAATGGAGTGATTGGAGCAATTGTCTGAACACAAACCTTAAGAGCATTAAAGAGTGTCCAGTATGCAACCATCTTATCCTGCTGGTCTTCTGTCTTCCAGAAACGGCGACGGTTTGTTCTGATATACCAGTTAGAAATATCATCAACAAACAATTCAAATTCCTTGATAAGTGCAGCAGATTTATAATCATCCATAGCTGCAGTTGCTTTCTTAAGATATTCATTTGTTCTTACAACAAGCCATTTATCAATTGGAGTTAATTTTGCGAAATCAACTTTATATTCAGCAAAGTTTGGCTTATCAAGCTGTGCATAGGTATCAAAGAATGTATAGATATTCCAGAAACCAAGCATCTTTCTTCTTGCTTCGTCACCAAGGTTATAACCAAAACGAACGTCGTTGTTAGTTGGTGCACTTGCATAGAGGTAACGAACAGTATCCGCACCGATTTTCTCAGCAGCCTCATCAAACTTAATCATAAATCCTGTTTTTGAGAACTTAGAGCCATCTTCAGCAACAACCATACCGTTAGTAACAACTCTTTCGTAAGGTGCTTTACCTACGAGAACTGTACTCATGAAGAGCATTGAGTAGAACCAGAGTCTAACCTGCTCGTGCATTTCTGTAACCCATTCTGCAGGGAAGTTCTTTTCCCATGCTTCACGGTCTGTAAAGTAACCAAATGTTGAGAATGGAACGATACCGGCATCAAGCCAAACGTCACCGATGTCAGAAACACGTGATACTTCTTTTCCACAATGTGGACATTTAATTTTAACTTCGTCAACCCATGGTCTGTGAAGTTCAGGAAGAGCATCAACCTGAGCAGGGTCAACAGCATGTTCACGAAGTTCAGCCTTTGAGCCAACAACTGTGATATGACCGCAATCACATGGATAGAAAGGAAGTGGCATTCCGTAGTAACGTTTACGAGAAATGTTCCAGTCACCCATATTTGTAAGCCAGTCATTCATACGTTTGCCGTTTGAAGCAGGTTCCCATTTAACTGAGTTAGCACATTCAATAAGCTTAGGTTTAAGCTCACTTGTTTTGATATACCATGCAGGAACAAGACGGAAAACGATTTCACTCTTACATCTCCAGCATACCGGGTAGCTATGTTCGTGTGGTTCAACCTTATAGAGTTTGTTCTGCTCGTCGAGTTTTTCGAAAACTTCGTCAGCGATTGTGTGGCTGTCCTTACCTGACATAAAGCCAAAGCCATCAAGGTAAATACCTGTATCGTCGATAGGCATAACCTTTGGAAGACCAAGTCTTTCGCCAAGCTCAAAGTCTTCGATACCGCAACCAGGAGCAATATGAACAACGCCTGTACCTTCGTCAGCAGCAACATCTTCCCAAGCAACGATTTTGTGTTCAAAGCCTTGCTGTGCAGGGATGTCTGCAAAACATGTTTCATAATGAAGACCAACAAGTTCTTCAC
>JAZNJX010000114.1:0-30469 GCA_045578245.1 Candidatus Fimenecus sp. | reverse complement strand
CATGTTGTATGTGCTAAACTTTTGTTGTCATTCATTTTGAATGTCCTCCTTTTGATTTCTAATGCAGTTGGTAGCCGCATTTTAATTTTATCAAAAGGAGTTTTATTTTTATACTCATCGCTAAAGCTTTTTTGAACCCCTAGCACAGCCAGGGGTTTTCGAATACAAAAAGACATCCTACGGTTAAATCCATAGGATGTCTTTTCTTATACAAATTTTGCTTAGAATACAATTACAATAAGCTGTGAAACCAATACAACTGCGATAAGTGCGATTGGATATGTTGCAGCATAAGCAGCAGCAACGTCTTCTGTTCCAGCTGTTGAAATAAGTGTTCCAAGAGCAGGAGTACTTGTCATACCACCTGTAAGTGAACCAAGGGTGTTAAGCAAGCTTAATTTAAGAACATACTTTGCAAATAAGTAACCGATAATCAATGGTAAGATTGTCATAATCATACCATATACAAAGTACATAGGGTCGAAATATTTCACAAAATCTGCACCACCTGGAACACCTGCACCCAACAAGAAGAACACGAGGCCTAACTCTCTTAAAAGCTTAAGAGTTGACTGTGATGGCATAATGTTCAACTTACCAATTCTGCCAAAATGACCGAATACTAACGCAGTAAGAAGACAACCACCTGTTGTTGTAAGTGAGAAGCATGTGCCATCAAGACCGTTGCTTGTGAGTGGAATTGCAATTTTACCAACAACTGTACCGATAACAGCTGCAAGTGCAAATACAGCAACCCCATGGTCGTCAAGTTCTAAAAGTTTACCTTTAAAAGTCTTTTTCTTTGTAGCACCATCATCACCTGTACTGAGCTTTGCACGTTCAACTGCCATATCTGCTTTTACAAGTTTTGGCATAATCTGTACAAAGAGAACAACACCAATAACACCGAAGATATATGCAATACCGTAGCCTACCGAAACAAGGCTAACGTGTTCAGCAGCAACACTTTCTTTTGCAGCTGAGAATGCTGGTGTTGATGTAAGAGCACCTGAAAGAAGACCTGTAATCATAGCAGTAAATTCTTCCTGAGTTTCAATTGATGCACCATATCCGATACCCTTACCAATGAAAATACAAGCTACTGCCGCAATTCCACCCGAAAGGATAATAACAAGACCTAAAAGGACATATGATTTAAAATTCTTTTTCATATTACCAAAAAATTTTGGTCCTGCAATAAACCCAACTGATGTTACGAAAAGAATTAAACCAAGGCTTTCGATAATCTCAAGTGCTTTTTCTGCAAAACCTACTTCGATTTCGCCTCTTATCACGAGCTGGTTCTCAAGTGGCGTGAAAAGAAGTGCACCGAATAACAATGCTACAACGAAAACACCTGCATCTCCTAATGATACACCTTTAATTGTTACTCTACCAAGAGCATAGCCAACAAAGAGTATTGCAAAAACGCACAACATTAAAAAGGAAATTCCTGTAACAGAAATAACTCCGCCAAATAAAGTCATTTTATCTTTTGCCTCTTTTCTTATCTTTTATTTGTGTAATCAGGCAAAAGTTTTGGTGACACCTTATCAGTATCAATTCCTGCTTCTGCGATTTCATTTTCAAATTCTTCAATATGTTTAAGTGTAAGTTCACCTACAGTAACATTCTTTGCTTTAGCAGCAGCATTCATACCTGCACTTCTACCAAATACAATAATATCAAGCAATGAGTTACCCATAAGTCTGTTTCTACCGTGAATTCCACCAACAGCCTCACCAGCAACAAATAAATTTTCAACATTTGTTGTCATACAGTCAGGAGTGATATCAAGACCACCGTTCTGGTAGTGTAATGTTGGGTAAACGAGAATTGGCTCTTTACGGATATCGATGCCATACTTGTCGAACATTCTCCACATAGCAGGGATTCTCTTCATAATTGTGCCTTCGCCACCGATTTTTTCAATCATTGGTGTGTCAAGCCAAACACCTAATCCACTACCTGTATCAATACCAGTGCCTCTTTCTGAACATTCACGGATAATTGAAGCAGCAGCAACGTCACGTGTTTCAAGTGGGTGCATAAATACTTCACCATTTACGTTAACAAGCTTTGCACCTAATGAACGTACTTTTTCAGTAACAAGTGCACCGAAAATCTGTTCAGGATAAGCAACACCTGTTGGGTGGTACTGAAGTGTTTCAGCGTAAAGAAGCTTTGCACCAACTCTGTAACCGAGTACAAGACCATCAGCAGTTGCACCATAGTGGTTTGATGTTGGGAAACCCTGATAGTGCATACGACCTGCACCACCTGTTGCAATAATAACAGTCTTTGCCTTTGCAACAAGGAGTTCCTTTGTTTCCATATTCATAAGAACTGCACCAGCGGCATTGCCGTTTTCGTCCATAATGAGTTCGATTGCAGCTGTGAAATCAACTACAGGGATTTTACGGTTGAACACTTCGTCACGAAGAGTTCTCATAATTTCTGCACCTGAGTAGTCCTTTGCAGCGTGCATGCGCTTACGTGATGTACCACCACCATGAGTAGTCACCATTGTACCGTCAGCTTCCTTGTCAAATTCAACACCAAGGTTGCTGAGCCATTGAATTGCCTCTGGAGCATCACAAACGAGCTTTGAAAGAAGTTCTTTCTTTGCTGCGAAGTGTCCGCCACCGAAAGCATCAACAAAGTGGATTGCAGGTGAATCGTTTGGCTTATCAGCAGCCTGAATACCACCTTCAGCCATCATTGTGTTAGCATCACCTATTCTGAGCTTTGTTACAATCATAACATCAGCGCCAGCTTCATTTGCCTCAATAGCAGCAGATGCACCAGCTCCGCCACCACCAATAATGAGAACATCTGTCTCATAATCAGGCTTTGAAAGGTCAACACTGTCAGCTGTAATACGGCTGTGTGCCTGAAGCATTTCTGCTAATTCTGTAGGAACTTTGTCGCCTTTATTAGCACCAATTTTCAATACTGCAAATTCATCTTTTTTATAGTCAGGATGGAAAGTTGCAAGTAAGTCTTCTTTCTGCTGAGCTGTCATACGTTGTGGCTCTAAAGCAATATTTTTTTCTCTTGCTGCTTCAACTGCAGCAATTGATTTCTGAAACTTTTCTGAATACATACACTTTCCTCCTTACTTCTCGATTTCTCTGTTATTGTAGAGTTCTTTCATTTCTTCGATTGGTTTCTGCATAAGTGCCTCAATCAATTCGTTGAAATCACCATTTTTGATTTCTTTAACTCTGTCTTCAAGGTGACCGCAACCAGGAGCAAGATATTTACCATTGATTCTTCTTGCAAGCATAGCAACTTGTGGATGTGAAATACCGGCAGGACATCTTGATGAACAAACACCACACATAACGCAGTCAAATGACTCTTCAGCACATTTCTCGAAATCGCCACGCTGTGCATACGCGATATACTGCATTACGTTGAGTTCCTGAGTACAACTCTTTGTACAAGCATTACAGCCGATACATGAGTAAATTTCAGGATAAAGTTGCATCATAACTGTTTCGTTAACAGGAACTTTTTCAATATCGTAAACCTGCTTAACAAGTGGGAAGAAAGGCAATGTAGCGATGTACATACTGTCTTCAACCTTTGTCTGACATGCAAGACAAGCTTTAAGTTCTCTGTCCCCCTTGATACGGTAAATTGTTGCACAAGCGCCACAGAAACCATTACGGCAACCACAACCACGAACAAGCTGATAACCAGCATATTCCATAGCGGTCATAATTGTTAAATTTTCCGGCACTTCGTATTTTTTGCCGAAAAGAAATATATTAACCATTTTTTCCATGATATTCTCCTCCATTAATATTCTGCTGGAAGTTCGTCTAATTCGTCGCAACGGAAAACAGGACCGTCTTTGCAAACGTACTTAGCACCAACATTACATCTTCCGCATTTACCAACTCCGCATTTCATTCTCAATTCGAGAGTTGTATAAATGTTAGTCTTTTCAAATCCGATTGCACAAAGGCCTTCTAATGTAAACTTAATCATGATTGGAGGTCCACACAAAACTGCAACCTTGTTTGTATCAAAGCCTAATTCCTTAACATAGTTAGGAACAAAACCAACATGGCCATCCCAGCCGTCCTGAGGGTTATCGATTGTGAGGTGAACATTAACACCTGCATCAGTTGACCATTCGTTGATAATTTCCTGATAGTCAAGTAAATCGTCCTTACTTCTTGAACCGTAAACAATATCAATCTTGCCATAACGGTCACGATAATGACGACAATAGTTGATTACTGAACGAAGAGGTGCTAAACCAACACCACCAGCGATAAAGAGAAGGTCTTTTCCTGCAAACACATCATCAACAGGGAATGGATTACCATAAGGTCCTCTAATTGTAATCTGCTGACCAACTTCTGCCTGATGTAACCAATCTGTTACACAGCCACACTTTTTAATTGAGAATTCCATGAATTCTTCATTTGTTGGAGAAGATGTAATAGAGAACATCGCCTCACCAACTCCAGGAATTGAAAGCATTGCACACTGACCAGGTCTGTGGTCAAATGCTTTTTTGCCATCAGGTGTTACAACTCTGAAAGTCTTGATGTCAGGAGTATCAATACGAACATCAGTAATAACACCAAGCTTTGGAATCAATGTTTCTGCACGATTATTCATTTACTGCTCCTCCCATCTTTTTCATAACTTTTACAATATTCATTGAAATTGGGCATTTTGCAAGGCAACGTCCGCAACCTACGCAGCTGAATTCTCCATCATTGTTTTCAGGGAAATACACAAGTTTGTGCATAAATCTCTGACGGAAACGTTCTTTCTGTGTGAGACGGTTGTTACCATGAGCCATCTTTGTAAACTCGGAATACATACAAGAGTCCCAACATCTGTAACGGATAACACCGTTACCTGTATTGAAATCCTTAATGTCATAGCACTGACAAGTAGGACAAACGAAAGTACAAGTACCACATCCAAGACAAGTTTGTGAAAGCTCATCCCAAATAGGTGAGTTAAAGAATTCGTTTGTTTTTCCACCACCAAAAGCATCTGTTGTAAGGTCTTTAAGTGGAAGTTTGTTCATAATAGCGTTGATTTTTGCTTTCTGTTCATTAACTACAGAATCATCACAATCTTCTGTTAAGGCTGAAAGTTTATTTAAGAGTTCTTCACCCTTTTCTGTGTTAGCCTTGAAGAAAATCTCTGTTTCTGTTTTCCAAGCCGAAATGTCCCCTGCTGGTTCAGCTGGGTCAATACCAAAAGTCTTGCAAAAGCAAGTTTCTGATGGTCTTGTACACGCAAGAGAGATGATAACACCATGCTCTCTTCTTGAACCATAGAAGCTATCAACCGGTTCTGTTAAGAAAACTCTGTCAAGAATATCAAAGCTCTTAACATCACAAGCACGAACACCAAAGATAACAAAATCTTCTGATTCAGTTCTTGTATCAATAATTTCAATGTTTTTACCTGAAGTTGTGAATTTCATCAAATCTTCAGTCTGTGGGAAGAAAAAGTCCTTAGGGCTTCTTACTGTGTTAAGAGCATTGCTCCAAATTGTACCTTCTTCCCATTTTTTATAAGCAGCACTACCGTCATTTTGGTCAACAGGAAGATATAATGCTGTATTTTTTGCGATTTCAGCAAAAACAAGGTTCATTTTATCAAGAGAACATTTACGCATTGATATCCCCCCTATTAAAAACATCACCTGGCTCTAAATCTTCAGTTGTATAGTCAACCAAAGGAGCACGTGAGCCAACCTCTGCACCTGCCTGATATTCACCATAAAATTCGTTCATATCCTTGATGAATTTACGGTTAAGAAGATGTAAAGGAATATTCTGTGGGCAAACTCTTGAACATTCTCCACAGTCAGTACAACGACCTGCAACGTGGAACGCTCTGATAATGTGGAACATTTTTTCTTCAAAGCTGTTTGCAGGTGATTTATTTTCAACACCTGAATTAGGGTTATCAAAAACACATTTTTCACAAGTACATGCAGGACAAGCATCACGACATGCATTACAACGGATGCAACGTGAAAGTTCATTCTGCCAGAAAGCAAATCTTTCATCAGGAGTCATTGCTTCAAGTTTTTCAACTTCATCAAAACGGTTTGAATCAACAACTTCACCTTCGTCACCCATCAATTCGTCAAAAGCAACGTGTTTTTTACTCTTGCAGTTAACACATCTTTCTGCGAGTACATCATTTGTTGAAATCATAACAGGAGCATCATCATAAAGAGTTGTTACTGCCATTTTTTCACCATCGAAATTGATTGTTGCGATACCATCACCACAAATTGCCTTAACCTTTGCAACATCAGCCATACCTTCACAAGGAATACCAACTGCATAAACCTTTTCACGGTCAAATCTATGCTCAGTCAACAACTGATTAAAGCTGTATGTATCACAAGGTTTAAGGAAAACAAGAATTTTGCCTTCACATTTCTGTGTTTTTGCAACAAGATATTTTGAGAAGTTTACACCACAGAAATCGTTGAATACGAAATTTGCTTTTAATTCTTCTTCTTTGTTGAACATAGCAGGAGTTACGTCATAATCGAACTCGCCTTTGCTCCAGCCGAGAACACAAGAAACTGTTCCGTCGTTAAGCAATGCAACTGCTTTTTCAACTAACTGTTCACGAGTTATTTTTTGCATCGTAAATCCTCCAATCTCTTGTTTTCACCTAAAGCAACTACCTTTTCAACGAAATCGTTCATAGTTGCTGCAAACTTTGCACCTTCAGCAGCTGAAACCCATTCAACACGAGTACGCTCTTTTTCAATACCAAGATAATCAAGCATTGAGAAAAGTGCTGCCATTCTACGACGAGTGTAGTAGTTACCTGATGTGTAGTGACAGTCACCGGGATGACAACCACAAATGATTACACCATCAGCACCACGCTGGAAGGCACGAAGAATAAACATAGGGTTTACACGGCATGAGCAAGGTACACGAATAATCTTTACCTCTGCCGGATAGTTAAGACGGTTGTTACCTGCAAGGTCAGCACCCGCATAAGAACACCAGTTGCAACAAAATGCAACAATTAATGGTTTATATTCATTTACTTGCATATTGCGTCAACCTCCGCCATAATCTGTGAGTTAGCAAATCCGTTAAGGTCCATAGCACCTGACGGACAAGCTACTGTACAAGCACCACAACCCTGACAAACTGCAGGATTTACTGATGCAACTCTTCTAATCTTAGTTGTTCTGTCCGGCATACGGAATTCTTTATCACTATAAGTGATTGCACCGTAAGGACAAACTCTTTCACAAGATGAACAACCATTACACATAAGTTCGTTTGAATGTGCAACACAAGGGTTACCTGTTAACTTATCTTTTGCAAGAAGTCCGATAACTTTTGATGCTGCTGCACCTGCCTGAGAAACTGTTTCAGGAATATCCTTAGGCCCTTGACAAGCACCTGAAAGGAACACACCTGCTGTTGGGCTTTCAACAGGACGAAGCTTTGGATGAGCCTCTGTAAAGAAGTCGTTTGTATCCATACTTGCTGTAAGCATTGTAGCAAGTGGACGAGCTGACTTATCAGGCTCAATTGCTGCTGCAAGAACAACAAGGTCAGCATCAATATGAAGCTGTTTATTAGCGATAAGGTCGGATGCCTGAACTTTAAGCACATCACCTTCCGGTGTTACCTTACCAACCATACCCTTGATATATTTAACTCCGTATTCTTCAACTGCACGACGATAGAATTCGTCAAAGTTCTTACCTGGAGTTCTTACGTCAATATAGAATACGTAAACTTCTGTATCAGGATATTTATCTCTTGTAAGCATTGCGTGTTTAGCAGTGTACATACAACAGATTTTTGAACAATACTCTTTACCTTTTTCAGCACAAGCGTCACAACGTGAACCCACGCACTGAACAAACACAATTGTATGAGGATGCTTTCCGTCAGATGGTCTTAAAAGTTTACCTGCTGTAGGACCAGCAGCATTTGTAAGACGCTCAAACTCAAGAGATGTAATAACATCCTTTGACTGGTTATAAGCAAACTCGTCAAACTTATCCATACTGATTGGATTAAAGCCTGTTGCAACTACGATTGCACCATACTTTTCTTCGATGTATTCGTCCTTCTGTGTATAGTCAATAGCACCTGCCGTACAAACCTTTGCACAAAGACCACATTTACCATTTTTAAGCATATTACATGCATTAGGGTCGATTGTTGCAACCTTTGGCACTGCCTGTGCAAATGGAATATAGATAGCCTTACGATTATCCATACCCAAGTTAAATTCGTTAGGAACTTTTTTCATTGGACACTTATCAACACAAGCGCCACAACCTGTACAGATATCTTCCTTAACAAAACGAGCATTCTTTTTGATTGTTACATCAAAGTTACCAACGAAACCTTTGATTTCTGAAACTTCACTATATGAGAAGATACGAATTTTATCATTCTGTGCCACGTCCACCATTTTGGGAGTAAGGATACAAGCAGCACAGTCAAGTGTTGGGAATGTTTTATCCAACTGTGCCATCTTACCACCGATTGTAGGCTTTTTCTCAACGATATCAACAGGGAATCCTGCGTCTGCAATATCAAGTGCAGTCTGAATACCTGCGATACCACCACCGATAACCAAAGCTCTCTTTGTTACAGGTGATTCACCTGGAGTGAGTGGAGTATTGAGATTTACTTTCGCGATAGCTGCTTTACCAAGAATAATTGCCTTTTCAGTACCTGTAAGCATATCCTTATGTACCCATGAGCACTGTTCACGGATGTTTGCGATTTCAACCATATATGGGTTGAGTCCTGCCGCAGCTGCTGTTTTACGGAATGTTGCTTCGTGCATTCTTGGTGAACAAGAACAAACAACAATTCCTGTAAGATTGTGCTCTTTAACAGCTTCTTTAATCATATCCTGACCAGCCTGTGAGCACATATATTGATAGTTAGTGGAAAAGACTACCCCTGGTTCGCTTTTCAAAGCTTCTGATACTGCTTCGACATCAACTGTACCTGCAATATTACTACCACACCAACATACAAAAACGCCAACTCTTTGCATTTGTCTTTTCCTCCTTACTTAGTATATTTTCTAAACGCACTTACGAGCAACTGTGGTGGAACATCCTCGTCAATCATCTGAGGAATATTATCAGCAGTCATTCTGTTAGCACCCTGTTGTCTTATTGCAGTAAGACGTACTGCTTCAACTAATTTAGCAGGTTCTACATTTCTTGGACATCTGTCAATACATGCAAAACATGATAAACATTTATAAAGTGACTCTGAATTAAGTAATGGTTCAATATCGCCACTTTCAACCATATTTACAAACTGATGTGGATGATATTCCATTTCGTCGTATGCAGGGCAAGTTGCTGAGCATTTGCCACAACGCATACATTTGCTAGGATTAACACCACTTCTACGGATAATTTCTTCCTGAAGATACTCTTTATTATTCATTTGTATCCTCCTTTACACCAAGTGCCTCAGCGAGAAGCTCTGTGAAATAAATTACCGGAATATCTGCTCCGTTTTTAATAAGATTATATTTGCAAAGTGGGCATGCAGTAATAATCATTTCAGCACCTGCAGCCTTTGCATTTTCGATAATAGCATTACTATTTCTCTTAGCTGATTCTGGGCTTTCAATTGAAATATAACCACCACAGCATTCATTACGCTTTGCATATACTACCGGGTCTGCACCCATTGCCTTAATCAAATCTTCCATGATTGTAGGGTTTTCAGGGTCATCCATTCTCATAACACTATTAGGTCTTAAGAGAAGGCATCCGTAGTACGCAGCGATTTTCTTACCTTTAAGTGGATTTACCACTTTTTCTTTAACTGCATCAAAGCCTACCAAATCACGGAGCATTTCAAGGTAATTATAAACTTCTGTTTCTCCGTTATATTCACCTTCTGCCATGTATCTGTTAACCTTATCAGCAAATTCCTTATCATTCTGCATTGCATAATTTGTCTGCTTAATCACATTATGACAAGCTGAACAAACAGTAACGAGTGGTTGCTCTCTGTCAAGAGCGTATTTAAGTGCACGAACAGATGAAAGTTTTGTTGCAACCTCATCTCTTGCTGTTGTAAACACACCACCACAGCACTGCCAGTTTTCAATTTCTTCTAAAGTTATACCCAGAACTTCGGCAGACTTAACTGAATAAACATCAAGTTCTTTAGCCTTGTTTTTAAGAGTGCATCCGGGGAAATAACTAACTTTCATAGGTTTACCTCCGGTTTATACCATCTGTTCAGGATGGAATACTTCATCAAATCTTTCAGCTGTCAAAAAACCAAGTTCAACACAAGCTTCTTTAAGTGAAATATTATCTTTAAATGCTTTCTTTGCTGTTTTTGCTGCATTTTCATAACCGATATATGGGTTAAGAGCAGTTACAAGCATCAAAGAGTTGTGAAGATTGTGATGCATCTTCTCTTTATTTGCTTTAATGCCAACAGCACAATTCTTATTGAATGATACAATTGCTTCTGCAAGAAGTCTTGCTGACTGTAAGAAATTGTAGATACATACAGGCATAAACACATTCAATTCAAAGTTACCCTGAGATGCTGCCATACTAACTGCAACATCGTTACCCATTACCTGAACAGCAACCATTGTTACTGCTTCACATTGTGTTGGGTTAACTTTACCAGGCATAATTGATGAACCAGGTTCATTTTCAGGAATGAAGATTTCACCAAGACCATCACGAGGACCAGATGCAAGCCAACGTACGTCGTTTGCAATCTTCATCATGTCGCAAGCAAGAGCCTTGATTGCACCGTGTGCAAATACAAGTTCATCCTTTGATGTAAGTGAATGGAATTTGTTAGCTGCAGTCACGAATGGTTTACCTGTGAGTTTTGCTACTTCAGCTGCAACACCTGTATCAAATCCTGCAGGTGCATTAAGACCCGTACCAACAGCAGTACCACCAAGAGCAAGTTCATAGAGAGGCTCGATTGAACGTTTGATTAATTCAACGTCCTTTTCAAGGCTTGAACGCCAACCGCTAATTTCCTGACTGAACTTAATTGGAGTTGCATCCTGCAAGTGAGTTCTACCACTCTTTACAATTCCTTCATTTTCTTCTTCAAGTCTCTTGAATGTTTCAATCAATTCCTGAACTGCAGGAAGAAGTTTCTCTTCAAGTGCAAGAACAGCTGCAATATGCATAGCTGTTGGGAATGTATCATTTGAAGACTGGCTCATATTTACGTCATCGTTTGGATGAAGTAATGTTTTACCAAGAATCTGGTTACCTCTGTTTGCGATAACCTCATTTGAGTTCATATTTGACTGTGTACCAGAACCTGTCTGCCATACAACAAGTGGGAAGTGTCCGTTAAGCTTGCCTTCTCTTACTTCGTCACAAGCAGCACAGATTGCATTCATTTTTTCTTCTGTCATCTTTTCAGGACGAAGAGCATTGTTTGCAATTGCAGCAGCCTTTTTAAGGATACCGAATGCATTTATAATTTCGGCAGGCATTGTTTCAATACCAACACCGATTTCAAAGTTTTCGTGGCTTCTCTGAGTCTGTGCAGCCCAAAGACGGTCTGCAGGAACTTTCATTTCGCCCATAGAGTCGTGTTCAATACGATATTCCATTTCTGTTTATCCTTTCTGTCGCTCTTATATATCAATTTGTTTAATAACATTTTTAAGGCTTTCTGCACTCTTGTGTAATGACCAGATTTCCTGCTCATTAAGAGGAAGAATAATCTTACCCTGAACCTGTTTATTACCAACAATGTTAAGAAGGCTCAAGCAAACATCATCAATGCCGTATTCACCGTGAAGCATTGTTGAAACTGTAAGTGTTGTATCAATAGGATTCAACAAGCATTTGCAAAGGTGGCAAACTGAAACCGAAACAGCATAGAATGTTGCACCCTTTCGCTGAATAACTCGTCCACCTGATTTACGAACATAATCTTCAACTTCGTCTCTGTTAAATTCAGGATAAAGTTCTGATTTCATAACAGCATTTCTATAATCTTCAATCGGAACATTAGAAATGTTTGCAATTGACCATGGAACAAAAGCTGTATCACCGTGTTCACCTAAAATATATGCGTGAACATTCTTCTGGTTAACTGAATAGTATTCAGCAATTCTTGCACGCAAACGTGATGTATCGAGAATTGTGCCTGAGCCGATAACTCTCTTTTCAGGAATTCCTGTAGTTTTACAGAATACATATGTAAGAATATCAACCGGATTACTAACAATGACATAAGTTGCTTTAGGAGCATATTTTACGATTTCTGTGGCAATTGACTTCATAACGTTAACGTTATTCTGAGCCAAATCAAGTCTTGTCTGACCAGGTTTTCTTGGAAGACCTGATGTGATGATAACGATATCTGAATCAACAGCATCCTTATATGAACCTGCATAAACAGTTGCAGGATTGCAGAAAGGAATACCCTGTCTGATATCAAGAGCTTCACCAAGAGCCTTCTCCTCGTTGATATCGATGATTACTATTTCTGATGCAAGTCCCATTACAGTTGCAGTATATGCAATCGTTGAGCCAACACTACCTGAACCAATAATTGTGATTTTGTTCATATTAAAACCTCACTCTTTATAAATATCTTTTTTATTTTTATTACTGAAAAGCATTTTTTCTTTTGCTTACTCTTTACGTTGTTTTATAACTACTCACTCTGCATTTCCATCAGCGAGACAATTGATTACTCAAATGAGCCAATGATAATGCTAAGTTTTCATTCTGAATAAGAACACCGTCAGGAACTTCTAATTTGCAAGGTGCAAAGTTCCATATCGCCGTTATCCCATTTTCAACCATCAGGTTACATACATCTTGTGCCGAATCTTCAACTACCGTAATAATTCCGATACGAATGTTATGTTCTTTACAGAAACTTTCAAATTGACCTATCGGTAAAACTCCAGTTTTAGAACCCAGATTGGTTACTTGTTCATTTTTGTCAAAGGCTGCTATGATTTTAACTCCGAAACGTTCAAAGCCTTCATATTGAAGTAGCGCTCCCCCTAGCTTTCCGGCACCTACCAGAACAGCATCAGTAAACTCATTGTATCCAAGACAATCTTCAAGTTTTTTTATAAGTTCCTCTGTTGCATAACCCAATCGTGGTTTTCCCTCACCGCTAACTGCTGCAAGGTCCTTTCTTACCTGAACCTCTCCGAGATTCAACTCTTTTGAAATAGCTGTTGCCGATATGTAAGGAACTTTAACTGGAGACATTTTTCTAAGAAAGTTAAGATACAACGGAAGTCTACCCAAGGTAGCTCTTGAAACAGGAACAATTTTCATCGACCCGCCTCCTTTATGCTTCAAAATTAATAAAACATGTGCGTTGCCATAAGTTAAAAATGAATCAGTGTCGCATATATCGATAATATATGTATCGATTACACATTTCACAATAAACCATTATAACCTTATGTATTTTATCAATATCTGTCAACAAAATCAATAAGTTGACGACATTTTCTATAAAATCAGTATTTTATATCTAAAAAACCATAAAAAAAACTATAAATATGTAAAATATGTATAAAATGTTTTTTATTTTTTTTGTTGAACGCAGTTGAAAAAAGGTGTATAATTTAAATCGATATTTTTGAATCGAAATACATAGTATCTTCGAATGTGAATTAAGGAGAAATATATTATGAAAATTACAGTTTGTATTGGTAGTTCATGCCACATTAAAGGTTCTCGTCTTGTCGTTGAACAACTTCATAAACTCATCACTGAAAACAAACTTGAAGATAAAGTTGAGATTAGTGGTACATTCTGTCTTGGCAAATGTCAACAAGGTGTTTGTGTTACTGTAGATGACGACTTTTTCTCAGTAACTCCGGAAACGGTTGATGAATTCTTCAATGAAAATATAGTTGAAAAGGTAAAATAAATTATGATTATCCAGATTTGTGTCGGCAGTTCCTGCCATCTTAAAGGCTCTCCTGAAATTGTTGAGCTTCTTCAAAAATCTGTTACTGAAAATCATCTCGAAAATGAGATTACACTTGCCGGAAGTTTTTGCATAGGCAAATGTAACCGTGTAGGCGTTACAATTCAAATTGATGATGATATTCATACAGGTGTAACTAAAGAAAACTTTAAAGAATTTTTTCAGGAAAACGTCCTGAGTAAGTTTTAATCGAAAGGGTGTAAACCACAAATGCCTAATTGTTTGACATTAAAAAAATCAAACTGTAAAAACTGTTATAAATGTATCCGTCATTGTCCCGTGAAAGCAATTCGCTTTTCAGGCAATCAGGCGCATATTATCGGCAACGAATGCATTTTATGTGGTCAGTGTTTCGTTGTTTGTCCACAGGATGCAAAAGAAATTGTTAATGAAGTAGAAAAAGTAAAGGTACTTCTTCAAAGTGGTGACCCTGTTGTTGTAAGTATTGCACCTTCATTTATTGCCAACTATGATGGTGTTGGCATTGATGCTATGCGTGTAGCACTTAAAAAACTCGGATTTTATGATGCAGAAGAAACAGCAATCGGTGCAACAATTGTTAAGAATGAATATGAAAGAATGTTAGAGGAAGAAGACCGCGATATTGTTATCTCTTCCTGCTGTCACTCTATTAATCTTCTTATTCAGAAATATTTCCCCGTAGCATTGGAATATCTTGCAGATGTTATGTCCCCAATGCAGGCCCATTGTCAGGATATTAAAAAGAGAATTCCAAATGCAAAAACAGTTTTCGTAGGTCCTTGCGTTGCTAAAAAAGATGAGGCTGAATACTATCACGGTATCGTAGATGCAGTTTTAACATTCGAGGAGCTTTCAGAATGGTTTAAGGAAGAAAAAATTGAGCTTGAAGCAATTCAAGATAATAATGATAACAGTCGTGCACGATTCTTCCCTACAACAGGTGGCGTACTCAAAACCATGAATGAAGTTAAAGGCTACACATATGTTGCCATTGATGGTGTTGAAAACTGTATTCAGGTGTTAAAGGACATTGAAAAAGGTAAAATACACAAGTGTTTTATAGAAATGTCTTCATGTGTTGGTAGTTGTGTTGGTGGTCCTGTTATTGAGAAATATCACCACACTTCAAACATCAAAGACTATATTGAAGTTGCAAGCTATGCAGGTGAAAAAGACTTTGAAGTCACACAACCTAAGATGATTGAACTTAAGAAGGTGTTTGCATACATTGAACAAAAGAATGCTCAGCCATCTGAAATTGAGATAAGTAATATTCTTCGTCAGATGGGCAAATTTAAACCGTCGCAAGAACTTAACTGTGGTTCTTGTGGTTATAACACTTGTCGTGAAAAAGCAATTGCCATCATTCAGGGTAAAGCAGAAATATCAATGTGCTTACCTTACCTTAAAGATAAGGCAGAAAGCTTTTCTGACACAATTGTTAACAATTCACCAAATGGACTTATTGTTCTTAACGAACAGCTTGAGGTACAGCAGATTAACAAGTCAGCAAGAAGAATTATGAACATCCGTTCTGAATCAGATATTCTTGGTGACCAAGTCATTCGTGTTCTTGACCCGAGTATATTCATGCAGGTACTTTCAACCGGCAGAGATGTTCGTGATGAAAGAGTTTATCTTGCAGAATATAATCGTTATGTTGAACAGACAGTTGTTCATGATAAAGATTCACATCTTTTAATCAGCATTATGCGTGATGTTACTGATGAAGAAAAAGAACGTGAAAAGAAAGAAGACATCAGTCGTCAGACAGTGGAAGTTGCCGATAAGGTTGTTGAAAAGCAGATGCGAATTGTTCAGGAAATTGCATCCCTCCTCGGTGAGACTGCTGCAGAAACAAAAATTGCTCTAGCAAAGCTTAAGGAGTCAATAATCAATGAATGATTTATGTGCTGATATCGGATACAAAAGTATAAATCATCACGGTGAAGAACTCTGCGGTGACCATATTGATATTGTTGAGCCAAGTGATGATTCGACTGTTATAGTATTATCCGACGGGCTTGGAAGTGGTGTGAAGGCAAGTATTCTTTCTACACTTACATCAAAAATCATATCTACAATGCTCGCAGAGGGATTATCCCTTGAAGAATGTGTTGAAACAATTGCGGCTACCTTACCTGTTTGCTCGGTGAGAGGTGTTGCTTATTCAACTTTTACAATTATCCATCTTAAAAATAACCAGACCGCTGAATTGATCCAGTACGATAATCCACATGCAATTATCATCCGTGACGAAAAGAATTGGGATTATCCAAAAACAGAAATGAATATCGGTGGTAAAAAAATATTCAAGTCCGTTATTAAATTACAGGAAAATGATATTTTCGTTGCAATGAGTGATGGATGCCCACATGCCGGAATAGGAATGCTCTACAATTTCGGCTGGAAGAGAGAAGATATTATCGATTTCATCGAAACCCTCGTCCCTGCAGGTTATACAGCAAAAACATTATCAACAATGCTCGTGGACGAATGTGATAATCTTTATGGACACAAGCCTGGTGACGATGCAACTGCTTGTGTTGTGAAAATAAGAAAAAGAGTTCCGATGAATATGCTTTTCGGACCTCCTGCAAACCGTGATGATGCTGACAGAATGATGTCACTTTTCTTCTCCAAGGAAGGCAAACACATTATCTGCGGTGGAACAACATCTTCAATTGCTGCAAAATTCCTGAGAAAGCCACTCAGAGCATCTCTTAATTTTGAACAAAGTGATATCCCCCCTATTGCAGAATTAGAGGGTGTGGACCTTGTAACTGAGGGTGTTATCACAGTTAACAGAGTTGTTGAGTATGCAAATGACTATCTCGGCGAAAACAAGCATTACGAGCATTGGAGTTTCAAAAAAGACGGTGCATCTCTCATTTGCCGTTTGTTGTTTGAAGAGGCAACCGACATTAACTTCTATGTTGGTAAAGCTATTAACCCTGCACACCAAAATCCTGACTTGCCTATAAATTTCAATATTAAAATGAATCTTGTTGAAGAACTCTCAAAGTGTCTCAAAAAGATGGGTAAAAAGATTAAGGTAAGTTATTTCTAAGGAGTATACATAAATGAGAAAATTCGATACTAAAGTTCAATATTTAAAGTATAAGGTTTTGCGTGAAGTAGCAAAGCATAGTTGGGCTGACACTCTTATTGAGAATCTTTGGGATATTCCAAAATCTATTTCTCCCGGTAAAGAGCCTACTATGAGATGCTGCGTATATAAAGAAAGAGCAATTCTTGCACAGCGTATTAAACTTGCAATGGGTGGAGATAAGCAAAATCCAAATGTTATTGAAGTCATTGATATTGCTTGTGATGAATGTCCTGCAGCCGGTTATGAGGTTACGGATTCATGTCGCGGTTGTCTTGCTCACAGATGTGAGGATGTATGTAAACGTGGTGCAATTTCTTTCGACCATAATCACGTAGCACACATTGACAAATCAAAATGTGTGGAATGTGGTGCTTGTGCAAAGGTTTGTCCATTTGCTGCTATTGTTAACCGCAAACGTCCTTGCCAGAACGCTTGTAAAGTTAAAGCAATTTCAATCGGTGACGATAATGCTGCAAAGATAGACAACAACAAGTGTATTCAGTGTGGTGCTTGTGTATATCAGTGCCCATTCGGTGCAATCAGTGACAAATCATATATTCTTGACGTTATCGATATGATTAAAAAGAGTCAGAACAATGAAGAATACAAGGTTTACGCTGTTGTTGCTCCTTCAATTTCCAGCCAGTTTAATTATGCAAAACTTGGACAAGTAATTACCGGACTTAAGAAACTTGGTTTCTATACTGTTGTTGAAGCTGCTCTCGGTGCAGATATGGTTGCAATGGAAGAAGCAAAAGAACTTAGTGAAAAGGGCTTCCTTACAAGTTCTTGCTGTCCTGCTTTTGTACAGTACATAAAATCTGCCTACCCTGCAGTTTTACCTCATGTATCACACAATTTATCACCTATGGCAAGACTTGCTAAGTACATTAAGGAAACAAGCGCAAATGCAAAGGTTGTTTTCATCGGACCTTGTACTGCAAAGAAATCCGAAGCACAACTTGATAGAGTTAAGCCTTATGTTGACAGTGTTTTGACATTTGAAGAACTTCAGGCACTCTTTGATAGTAAAGATATCGATATTATGACCCTTGAGGAAGATGTACTTGATAATGCTTCTTATTTTGGTAGAATCTTTGCTCGTTCAGGTGGTCTTTCAGATGCAGTTGTTGAAGCTTTGAAAGAGCAGAATATCGACTTCACAGTTAAACCTGCTGTTTGTGATGGTATTGAAGCTTGTAAAGTTGCTTTGCTTAAAAAGAGCAAAAATGTTCTTGATGCAAACTTTATTGAAGGTATGGCTTGTGTCGGTGGTTGTATCGGTGGTGCAGGTTGCCTTACACACGGAGAAAAGAACAAGGCAGAAGTTGACAAATATGGTAAAGAAGCATTCGAAAAAACTATTAGCGATGCAGTTTCTATTTTGAAATAAACTACGTTAAAAGCACCTACCTCTACTCCTTGTGGTGTAAAGAACAGGTGCTTTTTAAATTTATAATTAACCCAGGTGATAAAAATGACAACTAAAGATTACTTGAAACTTATTGACGAAGTAAATGAAAACGGAAAGTTCAAAGCTGACTGGTCATCTTTGGCTCATCACAAAGTTCCTGAATGGTATATGCACGACAAATTGGGTGTATTTATCCATTGGGGTATCTATTCTGTTCCTGCTTTTGGTAGTGAATGGTATTCAAGAAGTATGTACGACAAAAATGTTCGTGAATTTGAACATCACAGAAAAACCTATGGTGAACATAAGGATTTCGGCTACAAAGACTTCATTCCAATGTTCAAAGCAGAAAACTTTGACGCTGAAAAATGGGTTTCTCTTTTCAAAAAAGCAGGTATAAAATATGTTATGCCTGTTGCTGAACATCACGATGGTTTTGCTATGTACGACACAAAATTCAATCGTTGGAACGCAAAGGAAATGGGTCCTTGCAGAGATGTTGTTGGTGAATTAAAGTCAGAATGCGAAAAACAGGGACTGACACTTTGTGCATCAACTCACCGAGCAGAACACTACTTTTTTATGAATCTTGGCAGAACATTTGACAGTGATGTCAATGATGATAATTACCGTGATTTTTACGGTCCTGCAGTTTTTTGTAAGGAATGGGACTCACATCACCTTGGTGAAACAACAGAAGATACACATACTATCGGTGCAAGCACAGAATGGCTCGAGGACTGGCTTGTCAGGACTTGTGAGTTAATTGATAAATATCAACCATCTGTACTATACTTTGATTGGTGGATACATAATCACTCATTTAAACCATACCTTAAAAAGCTTGCTGCATATTATTACAATCGTGCAGAAGAATGGGGCAAGGAAGTTACAATCAACTATAAGCATGAGGCTTTCCCTCCTACTGTTGCAACATTTGATGTTGAACGTGGTGCTTTGACAGGTATCTCCCCTCTTTATTGGCAGACTGATACTGCAATTGGCAAATGCTCATGGGGATACAGAAAGGATAACGAATACAAGAGTGCAAGACAAGTTATCTGTGACCTTGTTGATATCGTTTCAAAAAATGGAAACTTGCTTATAAATATCGGTCCAAAACCAGATGGTACAATCACTGATGAAGAAACGGAAGTACTTCTCACTATGGGTGAGTGGCTCAGCATCAATGGCGAAGGTATTTACGGTACTACATTCTGGAAACAGTTTGGTGAAGGTAAAGTAAATGCTAAAGACGGATTTTTCCAGGATGGAGACGAAAAGAAATTCACAAACAAGGATTTCAGATTTACATATAAAAATGGGTATCTCTATGTTTTCCAAATGCGTCCTTCAAAGATGGTAAAAATTAAAACACTTCGAAAACATAATCCTCACGATTATCTTATTGAAAGTATAGAGCTTCTTGGAAGTGATGAGAAAATCAACTTCATAAGAGATGATAAGGCACTTACAATCAAGGTTAAAGGTGATTTCAAAAACGATTTACCAATTTGCTTTAAAATTGCTATTAGCTAAAAAACATAACAAAAAGGGACTGAAAACAGTCCCTTTTTTATATTGAGTTTCTAAAATCAGATTATCTCTCTTCTCTGAAATAGTTAAGACCGAGACTTCCTGGTGGTTGATGCTCTCTCTTTTTACGCATACTTGTAATGATAAGAACAACTATTGTTGAGATATAAGGTATCATTTTAAACAGCTCTTGTGTTTCTGTACCCAAACCTTGTATGTAGTTATTAGCGTTACAAAGAGCACCAAAGAAGAATGAACCAACAATAGCCAATGATGGTTTCCATAAAGCGAAAATAACAAGTGCAATAGCCATCCAGCCACGGTCACCAAAAGCATTATTTGTCCAGCAACCATTTGCATAAGCCATAACATACTGAAGTCCACCAAGTCCTGCAATAGCACTACCGATAGCAGTTGCAACATATCTGTATTTTACAACATTTATACCTGCTGCATCTGCAGTGGCAGGATTTTCACCAACAGAACGAAGATTCAAACCTACTCGTGTGCGGTTAAGTACGACTGAAACTATTACTGCAATAATAATAGCAAAATATGTTAGGAAATCGTATGAGAAGAATAATTCACCTACAACACCAAGTTTGTCATAGAATGGCAGTTTTGTTGAGAAAAACAAACTTGTATTTGAAAGTGCAATTGATGGCAAATCACTCTTTGTAATGCTGATAAGTGAAGAACCAAGGAAATTTCCCAAACCAATACCAAAGGTTGTAAGGGCAAGACCGGTAACATTCTGATTTGCGTGGAGAGTTACGGTTAAGAAACTATAAATAAGTCCCATTAAGACTGAACCAACAATTGAGAAAATAAGTGGAATAAGAACAGCCAGTAATGGATTCATATTGTCGATATTGTTGCCACAGGAATTTTCATAGATAAGTGAACCTGTAACACCACTGATTGCACCAACATACATAACACCAGGGATACCAAGGTTAAGATGTCCTGATTTTTCAGTTAAGATTTCACCTGTTGAGCCATAAAGGAGAGGCACGCCAAGAAGAATTGCACGGCAAAAGAATTGAACAATCATGCTTTAACCTCCTTTTTGTTATGACGGAATTTAATTGAATAATGAATAAAGAATTCACAACCAACAAGCATAAGAATAACAAAACCAACAATTATTTCTGAGAAAGAAGAGTTTAACAATGCATCGTCTGCAACCTTAGCAACGCCAAGTTTAAGGAATATAACAATACCAGTCATAAACACCATGATAAATGGATTAAACTGACCAAGCCATGACATGAGAATTGCAGTAAAGCCTTGACCACCAACAAGGTTTGTGTTGATACTATGGTCTTTACCTGCAACAAGCAACATGCCTGTTACACCACATAATGCACCGGAAATAACCATTGTGCGAATAATAACTTTCTTAACATTGATACCAACGTATCTTGCAGTATTCTGGCTTTCACCAACAACAGAGATTTCATAACCCTGCTTGCTGAATCTAAGATATATGAACATAAGAACGGTGATTACCGCAACAATAACAATGTTTACAAAATAATCATTATCACCTACTGCAGGGAAATTACCGGCAGAAACAGGATTGATGACATTTGAGCCACCACCCTTGATGTAAACATAATATGCAACAATCTGTGTTGCAATATAGTTCATCATAAGTGTAAATAATGTTTCATTTGTGTTGAACCATGCTTTGAAAATTGCAGGAATTAATCCCCAGATAGCACCTGCAACGATACTTGACACTGCGATAACACCAATAAGTGGAAGATAACTTAGTTTATCACCTAATTCAATCATACAAATGATTGAAGCAAGCCCACCTATAAGAGTTTGTCCTTCTGCACCACAGTTCCAAAATTTCATTTTAAATGCAGGAGTAAGTGCGAGTGAAAGAGAAAGAAGAATTGCAACATCTTGCAAATATTTCCAGAGCATAGTCATTCTTCCGTCAAATACTCTACCAAATGCACCTAAAAACATTGTTTCAAAAGATTCACCAAATCCTTTTCCAGTAAGGGCCATTGAAACTATACCAATAAAGATAAAGGAGATTACAATTGTCGCAATACGGATAAGCCAAGCTTTCCACAACGGCATATCGTCACGTTTTACCACATGAAAAAGTGGTTCACGATGATTTTTTACAGCAGATGTATTAGCCATTATTCTTCTCCTTTCCGTTATTCTTTGATTTTGTCATAAGAAGACCGATTTCTTCTTTTGTTGTGTTTCTTGCATCAACAACACCAGTAACTCTACCAGAACCTATAACCATAATCTTGTCACATAGTTCAATAAGAACATCCAAATCCTCACCAACAAAGACTACAGCAACGCCTTTTTCCTTTTGTTCGTTAAGGAGATTATAAATCATATAAGATGAGTTGATATCGAGACCACGAACAGGATAAGCAACCATTAAAACAGTAGGTGATGCTGCGATTTCACGACCAACAAGAACTTTCTGAACATTACCACCTGAAAGACGACGAACAGGTGTACTTGCACTTGGAGTAACAACCTCAAGGTCATTAATAATTTTCATTGCAAGGTCTTTTGGCTTTTTACGTTTTAAGAACATTGAGTGACCTTTTGTATAGCTTCTCAGCATCATATTGTCAACAATGTCCATATTACCAACAAGACCCATTCCTAATCTGTCTTCAGGAACAAAAGAAAGACGAACACCCATCTGTCTGATTTGTAACGGTGTTTTATCTCTTAAGCTTTCTTTTTTGCCCGTTTTAGGGTCAAAGTAGAAAATGTCACCATACTCAAGTCTTTGAAGACCTGCGATAGATTCAAGCAATTCTCTCTGACCACTACCTGCAATACCTGCAACACCAAGGATTTCACCACTTTTTGCAGTAAATGAAACATCATCAAGAACAACATTACCTGTTCTGTCAACACAGGTAATATTTTTCACTGCAAGTCTTTCCTCTGAATCAACAGGCTCACTTCTATGAATATTAAGGTCGACTTTTTTGCCAACCATCATTTCGGTGAGTTCTGCCTCATTTGTCTCGGCAGTATTAACTGTTCCGATATATTCACCTTTACGGAGAACTGAAACTCTGTCAGAAAGTGAAAGTACTTCGTGAAGTTTGTGAGTAATAATGATAATACATTTACCGTCATCACGCATACGGCGAAGAATATTAAAGAGTTTTTCAGTTTCTTGTGGTGTAAGAACTGCGGTAGGCTCATCGAGAATAAGAATATCTGCACCACGATAAAGAACTTTAATAATTTCTACTGTTTGTTTTTCAGAAACAGACATTGTGTAAATCTTCTTTTCAGGCACAAGGTCAAAACCATATTGTTCACTGATTCTCTTAATCTCGCCTTTTGATTTTGACAAGTCATACTTACCGTCTTCAATACCAAGAACTATATTTTCGGTAGCACTAAAAACATCAACAAGTTTGAAATGCTGATGAATCATACCTATTTTGTAATTAAAAGCATCTTTAGGTGAAGTGATAACAGCCTCTTTTTCGTCAATAAAAATCTGACCTTCATCAGGAAAATAAATTCCCGAAATCATATTCATAAGAGTTGTTTTTCCACTTCCGTTTTCTCCTAAAATGGAAAGAATCTCACCACGGTATGCAGTAAGATTTACATTTTTATTGGCAACGACTTTACCAAATGTTTTAGTTATATTTTTTAATTCAATAGCAGGTTGTTTAGTCACAATAAACCTCCGTTCTACTTAATTCTCAAGAAATTGTTATCCACTATTTGCATAGCAATTTCTTCAAAATTAGTCAGAGGCGAGAGTTGCCCCTCGTCTCTGACATTAAATAATTAGATATTAACCAAAGTTTGTGTCAAGAAGTGTAATACCATCGATAAACACATTGAAGTAAGGTGCAGAACGTTTTTCTGATTCATAGAAAACACCATCCTTAATTACTTCAGTATCTGGTGTAAACTTGTCATCTGTATCAACGTCAGCCACATAACTTGTTAACTTCTCACCTTTAACTGTGAAATTAGCTGTATCAAATACATTGATTGAACCGTCAAGGAGTTTAGCCTTAACCTCAGCAAGTTTTTCAACCGTACCTGCTGCAGCAGCTTTTTCATTTACGTCTGTAAGAACAACTGAACCTGTTTCAATTGTACCTGTCCAGTCTGTATCAATTTCTTTACCATCTTTCACACATTGAATCATATACTTGAAGTATGGTGTCCAGTCGATTCTTGAAGAAACGATAAATGTGTTAGGACATGCAGAAACTGTTGAGCCGTTGTATGAAACGTTAGGAACACCTGCTGTTTCACAAGCTGTAGGAGCACCCATTGAGTCAGCGTGCTGGCTGATAAGTACACAACCACCAGCAATAAGAGCCTGAGCTGCTTCTTTTTCTGCTTTTTCGTCGTACCATGAACCTGTGAACTTAACATCCATTGTTACTGTTGGGCAAACTGATTTTGCACCAAGGTAGAATGATGTATAACCTGAAATAACTTCTGCAAATGTGAATGCACCAACATAACCCATCTTTGCTTTGTCAGCAGTAATTTTACCTGCTTCAATCATTTCGTTGAGTTTGAGACCTGCTGCTACACCAGCAAGGTATCTACCTTCGTAGATTGATGCGAATGCATTGTGGAAGTTCTTTACACCAGCTGTATGAGCCTGTGTACCTGTTGCGTGACAGAACTGAACATCAGGATATTTCTTAGCTGCTTCGATAAGGAATGATTCGTGACCAAAACTGTCAGCGAAGATGATGTTACAACCATCTGTTTCGATAAGTGCAACTGCTGCGTCATAGCAATCTTTTGATTCAGGAATCTGAGTCTTCTGAACATACTCAACATCCATTTCTTTGCAAGCTGCTATAGCTGCATCCATGAAGTTCTTATCATAAGTTGAGTTTTCGTCGTGAAGGAAGATAAAACCAACCTTCAATTTTTCCTGTGTTTCTGGTGTTTCTTTACCGCCACATGCCGCAAAGCAAGTAACAACAAGAACTAATGCCATTACAACAGCAAAAACTTTTTTGAAATTTTTCATAATAAATTTCTCTCCTTTTCTTTTTTTGTAATATTTAACAGCTTACCACTGTAATTACCTATTTACGAAATACAATACTTCCGGTTGAATCGTCCATTTCCTCAATAATTGCCATAGATTCAACTTTGATACCCTGTGCACGAAGTTTGTCTCCACCACCCTGGTAGCCTTTTTCTATAGCAATAGCACAACCTGCAAGCTTTGCACCGGACTGATTAACAATATCAATAAGACCGATAAGAGCATTGCCCTTAGCAAGGAAATCATCAACAATTAAAACTGTATCGGTTTCATTCAAGAAATCTTTTGAAACAATGATGTCATATGTACATTGGTGAGTGAAAGATTCAACCTTACTTGTATAAACATCGCCTTTGATATTCAAAGTCTTAGTTTTCTTGGCAAAAAGAAGAGGACAGTTAAAATGCTTAGCAACCATACAACCGACACCTATACCCGATGCTTCAATTGTAAGTACCTTGGTAACATTCTCATTTTCAAACAGTTGTTTGACTTCTGAACCCATTTTATCTAAGAGTTCAACGTCAATCTGATGGTTTAAAAAACTATCAACTTTCAGTACGTTTCCTGAAAAAACTTTACCGTCTTTTATGATTCTGTCTTCTAACAACTGCATAATATCATCCTCTTTGTATGTTCATACAAGTATTATAAAATAAATCAACGTAAAATACAACATTTTTTGATTTTGTAATTCGTGGAATTTTTTTGTACTTATTTGTTGAAAATACATAAATTTTTGAAGTTTCAACAGGTCAAAACTCTTTCTTTGGGTCTTGTATAGCACGACAGGCATTACATAATTAATTTATTGTTTACAATTCTTTTAATTTTTGTTATTATATATACAACAATACGATTTATTAAGGAGAAGTATTATGTCTTCAAAAATCATATATGAACAACCCTTTGACAATAAAGAGTTTGATTCTGAACGCAATCGCATACCTGCACTTTACACACTTAACGACGGCAGTGTTATGGCTGGGGCTGATATCCGTTATTCCCATGGTTCAGACTCCCCTAATAACATTGATATAGCTGTTGCAGTTTCAAAGGATGGTTATACTGACTGGAAATACTCTATGGTTAATCATTTTGATGACTATGCAGATACAGTTACATCAACTGACAGTGCATCGTTTATTGACTCTGTCATAGTGCAGTCAAAAACAGGAAGAATATTCTTATTAGCTGATGTTCAACCCTCAGAATGTGGTTATCTTCAATGTAAAACCGGTACTGGATATATTGAAATCAATGGCAAAAAGCACTTACTTTTAACAACTGGAAAAAACAGTGATAAACTCGATACTTTTGGTTATTATGTTGATAATTATAATGGAGATTTTGCTCCTATTCTCAAAAGAGAAGACTCAAAAGTCACAGAATATACCATTGACAGAGAATTCCGGCTTTACAAAAATGGGGAAGCTATTTACACCGCACAAAAAGGTGCAGATGGTGTAAATATCCAACAAAATATTTTTTACAGTTCAGCAGAACTTAAATGCTACAGAACTACATATTTATGGTTAAGATACAGTGACGATAATGGCAAAACTTGGAGCCATCCTTCTATTATTTCCGAACAGGTGAAAAAGGAAAAAGAATCCTTCTTGGGTGTTGGACCTGGCAGAGGTATGATAATTGAACACAATGGTAAAGAACGAATTCTTTTCTGTGTTTACGATAACAACGGATTGTTCAAAGACCCAATTTTTGAGAATGCAAGTGTTATTTACTCCGACGATAATGGTATAACATGGCAAAGAAGTGAGAAAATCAAGATTAAAGCAGGACTTCAAAAAACAAGTGAAGCACAGTTAGTAAAAATAGAAGGAAAAAAATATAAAGCATTACGCATTTACGCAAGAAACCTGAGCAACTATATTGCATATGCTGACAGCACTGACGGTGGACATACGTGGACTACATTCCGTGCAGATAAAGCTCTTGAAGGCACAAAAAACTGTATGGTTTCACTTATGGAAACCAAAAGAAGAATCAATGAAAAACAGGTAATTCTTTGTTCTGCAGGTGGTAATCTTCAAGCAAGAGCTGATGGTGTGCTGAGAGTTGGTCTCACACAAGATAATGGTGAGGTAGAATGGGTTAGCAAATACCACTTGACCCAAGGCTTTTATGGCTATTCCTGTCTTACAGAATTATCCGACGGTAATTTTGCTGTTTTCTATGAAGATGAAGCAGCACATCTTAAATACACAATTTTCAATATTTCTGACGATGGTGTCATCAATGAAATCAATGATGAAAACCTTGACTTTAAGCAAGATTTATCTTCAAAGGCAAAACGCTCAACATCTTTCAAAAGATTTATTTCAAAAATAAAATTTGCATTAGGTTTGATGTAAAGATGCCAATTGGTGATTAAATGGTTTCTGTTTATTTTTTTAAATTATCCGATAAAACTGAATATAATGCTGATGTACTTCCTGCAAACGTAAAAGAACATTGCAAGAGAAGGGAAAGCATCGCCGCTGCCTGTACTTTATTATCAATGGGTGTAGAAAATCTGCATTACGATGAAAACAAAAAGCCTTTGGCTGACAACTGTTTCGTGAGTATTTCCCACAGCAAGGATATGGTTGCTGTTTGCAAATCGGACAAGCCGGTTGGTATTGATATTGAATTTATGGCGACTGATAGGGATTATAAAAAAATCGCCAATAGATTCTATAAAGGTAAGGAATTGGAGTATTTTAATTCCCGTTCTACTGCTGAATCTTTTTATGAAATATGGACAAAAAAAGAAGCATATAGCAAAATCAGTGGCCAAGGTGCTATAGAAATCTTTAACGGATTTGATGTTTTTAGTCTTGAAGGCTATGAATTCCAGACGGAGATTGTTGAAAACTTTGTAATTTCCGTATGCGAAAAGGATTTATAATTTATTTACATTTCTTGCACTTGCAAAAAATGTCTGTTCGTGTTAAAATACAGAAAAAAACAATTGAGGTGAAATTATGTATAGATTTGAAGTGGGAGACCTTTCTGCGTATTCCTTTACAAACGGAATGTCTTATTATTTGATACTCTTTGCAAGTCTGTTTTTTTTCAAATACAAGAAAGATATCGTGGGATTCTTTTCAAAGATGGCGATTCGCTTTTTCTCGGCAAAATCTAAAGTGTTAGAGAAAATATCGTTAATTGTTTTTGCTTCAGTTGAATCCCTTTTAACTGCACACATAATAACCCGTTCTACTTTTTTCAATATGTCTTTCGGAGAATTAGTAGGCACTGGAGCAAACTATTTTGCAACATTAATATTAGCCCCCACTTTTATCTTCGCTTTTTCTTTAATTATACTTGCAAACCCTATAAAGCAAGTGGATATGTACACACTACTTTTACCTTTATATTTAATACCAGTTAAGTTAGCTTGTTTCTTTAATGGATGTTGTTGGGGAATTGAATGGGAATATGGGCTTTATAATCACCATCCCTCCCATCCAGGTCGTCAGGTTCCCGCACAAGCAATCGAAATTCTTTTCGCAATCATAATATTTATAATCTTGTTCTTATACAAAAACAAAGCAAAGACTGGAACAATATTCCCTATGTATATGATTCTATATGGTGGAACTAGATTTTTTGTCGAATTCCTTAAAGCCGGCTATCCTACTGTTTTAGGTCCATTCAAAGTTTACCATATTTTATGCTTTATATGCTTTGTTGTTGGTATAATACTGTTCTTTGTCGCAAGGAAATTTGGTGATAAATTCTCAGATTTCTTTGAAAAACTATATAATAAATTTGACACCGCAATAGCGATGAAAAAGGCATTAAAAGAACAACTAATAGCAGAAGAGAATATAAAACGTGAAGCAGACATGCAAGAAAGACTTGAAAAAGCAAAACTTGCAAGAGCAAAGGCATCTGTGAAATATAGAAAATAGTATAAAAAATACCGAAGAACATTAATGTTCTTCGGTATTTTTTTATTTTAAAGCATCGACTATAAACCTTGCCACTTCTTCGCTCTTTTCTGTCTGGAAATAGTGAGAATTCGTATCAATATAATGCAACTTATCAAAATTTAGTGCAAGCTTTCTCCATAGTTTTTCAGCATCTGCATAATTCTTTGTGAATATATCTGTTTTACTGATAATAACAGATGTTTTTGCACGGATTGGCATTGCATACTTGTAAAAATATTCCGTCATGAAGTCTGTATCCTTACGGAATTTTTCAACAATTTCATTCTTTCGTTTGTTTGAAAGCTTTTCGATAGGAGCACCAGCTTTAGTAAGTTTGCGCTGAATAGACCATTTAGGTGTTTCATTCCAACCATTATTTTTACTTGGTTTTTCCGGCGGAATAAATCCACCTGTTATGTAACTGGAAACAGTCACACCTTTTTTCTCAAGAATATTTATAAGTTGTAATGCAACCGCAGTACCTGCACAATGAGAATAGAAATGGATGTCTTTTGTTTTGGCAAGTTTTGAAATCGCATCTGCTGCATCCTTACATTCATCAATGGAATGAAGATAATCAACATAGAATAGCGATAAATCAGGTACTATTGCCAACAAATCCTTTGTAAGTGCCGCAAATGCCGATGCATCGCCACCTGCAAAAGGTATAAAAAACAACGCTTTCTCAGAACCCACGGCATTACTTAATGTATGGAAACCATCACACTCTACAACAAGACCATCTTCGATAATTCTTGCTAGCTTTTCCGGTGTTGGATTTGCTATGAAATCAGCAGCAGAAATATCTGTGAGTTCTTTTTCAGAAAGAAGTGAAATCATATCAAGACTGGTACCACCAAGATTGAAGAAGTTTTCGTTTCTTCCTACAGAATCAATATTGAGAGTTTCTTTAAACAACTCGCAAACCATTTTTTCCGTTTCAGTTACTGGCTCTTCTTTGGTTGCCATACTGTCAAATACAACTTCAATATTCTTAAGTGCCTTTCTATCAAGTTTACCGCTTTGATTGAGAGGCATTTTTTCAAGTAATACTAATTTACTTGGCATCATATACTGTGGTAATTTTTTCTCGCAATGCTTCACAATTTCATCAGTTGTATTTTCATCACCGCAGAAGAATGCGACAAGCACATCCTGCCCATTATTTTGCTTAATAATAACAGCAACAGACTCAACGCTTGCAATCTCGCCGATTACCTTTTCAATTTCACCCAGTTCAATACGCTGACCGTTAAGTTTAATCTGTCCGTCCACTCTTCCTACATAACATATCTGTCCATCTTCTCTCCAGTATGCTAAGTCTCCTGTTTTGTAGAGCTTTCCTTCTCCGAATGGATTATCTATGAACTTTTCATTTGTCAGTGCTTCGTTATTAAGATAGCCTTGTCCTACATTTACACCTGCTATACA
>JAZNJX010000113.1:0-38380 GCA_045578245.1 Candidatus Fimenecus sp. | reverse complement strand
CATCAGCTCGTCGTTGTGATGAACTTGCAGAAAGTGTTCCTAACGCAAATGGTGTATATTTCGTTCCTGCTTTCACAGGCCTCGGTGCAAAGTCGGATCGTAGCCATGTCGTTCTGTGAGCCAAGGAGTTGAACAACTTGCTTGTCTTCCTAAGACCGCTTGGCCTCCGACTTCATCAGCTCGTCGTTGTGATGAACTTGCAGAAAGTGTTCCTAACGCAAATGGTGTATATTTCGTTCCTGCTTTCACAGGCCTCGGTGCACCATATTGGGATATGTATGCTCGTGGTACTATCGTTGGACTTACTCGTGGTGCCAATGCTGCTCATATCTGTCGAAGTGTTCTTGAAGCAATTGCATATCAGATGACAGATTTGCTTGAAGCAATGAAGCAGGATTCGGACATTGAACTTTCAGAACTTCGTGTTGATGGTGGTGCATCCGTAAGCGATATTATGATGGAGAAACAAGCCAATATAATTAGAACAAATGTCAACAGACCAAAGATGGTTGAAACTACTGCTATCGGTGCCGCATATCTCGCTGGTCTTGCTGTAGGGTTCTGGAAAGATACTGAAGAAATCGAAAAAATCCGTGAAGTAGATAAGATTTTTGAGCCAAAAATGGATATGGAAAAACGTGAAAAGAGATATCGCGGTTGGCTTCGTGCAGTAGAACGCTCAAGAGATTGGGTTGAACATTAATGGCAAAAATCCTGATGTTTCGTACACCTGAAAAAATGATGGAGCATTTTTATGAGCATGGTGCAGAAACAAAATGTGATTCGGCAGAAGAGTATCTTATTAAAGCTAATGCTGTGATACATAATTCAGAATCTGAATCAAAATATGAAACTGACGAAGACGATAATGATAAAATTTATTATCTATCTGAAACAAGCGAGATAGTATTTGTGTCAGCGGATGGATATATCAGAACATATTTTATTGCTGACGACGAGTATTTTGAACGTCAGTAATTGAAAAACAACCTAATAAAAACCCAAAACCCCATCGGATTAACCGATGGGGTTCCTTTTTCACCTGTCACAGGGACAGGATATAACCTATATAAGACTCGTGTATAATAGCACATAAAACCAAAGATGTCAAACATATAGAAGTTTTTTATCTATCTTGCATTCTTCTCCAATGGAAAAGATATTGTTGTGCGATTCCTTCAGTACCTTTTGTGCAATCAGGCAATCCGTTAGGGTACATCTCTGCCATAATGCGCTTTACCCATACATCAATAGGGAACGCCTCGATTTTATGAAAACCATAAAGCAGAGTGCATTCTGCAACCTTTGCCCCAACACCTTTGATTTTCTGCAATTCCTCTCTGCCGAATTCTATTGGACTTTTTTCAATTTTTTTAAAGTCAATTTCCCCATTTGCTACTTTTTGAGCAGCATCAATTATATATTTTGCACGGAAACCTGCCCTTAGTGGCGCTAAGTCTTCTGCTGTGAGCTCTGATAATGTTTCAGCGGATGGGAATGTTTTTCTTCCTTTTTCACCATCTCCGAATTCATCACAAAGACGTTCAATGATTCCTTTGATTCGTGGAATATTATTGTTTTGTGAGATTATGAATGAGCAAAGCGCTTCCCAAGGCTCTTGGCGGAGAATTCTTATACCATTATACTCGTTGACAGCAAGTTGTAGATATTTATCATCATAGGAAGAGGTGATTTTTTTGTAATCACACTGGAGGTCAAAGTATTTTGACCAAATGTTATTGAAATCATCCTCAGTACAATCGTAGAAGATAATTTCATTTTTGGTTTGTTCTACTTTAAGATGTTTCCCATAAGCTACGCCTTGCCAGATATTATCTTTTTCCATCCACCTGAATGCCTGACCACAGTCAAGGCAAAGAGATAAATTAAAAGCTTCTGGGCAGGGAATTTTATAAACATTATTCATAATAAAATCCTTTACAAAATAGACAAAAATAATAAAAATTTCTATTAAAAACTGCTAATGTGATTTTGCACAAAAAATTTAGACAAAAAGTGAATAAGGTATGTTCCATTCTGTATAAATTGTCAAGCTTTTACAACAAATTGTATTTGACAGATTTTTAACAATCTTTTTATATGAAAGCTGAAAAGTGGGTAAAACCCTATTAAAACATATGCTTTTGAGCCGAGTTATAAACATTTTCAACAGAGTTTTCAACAATTTTGTTGAAAAGTGTATTATACTTTTTGTATAAAAACAAGTAAAATAATTTTTGTGAAAAATCCCATATTGACAAATTTTTCTGTAAATTTGTGCACAAAACATAGTATAAAAATAACCAAAAAACCAAAAATATTTTTAAAAATACACATGAAATCTGTGAGGATTAAAAATATGGTAAAAGGTATAAATCGTCAGGTGCTTGAAATTCACGAAACAGGTTGTGAATATTTTGAGAAAGCATTGTTTTTTGTTAAACCTGAATTTAGTGGTGAAAGTGAAGGTAAATTGAAATCCAAAGCGATGATTTCAGCTTTCAGGACAACCACTATTCCCAAAACACGACAACAAAAAATAAAAAGCCGAGTGCTGTATTTTGCAGAAATGGCAGCCTCGGCAGGAGTTGGTGCAATCTTAGCTGCACTTTTTATAAAATAATCAGTTCTTTTGGTGCGTTGGTGAGATTCCGGCAGCCGTTGTCTGTGATATACGCCATGTCTTCGATGCGAACACCGAATTTTTCAGGTATATAAATTCCTGGCTCAACAGTTACGATATTACCTACTTGTAAAATACTGTCAGAAGCAGGGGAGAGATTTGGAAATTCATGAATTTCCACACCAACACCGTGACCGGTGGAATGCGTGAAATATTGTCCGAAACCTGCATCTCTTATGACTGAACGAGCAAATTCGTCACCGGTTTTACAAGGAACACCTGCTTTAATATTATTAAGGCAGTTTACCTGAGCATTGAGAACGGCATTGTAAACGTTTTTCATTTCGTCAGTGGCAAATCCAACGGCAACAGTACGTGTCATATCACTGTGATACCCATTGATAATAGTACCAAAATCCATTGTGATAAAGTCACCGTTTTCAATCTTTTTATTACTTGGTACACCATGTGGCATTGAAGAGTTTTTACCACTTACAGCAATAGTTTCAAAGGAAAGACCTTCACCACCATTGCGAAGCATATAGAAATCAAGTTCTAACGCCATTTCTTTTTCTGTGACCCCAGCCTTTATAAATTTTAGAATATGATTGAAAGCATCTTCTGCGATTCTCTGTGCTTTTACAATGCTTTCAACTTCGCTTTCAGTTTTAATTGAACGAAGTGTATTGATAAGCGTATCAAGAGTTGTATCCGTAGAGATGCTGATATTTTTAAGTACACCTTTAAGTGAATTGTATGTAGAAACTGTCATTCTTGTTGATTCCACAAGAAGATGTTTGCAATTCATTTCACCCAAGAGTTCTGCAATCTGAGGATATGTTTTTCCTAAAAGTACAACTTCACTGTTAGTGATTTGCTTTTCTGCAGCTTCGATATATCTTCCGTCAGTGATAAATACTGAACGGTCTGATGAAACTAATAAAAATCCGTCAGAGGACTCAAATCCTGTGAAATATTTTCTGTTTTCAGGTGAGATTATTAAGGAACAATATCCATTGCCTTTTTCTGCGATTAATTTTTGTAAATCTTTAATCATAGTAACCATATCCATGTAGTTTTTCAAATTGTTTAATGATTGGTATCGCCTTGCGACGACGAATTGCATAATAAACAGGGAATCGTGTTCGTCCCTTTAAGGCATCAACCAAAATTGCAATAGCACCGCAATCGTTTGCTGCCATAACATCGGCAAAAATCTGGTCACCGACCATAGCAAACTCGTTTATTTTCACACCCATCATTTCAGCTCCCTGAATAAGTGTGTGAGGTTTTGGTTTCTTTGCACTTGCAATATAGGGAAGCCCAAGGGCTTTTGAAACGATTTTTGGACGACGAGGCATAGCGTTTGAGATTATCATAACCTTAATGCCTGATGCTTGAATTTTTTCAAGCCAATTATCAAGTCCGTCGATGCAGTTTGTTTTGCCGTCGTTACAGATTGTGTTGTCGATGTCAAGGGCAACTGCTTTTGCACCCATTTTCTGCAAATCTTCAACTGTAATATCAAGTACAGATTTATATCTGTATTTTGGCATAGGTGAAACCATAGAAATCTCCTTTGGTATAATGAGTGGTTTATTAGTAAAAAAATAGTGGGCAATCCGTCGATGGATGCCCACTTGCGTTTTTAAAACATAGCTCCGCAAAGCGAAAGATTATTTAAACTTACGCTTACGTGCAGCCTCAGACTTCTTCTTTCTCTTAACAGAAGGCTTTTCGTAATGCTCTCTTTTGCGTACTTCCTGAATTACGCCGTCACGAGATGTCTGTCTCTTAAATCTTCTGAGAGCACTTTCCAAGGACTCGTTTTCTTTAACTTTTACCTGACTCATTAAAAATCCCTCCCTTATACATTGGGATACAGATTGTATTATACAATACGATTTGTCAACTGTCAACAGTTTTTTTGGTATATTTTCCGTAATACTTCGCGGTGTGCTACTCGCAGTATCTTCATACAGCTTCGTATCCACCGCATTGTCTTACGAAAAATCTACGCAAAAAAGAACAGAAGAGGTATATTTTTTGCAATACTTCCTTGCTTCGGCTCGCAGTATCTTCATACGGCTTCGCCTCGGCAAGATTGTCTTGCGAAAAAATCTAATCAAAAAGAAAATCTGCTTACATTGGTTATATTAGAATCGAAAATATATTATATCTTCTTTGTCAATTTTCCGTAAACTACGCCGAGTTTTTTACCATAGAACTTTCTCTTTTTCTTTTCTTTCTCTGTAAGCTGAGGCACAATTATTGGTTGCTTAAGGCTTTCCATATTACCATCATCAAGGATAAATGCCTGTGTCATGCAGATACCACCATTGCCTTTAAGCTGTGCACGTACATAGCAGGAAATCTTGTCGCTGTGTTCATCAAGAGTGATGGTTGAAATAATTTCACCATCATTTTCTCTTGTTTCTGTTTTGATAGTAACACCATCTGCAATCCAGTCGATTTCTTTACAATTAATGCCTTTGATGGTGATTGTTTCTTTTTCATCATCAACAGTAATTTCCATTACTTGCGGGGTTGGACCGAAACCAACAAAATCTTCACCGAGTTCATTTTTTGCATATCGTGCTATGGAGAAGAAAGTACCTGTTTCCATTGCGTTGCGGAGTGTTGCGAGTGAATACTCAGGGAGAATAAAATCCATATATGCTGTGTCAATCTGGTCAACCTGATGAGCATCACTGTTGGCAAATCCGAAAACTTTACGACCATGGGGTGTGAGAAGCTTCAGAAGATTGTCCCAGAGAATTCTGTCACAACGGTTTGGAATATCCTTCATATTAAGCACTTCAATACCCATACAAGATGGATACTTGTTAATAAGGTTTGCAAAGAAATGAATATTTTCAGGCTTGTCAGCACAGTCAGGTCTTTCCCATGAACGCAACAAGTCTGTTGGGTGATTGATGTGGGAAATACCACCACTTTTTTCGATTAATCCAAGAGGGATATCGTAGTCAAATTCAATACCCTGAACACCCTCGTAAGCATTATCAGTAAAATAACCATTAACGTGGTTTTTCATAATAGTAAACATATTGCATTCAATGGCGTTTGGCACATCTTCAAGTCCACGTTTTTTTGTTCTTAAATTCTTTTCGGTTTTATATGTACCATTTTTAATTGCTCTATATTGCTCTTCGGTAAGATAACTACGCTTTCCGTGCCATAAATATTGGAAATTAAAAAATGGGATATGAGTTGGTTCTTCGTTCCAGTATTTTCCTAAAATGCCATGCTCAGCAAAGGCAACAATGTCAAAGTCAAGGTCATAAAAGCCTTTAATCATATCGGTCATTGTGTCGTTAGCATCACTGTATGTGGAATGCGTGTGAAGATTTGTTTTGTAGTGGTTTTCCTCTTTTCCAAGAAGGGAAGTGACGCTTTCGTAAGGGTTTGTGATTTTGTAACTCATAAAAACACTCCAGTTTAATGACATATAATGTATATATTTTACTATATAAAATATAACATTTCAACACAGTGTTGTCAAATGTCAGAACGCAGTAAAAAAATTGAAAAAACTGTTGACATCCGGGATTTTTGTGTTATAATAACAGAGCAAAATAAAGCAGAACAGTAATTGTGTTCTCACCCGTCGGCTTCGAGTTGACCGGTCAATACTTTCTAAAAAGTTTGATTTGTAATGGTGCGGGCAGAATTTCTGTCCGCATTTTTTAAATTTCGCTAAAGAGGTGTTTATTTATCAGTACCAAAGATTTGCAAATCAATGAAGAAATTCGCGACAAGGAAATCCGAGTTATTACCGATGATGGTGAACAGCTTGGTATTATGTCTGCAAAGGATGCTTTGAATGAAGCTGAAATACGCAACCTTGACCTTGTGAAAATTGCCCCAAATGCTCAGCCACCAGTTTGTAAAATTATGGACTACGGCAAGTATTGCTTTGATAAGGCAAAGAAAGAAAAAGAAGCAAAGAAGAATCAGAAGGTTATCGAGACAAAAGAAATCAGACTTTCTGTTAACATTGATACTCATGACTTTGATACAAAGGTAAATCATGCCCTTAAGTTCCTTAAGGCTGGTAACAAAGTAAAGGTTTCAATCCGTTTCAGAGGACGTGAAATGGCTCATGCTCATTTGGGTAACGGAATTATGGACCGTTTCGCTGTTGCTGTTGAGGAATTAGGTAGTGTTGATAAACCTGCAAAACTTGAAGGTCGTCAAATGCTTATGTTCCTTTCACCAAAAGGTTCAAAATAAAGTAGCGAAAAAAGGTAGTATATTATATTAGGAGGATATTATTATGCCAAAGATTAAAACACATAGCGGAGCTAAAAAAAGATTTAAGCTTTCAAAGAACGGCAAGCCAATCAGAGCACACGCTAACAAATCACACATCTTGACAAAGAAGAGCACAAAGAGAAAAAGAGGACTTCGTCAGACAGCTGTTGCTGATAAGACAAATACAGCACAGATTAAGCGTCTTATTCCTTACAAATAAGAACCTGACCCATCAACGCATTAAAAATGCGGACGGGTACCCCAGAACCTTGTTGTCTTATGACAATAATCGTAAATGTAACTATTCAATCGGAGGTAAAGAGAAATGGCACGTGTTAAAGGTGCGATGATGACTCGCAAAAGAAGAAATAAAGTATTAAAACTCGCTAAGGGTTACTATGGCTCAAAGAGTAAACTTTTCAGAACTGCAAAACAGGCAGTTATGAAGAGCGGAAACTATGCTTACATCGGCAGAAAGCAGAAGAAACGTGATTTCAGAAAGCTTTGGATTACAAGAATTTCAGCTGCTTGCAAGATGAATGGTATGAACTACTCAACATTCATCAATGGTCTTAAAAAAGCTGGTATTGACCTTAACAGAAAGATGCTCTCAGAGATTGCAATCGCAGACCCTGCAGCATTTACAGCACTTACAGAAAAAGCAAAAGAAGCACTTAAATAAGTTATTAACCACGCATGAGAAAATCCCTCACGCGTGGTTTTTCCGTTTTTTAAATTATGTTTGATATTGTAATAAATGCAAAGAATAACCCGAAAATTAAAGAAGTAAAAGCTCTTTTGACATCTTCAAAGGACAGAAAAAACAGCGGACTTTTCGTAGTGGAAGGTGGCCGTTTATGTTATGATGCCTTTTTGAGCGGATGCGAAATAGAAAGTGTTTTTTGTACTGAAAACTGTGCTGAAAAATTCAGTGAAGAAATCACATCTTTACGTGAAAATTGCAAGGCTTATTATACTGTCAGCAATGATGTTATAAAAGCTATCAGCGATACAGTTACGCCTCAGGGTGTGGTGTGTACAGTAAAGATGAAACAGAATAGTTTTGAGTATGAAAACGGAAAAAAATACATTGCTCTGGACACTATCCAAAATCCAGATAACCTTGGTGCGATTTCCCGAACAGCCGAGGCGTTGGGTCTTGATGGAATGGTGATTTGTGGTGGTTGCGATATTTATAATCCTAAGGCTTTAAGAGCGTCTATGGGTGCTCTTTTCAGAATGCCTGTTCTCATTTGCCAAAACCTTGAAGATGAGGTTGATAAATGCAGAAAATTGGGTATAAATACATTTGCAACAGTTCCTGACAGAGATGCAAGAAATATTGTTACCATAGATTTTTCAAAGGGTGGAATGTGCATAATCGGTAATGAGGGAAATGGTGTTTCAAAGGAAATTATCGAAAAATGCGATGACCGTATTACAATAAAAATGGATGGTAGAGCAGAGTCTTTGAATGCAGCATCTGCCGCATCAATAGTTATGTGGGAAATGGCACGATGAATTACGATTTGTACTGGATTTGGATGTCCTGTGGACTTGGCGCAGGAGCATCCTGTCTCGATTTAATTTCATACTATGAGTGGAATCCCAAGGATATTTATGGTTCAAGCTATAATCAGATTTTCTCTCTCGATGTCTTAACTAAACGACAAGTAGAAAAACTTAAGAGTTTTCCTATTGAAAAAGCACAGGAAATTCTTGACACAGTAAAATCAAAGGGATGGAAGGTAATTACTCCGTCAAGTGAGTATTATCCACATAATTTAATCACTTTGCAGGATTTGCCTTTGGCATTATATGTTGAGGGTGATGAAACTGTTTTGACGAAGGAACTTGCAGTTTCTGTTGTCGGTGCAAGAAAGGCATCGGATTACGGAAAATCCGTTGCAAGAGCATTATCTGCTGCCTTGTCTGAAAAAGGATTTACAATCGTTTCAGGTGGAGCGTTAGGAATTGATAGTGCAGCTCATCAGGGAGCACTTGATGAAAACGGAAAAACAATTTGTGTATTGGGTTGTGGTTTTGGGACAAATTATCTTATGGACAACAAACCATTAAGAGACAAAATTGTGAAAAACGGTGCGTTGGTTACTGAATTTCCACCATTTACTCCTGCTAGTCGTACAACATTCCCGTTGAGGAACCGAATTATTTCGGGAATGACTTTGGGTACAGTTGTGGTAGAAGCAGGTGAGAGAAGTGGCTCACTTATCACTGCAAGATGTGCACTTGAACAAGGCAGAGATGTATTTGCTGTGCCAGGTGATTTAGTAAGTTCATCATTTTTGGGAACAAATAATCTTATCCGTAATGGTGCAACACCTGTGTTTTCACCAAACGATATTCTGGAGGCATATTATTTCCGTTATCACGACATATTCAAGGACAAAGAACGATTTGCAGATGACGAAATAATTAAAAGAGCACAGAAATATTTGACTGCACAAGAAACACAAAAAGAAGAAAAGGATGAAAAGCCAAAAGTGGTTGAGGTGACAGAAAAGATTAAGAAAGAAGCACCTGACTACTTGACGGATAACGCAAAAAAAGTTTATGATTTCATAGGCAATGAGCCTACACATATAGACGAAATTATAAATCATTGTGGAATGACTACGGATAAAACCCTTTCTGCAATAACAGAACTTGAAATTTATGGTCTTGTCACTCAATTAAGTGGCAGACGTTATAAAATAAATATAAACTAAAAAATAGGATGATGATAAATGTCAAAACTTGTAATTGTTGAGTCGCCTTCAAAGGCAAAAAGCATTCAGAAATACCTTGGAAAAGATTACAATGTTGTATCTTCAAAAGGTCATATACGTGACTTGCCTGCTGCAAAGTTAAGTGTTGATGTTAAAAATGACTTCGCACCAAAATATGCAGTAATCAAAGGGAAGGAAAAACTTGTAAAAGAGCTCAAAGAACTTGCAGACAAGTCAGAAGCAGTTATTCTCGCAGCCGACCCTGACCGTGAAGGAGAGGCTATTTCTTGGCACCTTGCAACACTTCTTGAGCTCGATATGAACGAGAATAATCGTGTTAAATTTAATGAAATCAATAAAAATAGTGTTGTTAAAGGCATTGAACACCCTGAAAAAATTGATTTGGACTTAGTTAATGCACAACAGGCTCGTCGTATTCTCGACAGACTTGTTGGTTATACTCTCAGTCCATTTATTTCACAGAAAATTCGTCGTGGACTTTCAGCGGGTCGAGTGCAATCTGTTGCTGTAAGACTTGTTGTTGACCGTGAAAATGAAATCCGAGCATTCAATCCTGAAGAGTATTGGACACTTGATGCGAAAATGCTTGCACCATCATCAAAGAAGGCTTTTAAAGCACAGTTTGCAGGCGATGAAACAGGCAAAGTAAAAATTACAAACAAAGAGCAGAGTGATATGTATCTTGCTCGTCTTGATGGCGCAGAATATACAGCAACATCTGTTAAAAAAGGTGTTCGTCGTCGTCAGCCTGCTCCACCGTTCACAACATCAACAATGCAACAGGAAGCATCTCGTAAGCTTAACTTTCAGGCAAGAAAAACAATGAAAGTTGCTCAGGAACTTTACGAAGGCGTTGAGGTTAATGGCTTTGGCTCGGTGGGTCTTATTACCTATATGAGAACGGACTCTCTTCGTATTTCAGAAGAATCAAGAGCAGCAGCAAATGAGTATATTAAAAACACTTTTGGTGAAGATTATCTTCCTGAAAAACCAAGATATTTCAAGACAAAAGCAAATGCTCAGGATGGTCATGAAGCTATTCGTCCAACTACGATGGCAATTACTCCTGAAGTTGCAAAATCAAGCCTTACTTCTGACCAGTATAAGCTTTATAACCTTATCTGGAAGCGTTTTGTTGCGTCATTAATGGCAAACTGTGTTCAGGATACAGTTAAGGCGGAAATCACAGGCGCTAACGAAACTGATAAGGCAAAGGGTAGGTTTGTAACATTCGTTGCAAATGGATATTCTGTTCGTTTTGATGGCTACACCTGCCTTTATGAAACTGGTACGGATGAGGATGAGGAAGAAGAAAGTAAGCTTCCAAAAATCAATGAAGGCGACTCTATTAAGATGAAAGACCTTGTAGGTAATCAGCACTTTACACAGCCACCTGCAAGATATACAGAAGCATCTCTTATCAAAGCCCTTGAAGAAACAGGTGTTGGTCGTCCATCAACTTACGCATCAATTATCTCAACAATTACACAGAGAGAGTATGTAACCCGTGAACAGAAACAGTTGAAACCAACTGAACTTGGTGAGGCTATTACTGCACTTCTTAAGGATAAATTCTCAAAGATTGTTAATGTTAAGTTTACTGCAGGTATGGAATCACAGCTTGATATGGTTGAAAGTGGCGAAACTGATTATATCAAGATGCTTCACGAATTCTATGATGACTTTATTGCAACTGTTGATAAGGCAAAGACAGAAATGCAGGGTCAGAAAATAAAACTTAAAGAAGACGAAACAGATATAAAATGTGACAAGTGTGGAAGAAATATGGTTATCAAATCAGGACGTTTCGGTAAATTCCTTGCTTGTCCCGGATATCCTGAATGTAAAAATACAAAACCTTTAGTTGTGGAAACTAAAGCAACTTGCCCTGTTTGTGGTGGCAAGGTTATTGAGAAAAAATCCAAGAGAGGCTTTGCTTTCTATGGTTGTGGAAATTATCCTGAATGTAACTTTATGACTTGGGATAAGCCAACGGATGACCTTTGCCCACAGTGTGGAAAATCACTCTTTAAACGTAAAGGTGGAATCGTTGCATGCCTTAACGAAGGCTGCGGATTTGAGAAAAAAGCAGAGAGAAAGAGAAAGGCTAAAGAAGAATGAGAGTAGCTGTTATCGGTGGTGGATTTGCAGGTGTTGAATGTGCATCTGCATTGTCACGAAACGGAATAATGGTTGACTTGTTTGAAATGAAGCCTCTGAAGAAATCTCCTGCTCATAAATTGGACACACTTGCTGAGCTTGTGTGTTCAAACTCGTTAAAAGCAGAAAGACTTAATTCTGCAGCAGGTCTTTTAAAGCACGAAATGGCATATTTAGGCTCAATTTGTGTTGAAACTGCCTATGAGTGTAGGGTTGAAGCAGGTGGTGCACTTGCAGTTGACCGTTATGAATTTTCAAGAATTATTACCGAAAAAATCAAGAATGATAAGAATATAAATATTATAGAAAAAGAGGTTACTGATATTCCTGAGGGATATGATGGTGTTGTTGTCTGTGCAGGACCCTTGGCAAGTGATAGTCTTGCTGAAACAATCCGTCAGATGTGTGGTAATGGACTTTCTTTCTATGATGCAGCAGCACCGATTGTAAGTGCTGAAAGTATTGATATGGAATGTGCTTTTGCTCAGTCAAGATATGACCGTGGTGGAGAGGCAGACTATATCAACTGCCCTATGAACAAGGAAGAGTATGAGGCATTTTATGAGGCGATTATCAATGCTGAAAGTGCCGATGTTCATTCTTTTGATAAACGAAAAGACGTTTATGAGGGGTGTATGCCAATTGAAGTTTTGGCATCTCGTGGTAAGGACACTATGAGATATGGTCCACTTAAACCTGTTGGTCTTACTGACCCAAGAACAGGTCATAGACCTTGGGCAAATCTTCAACTTCGTAAAGAGAATAAAGACGGTACAATGTACAATCTTGTAGGATTCCAGACAAATCTTAAGTTCGGTGAGCAGAAAAGGGTTTTTTCTATGTTTCCTGCACTCAAAAATGCAGAATTTGTCCGTTATGGTGTAATGCATAGAAACACTTTTATTGATTCCCCAAGACTCTTGAATGGTGATTTCAGTTTGAGAAGTAACCCATTGCTTTTCTTCGGCGGACAGATTACAGGCGTTGAGGGATACATGGAATCTGCTGCAAGTGGTCTTATGGCAGGACTTAATCTTGCACGAAGACTTCGTGGAGAAAAAACCGTTATTCTTCCAGTTGATACTATGATTGGTGCATTGAGCCGATACATAAGTGACGAAACAGTTAAGAATTTTCAACCAATGGGTGCAAACTTTGGCGTTTTACCACCATTGGATGAAAAAATCAGAGATAAACAAGAGCGATATATGCAACTAGCAACTCGTGGAATGGACTCTCTCAAAGAATTTGCAAAAAACAATAATTTAGGTGACGAAAATGACTGATTTTGAAAAGAAAATCGGATATGAATTTAAGGACAAGTCTTTGCTGCTGCGAGCATTGACTCACTCTTCTTATGCTAATGAAAAGGGTACAGGGCTTGATAATGAACGCTTAGAGTTTTTAGGTGACTCAGTTTTGGGTTTTATCACAGCTGAATACCTTTTTGAGCATTATAAAAACAAACAAGAGGGGGAACTCACAAAAAAGCGTGCTTATGCAGTTTGTGAGAAAACACTTTTTGAATATGCTGAAAAAATTCAGTTAGGAGATATGATTCTTTTGGGTAAAGGTGAAGAGCATACTGGTGGCAGACATCGACCATCCGTCGTGTCCGATGCCTTTGAAGCAGTGATTGCTGCAATTTACCTTGATGGTGGAATCGAGGAAGCAAAGAATTTTGTTTTACCATTTATTGAGATTTCATCAGAAGAAACACCTGTTTTCAAAGACTATAAGAGTACTTTGCAGGAAGTTTTACAGCAGAATCCGACAGAAAAATTTGAGTATGTTGTTGTCGGAGAAAACGGACCTGACCACAACAAAGAATTTATCGTTGAAATTCATATGAACAGTAATGTAATCGGCAGAGGTGTTGGCAGAAGTAAGAAAAAAGCTGAACAGGAAGCCGCAAAATCTGCTTTGGAGTTAATGGGATTATGAGCCACTCTAATATAAGTATTTTTGTACCTCATAAAGGTTGCCCTAACGACTGCAGCTTCTGTAATCAAAGAGCAATCAGCGGACAAACTATCCCCGCGACACCTGAGGATGTTGAAAAAGCAGTACATACTGCGTTGAAACATAATATTGACCCGGAAAATACTGAAATTGCATTTTTCGGTGGCAGTTTTACGGCGATTGAAAGGGAGTACATGTGTTCTCTTTTAACCGCCGCAAAGCATTTTTTAGATACCTATAATTTTAAGGGAATCAGGGTGTCAACACGACCTGACTGCATTGATGATGAGGTGCTTTCTGTCCTCAAAAACTATGGTGTAACTGCTATAGAATTAGGTGCACAGAGTATGGATGACGAGGTGCTTTCAGCCAATCGCAGAGGTCACTCAGAAGATGCTGTTAGAAAAGCATCATCACTTATAAAAAATTATGGATTCGAACTTGGCTTGCAGATGATGACGGGGCTTTATAAAAGTGATTTCAAAAAGGATTTGCAAACAGCAAGAGAAATTATCAAATTACAACCTGACACAGTGAGAATTTATCCTACCGTAGTTTTGAAGTACACCCTTCTCGGTGATTTGTATGAAAAGGGTGAGTATAAAGCACCGACTGCAGAGGAGTCCGTACCACTTTGTGCGGAACTTTTGCAGATGTTTGAAAATGAGGGTGTAAAAGTCATTAAGTTAGGCCTTCATAGTAGCGAAACTGTGGAAGGTGATATGCTCGGTGGCGGGTATCATCCTGCGTTTCGTGAGCTCTGTGAAGGATATATTTATCTGCAAAAAATACTTGAGAAATTGAACGGAAAAGACAAAAATTGCAGTTATGTGATTTATGTTAGAAATAAAGACCTTTCAAAGGCAAAAGGACAGCAGAAAAGAAACGAAAAAGCATTGAAAAATAAAGGCTTTTATTGTATAATAAAAGGTAAAGAAAATTTAGAAAGATTTGAGATTGAGGTAGATGTGGAATGATATTAAAATCAATCACAATGCAGGGCTTTAAATCTTGTCCTGACAAAACTGTACTTCAATTTAATAAAGGAATAACAGGTGTTGTTGGTCCTAATGGTAGTGGTAAGAGTAACATCTCTGATGCTGTCCGTTGGGTTCTTGGTGAACAGTCCACAAAGAGTCTTCGTGGCTCAAAAATGGAAGATGTTATTTTCAGTGGTACAAAACTTCGCAAGGCAACTGGTTTTGCGGAGGTAACTCTCTGTCTTGATAACTCCGACCGTTCACTTGGTAAAGACAGTGATGAGGTAAATATCACTCGTCGATTCTATCGCAGTGGTGACAGTGAGTATAAAATCAATGGCGAAGGTGTAAGACTTCGTGACATTAACGAGTTGTTCATGGATACAGGACTTGGTCGTGACGGTTATTCAATGGTCAGTCAGGGCAAGATTGCTGAACTTATTTCTTCAAAATCAGGTGAACGCCGTGAAATGTTTGAAGAAGCAGCAGGAATTTCACATTTCCGTTACAAAAGACACGATGCTCTTAAGCGTCTTTCTCAGGCGGAAGAAAACCTTGTTCGTTTAAGAGATATTTTAAGCGAACTTGAAAGTCGTGTAGGACCTCTTAAAACTCAGAGTGAAAAAGCACAGAAGTTCTTGGTTCTTGCCGAAGAAAGAAAGAATCTTGAAATCGGAATTTGGCTTCATAACATTGAAAAGACTCAGGAAAAGCTCAAAGAGCAAGACAGAAAAATTGATATTGCATCCGTTCAGTATAAAGATGCTCAGAAACAGCTTGAAGAAATTGAGCAGAAGATGAATGATATTGTAGAGAAGACTCACGAAATCAATGTTAAGATTGAAGAAGTTCGTTCTTCTACATCACACTTTGAAGAACAGGCAAGTGAACTTGAAGCACAGGCAAAGGTTTACGAAAATTCAATTTTACATAATAACGAGTCCATTGAAAGACTCGAAAAGGATAAATTACTTGCAAGTACTGATGATGCTGACATTGGTGCTCAGGTTGCTGAAACTGAAGAGCAAAAGGCAAAAGCACAAGAGAGTCTTGATAGTGCAAACAAAAAGTTGGAAGCACAGATTGCAGAAATCGAAAAATTGCAGGTTGAAAATAACGAATTTGCAACCGTTGCGGCAGAACTTGCTAAAGAAATTTCTTTGCTTACAGTAAGTCTTGCAGATAATCGAGTTATCAGTGAAACAGCAAATTCACATTTTGAAGAAATTAAAACAAGAATTGCAACTATCGACGAACTTTTAGGCAATCGCAAGGAAGTTGTTTTAGCTCTTGAAGAACAAAAGAATAACGCAAAGAAAGCACTTGACGATTGCATTGAAAAAATTAACGAATATAAAAATGCAGTTGACGGTTATCGTATAAAGGTTGAAACAAGAACTGAAAAGAGTGAAAAAGTAAAAGCTGAAATTGCTGCTCTTGATGGTGAGATTGACCGTAAAAATGAAAGAATCAGAATTCTTGATGAACTAGAAAAGAATATGGAAGGTTATCAGGGTTCTGTTCGTAGTGTTATGAAAGAGAGTAAACGTGGTGCATTGAATGGTATTCACGGACCACTTTCACAACTTATAACTGTTAAGGACAGGTATTCAGTTGCAGTTGAAACTGCACTTGGAGTTGCTATCCAGAACATTGTTGTTGATAATGAAACTGACGCAAAACGAGCCATTGCATTCCTTAAGGAATCACGTGGTGGTCGTGCAACATTCTTACCACTTACAGCAATCAAGTCAAGAAGTCTTGACGAAAAGGACCTTGACGACGCTTATGGATTTGTAAGTATTGCTTCTAACTTAGTTGAATCCGACAAACAATATCGTGATATTATCGAAAATCTTCTCGGTAAAACGGTTGTTTGTGAGGATATGGATTCTGCCATCGCTATGGCAAAGAAATATAAAAACAGATTTAAAATCGTTACATTGGATGGTCAGGTTATCAATGCCGGTGGTTCAATGACAGGTGGTAGTAAGGCTCAAGGTGTTGGAATGTTAAGCCGTTCTAATGAGATTGAGAAACTTACAAAATCAGTTAACGATTTGAAAGACAAGAAAGATTCACTTCTTATTCAGGAGAAAATGCTCAGCGAAGATTTGGCTTCTGCAGTTGCTGACCTTAATGGTATTGAGGGAGACATTCTTTCTGCCAATGAGGAAAAGATTCGCCTTGAGGGTGAATATAACCTTGCTGTTCAACAGTATGAAACATCTTCAGGTGGAGTTAGTGAATTAATTGACGAAGAAAGAATACTCAATGAACGAATTGAAAGAATAAATGAAGATAGCCTTTTAGCAAAGACCAAAGTTGAAGAACTGACAACTGAAATTGCTGAAAAGGAAAAGAGCCTTGAAGCTGTCAGTGGTGACAGAGAGAGTCTTTCTCTTGTCCGTGAAGAACTTGGTGCAAAGGCTGAACAGATTCGTCTCGAAATTCTTGGATTTGAAAAGGATATCGAGTCAGCAGATGATAACATTCGTCGTCTTAATATTCTTAAAGGTTCACATTCTGACAGAATGGGTGAACTTGATGCTGAAATCGAAACATTCAAGAACAAAAACATCTGGCTTACAAAGGATATTGAAAGTCTCAGGGATTCTGCAAATGAGCTTCGTAAACAGTGTGGCGACGCAAAGACAAATGTTGATGAGTTGCTTGAAGCTCGTGCACAGTTAGAAAAAGAAAGCACAGATTTACGTAATCTTGAAAAAGAAAAAGCATCCGAGAGAGAAAGAGTAAGCGGTGAGCTTGTTCGTCTTGAGGAAAGAAAGGCATCAATGCTTACAGAGTATGAGGAGTATAACTCAAAACTCTATGATGAATATCAGTTGACAAGAAGAGAGGCAATTGCACTCCAAATTGTCATTGAAAATATCGGTGAAGCAAGAACAAGGCTTTCTGCACTCAAGAACGAAATCAGAGGTCTTGGTTCAGTTAACGTTTCTGCTATTGATGAATATAAAGAAGTGTCCGAAAGATACGAATTTATGTCCGAACAAATCGGTGACGTTGAAAAATCAAAGTTGGAACTCATTAAACTTATTGACGAGTTGACAACGAAAATGAGCATTCAGTTCCGTGAACAATTCCAGAAAATCAATGTTTCTTTTGGTGAGACATTTGCTGAATTGTTCGGTGGTGGTAAGGCTGAGTTAGTTCTTGAAGACGAAATGAATGTCCTTGAATGTGATATTGAGATTAAGGTTCAACCACCGGGCAAGAATGTTCAGAACATAAACCTGCTTTCAGGTGGTGAAAAGGGACTTTCTGCTATTGCACTTCTCTTTGCAATTCTTAAGGTTACCCCTGCACCATTCGTAATCTTCGACGAGGTTGAGGCAGCTCTTGACGACGTTAACGTTGTCCGTTATGCTCAGTACGTAAGAAGAATGACAAAGAATACACAGTTCATTCTTATTACTCACCGTCGTGGTACAATGGAAGAGGCAGATATGCTTTACGGTGTTACAATGCAAGAGGAAGGCGTATCAAAGATTTTAGAGTTAAAGACAGCAGAGATGGCAAGAAAACTTGGTTTGGCATAATATAAGGCTTCTCCTTGAGGAGAAGCTGTCGCGAAGCGACTGATGAGGTGTAGGATACAAAGTATCCGTTAAAAATATTCCACCTCATCCACCGCAAGCGGTCCCCCTTCCCCTCAAGGGGAAGGCAAAATTCTCTTATGAAAGGATATTACCTATGGGAATTTTCAAAAAAATCAATTTTGGTCTTACAAAGACAAGAAATAAAATGGCGGGAGCTATTGACGATATGCTCGATAGCTTCGACGAAATTACTGATGACCTTTACACTGAACTTGAAGAAATTCTTGTAATGGGTGACGTTGGTGTTACAACTGCTGTTGAAATCACAGAAAGACTTCGTGATGAAGCTGCAAAAGGCAAAATAAAGGATGCCAACGAAATTCGTCAGAAAATCAAGGAAATCGTTGCAGAAATGCTTGATGGTGGCGAGGATATGGGACTTATTACTGTTCCATCAATCATCCTTGTAATCGGTGTTAATGGTGTTGGTAAAACAACAACTATCGGTAAAATGGCTGCAATGTATAAAGCACAGGGCAAGAGTGTCGTTTTAGGTGCTGCAGATACATTCCGCGCTGCTGCTATTGACCAGTTACAAATCTGGGCTGACCGTTCAGGTGTTGAAATTATAAAACACAAAGAGGGTGCTGACCCTGCTGCAGTAGTTTTTGATACAATCAATGCTGCAAAGGCAAGAGACCACGAAATTATTATTATCGATACTGCAGGCCGACTTCATAACAAGAAGAATCTTATGGATGAACTTAATAAGATTTACAGAGTTATTGACCGTGAACTGCCATATTCTGACCGTGAGGTTTTGTTAGTTCTTGATGCAACAACAGGACAGAATGCAGTTAATCAGGCAAGGGAGTTTAAGTCTGTTGCTGATATTACAGGTATTGTTCTTACAAAACTTGATGGTACTGCTCGTGGCGGTGTTGTGTTGGCAATTAAGAATGAACTTGATATCCCTGTTAAGTTTGTTGGTGTCGGTGAGCAGATTGATGACCTTCAGCCATTCAAACCTTTAGCGTTCGCTGACGGTTTGTTTGATAGAATTGACTATAAAGAGGAAGAAGACGAGCATATTCCGATTGCTGAAGAAGTAGTGGAAGAAGTCATTGAAGAGATTGTTGAAGAAACAGTCGAAGAGATAGTAGAAGAAACAGTTGAAGAGGTTGCAGAACCTGAGTCAGAAGAGTCACAGGAAGAGGAGCAACCTAAGAAGAAAGAAAAGAGGGGATTCTTTGGACTTTTTAATCGCCACTCATAATATAAAAAAACAGGCAGAATTACAAAGAATTCTTGAGCCTCTTGGAATAAATGTGCTTACTGCTGAAATGGCAGGAATCGAGCTTTCAGATGTTGACGAAACTGGCGAGACCTTTGAGGAAAATGCTTTCTTAAAGGCAGATAGTGGCTGTAAAGAAAGTGGAATGGTCTGTGTTGCAGACGATTCAGGACTTATGGTTGATTTCCTTGATGGTGCTCCCGGAGTTTACTCAGCTCGTTTCGGTGGTGAACACGGAAACGATGCAAAGAATAACGAAAAACTTTTAGGTCTTATGAAAGATGTTCCCGACAGTGAGAGAACAGCACGATTTGTAAGTTGTGTATGTTGCTGTTTCCCTGACGGAAGAAGTTTCACAGTAAGAGGTACTTGTGAGGGTGTTATTGCTCACGAAGTACACGGTAACGGTGGTTTTGGTTATGACCCGGTTTTCCTTGTAGGAGAAAAAACATTCGGTGAACTTTCAGCAGAAGAGAAAGACAAAGTAAGTCACCGTGGAAACGCATTAAGAAAATTTGTAGAAGAATTACCAAAATATTTATAAAGAGACGAGTCATTCTGAGCGTAGCGAAGAAACTCACATAGATTCTTCGTCACTTTGTTCCTCAGAATGACAAATAGAGTGATAATATTTTTTAGGAGAATAATATGACAAGTAAAGAAAGAGCATATTGGAGAGGTCAGGCAAATTCACTCCCAGCATTGTTCCAGGTAGGTAAAGGTGGCATTTCAGATGCCCTTATCAAGCAGACTGACGATGCACTCAAAGCAAGAGAACTTATCAAAATTAAAGTTCTTTTAGAAACAAGTCCTGAAAAACCAAAGGAAATTGCACAGAAACTTGCCGAGGCAACAAACAGTGATTGTGTAGGTGTTATCGGTGGTAGCATGATTTTTTATCGTTATAATCCAGAATTACACAAAGACGAAAAGAAGAAGGCGAGAAAATGAAGATAGGTATTTTTGGTGGCACATTCAACCCTCCTCATAAGGGACATTCAAGAATGGTTGAAAAAATGGCAGAGGAATTGGAACTTGATAAGGTAATTATCATTCCGAATAAAGTTCCTACACATAAGCGTTGTGATGATTTAGCAGATAATCGCGACCGTCTTGCTATGTGTAAAATAGCATTCAACAATCCTAAGTACGAAATCAGCACAATGGAAATGGATAGAGAAACAGACAGTTACACTATCTACACTGTTGAGGATTTAAGAAAAAAATATCCGAACGACGACCTTTATCTCATTATTGGTTCAGATATGTTCCTTATCTTCCATAAGTGGTATAAGCATAAGGAATTGCTTGAACAGTGTACAATTTGTGTTGCTTCCCGTGATAATGCTGAAAACATTCAAAAACTCCGTGCTTATGCATTTGAGCAGTTGGGCGATTATATACCACAACTTGATGGTAAACATATACATATTTCACTTCTTGATGCTTACGAGGTAAGTTCAAGTGAAATCAGGGACAGAATAGATAACGAAAAGAGCCTTTATGGACTTGTTGACCCTGAAATTATTGAGTATATGGAGAACAAAAAACTCTATGGATACAGAAAGAAATAAAGAATTTCTTGAAATTCTCAAAACACGTTTAACTTCACAAAGATTGTATCATTCTATCTGTGTTGCTGAAAAAGCACAGCATCTTGCTGATATTTTCGGTGGTGATAGGGAAAAATCATATACAGCAGGGCTTATTCACGATATTATGCGCTACGAACCTGCTGAAAAGATGATTGAAATGATAGAGAATGACGGACAAACGCTTACCGAAAGTGAAAAAAATATTACAGTTACACTACATGCAGTAGCAGGGGAAGTTTATCTGCGAAAAGAACTTGGTGTGACGGATGAGGAAATACTTTCAGCGGTGCGTTACCACACAACAGGTAAGGAAGATATGTCACTTCTCCAGAAAATCATTTATGTTGCAGATTTAACATCGGATGACAGAGAGTATCCTGATGTTAAAGAAGTGAGAGAATTAGCAGAAAAGAGTCTTGATAGGACTTGTTTGCGAGGACTTTCCTTTACCATTGAAGATAATGCGAGAAAATGCAGACCAATTCATATTGATACAGTTAAAGCCTATAATTACCTTGCAGAAAGGATAAAATAAATGGAAAGAACAGAACTTATGAAGAATATCGTTGCTACTCTTGACAGTAAGAAAGCAACGGATATAAAATCACTTGAAATAACTGAACTTACTGCAGTTGCTGATTATTTTGTAATTGCAACAGGTACATCTGGAACTCATATCCGTGCATTGTCTGACGAAGTTCAGGATGCACTCACAAAACAGGGTGTTGAGCCAAGAAATGTTGAAGGCAAATCAACAGGTTGGATTCTCCTTGACTATGGCACAGTTGTGGTTCACGTTTTCACTCCTGACCAGAGAGAACTTTATAGCTTAGAGCATCTTTGGGGTGACGCAAAACAAGTGGACATCAGTGGTTTAATTACAGAAAACTAAAATAGTAAAAATATCTTTTAAAGAAGGTTATATATATGAATTACGATTTTAAAGCTACCGAATTAAAGTGGCAACAGAAATGGGAAGAGGCTAAAGTTTTTGAGGCTCAGGATAATTCCGAAAAGCCAAAATTCTATGGTCTTGTTGAATTCCCATATCCATCAGGTGCAGGCATGCACGTTGGTCATATCAAGGCATACTCAGGTCTTGAAGTAGTATCAAGAAAGAGAAGACTTGAAGGCTATAATGTGCTTTTTCCAATCGGTTTTGACGCATACGGTCTTCCAACAGAAAACTATGCTATCAAAACAGGTATCCACCCAAGAAAAGTTACTGATATGAACATTGAAAAGTTCACAAGTCAGTTAAAGAGAGTTGGTTTCTCATTTGACTATTCAAGAGTAGTTGATACAACTGACGACAAGTACTATAAGTGGACACAGTGGATTTTCCTTAAGATGTTTGAAAACGGACTTGCTTTCCGTGATAAAACATTGGTAAACTATTGCCCATCTTGTAAAGTTGTTCTTTCAAACGAAGACTCACAGGGTGGTAAATGTGATATCTGTCATAGCGATGTTGTGCAGAAATCAAAGGACGTTTGGTATTTAAGAATTACAGAATATGCTGACAAGCTCCTTGAAGGTCTTAATGATGTTGACTATCTTCCAAACATCAAGCTTCAGCAGGTTAACTGGATTGGTAAGTCAAGAGGTGCTTTCGTTAACTTCAATCTTAACGAAATTCCTGAAGAATTGAAGATTTACACAACTCGTCCTGATACTCTTTTCGGCGTAACATTTATGGTTATGGCTCCTGAGCATCCAATCATTGACAAATACGCTGACAAGATTTCTAATATGGACGAAATTCTTGCATATCGTGCAGAATGTGCAAAGAAGACTGAATTTGAACGTACACAGCTTGTAAAAGATAAGACAGGTGTTAAAATCGCAGGTATTACTGCAAAGAATCCTGTTAATGGTAAGGATATTCCAATCTACATATCCGACTACGTTATGATGGGCTATGGTACAGGTGCTATTATGGCTGTTCCTGCACATGATGACCGTGACTATGATTTCGCAAAGAAATTCGGTATTGACATTATTGAGGTTATCAAGGGTGGTAACATCGAAGAAGCTGCATATGCAGGTGACGGTGAAATGGTTAACTCTGATTTCCTTAACGGTATTGATAACAAGAAGGATTCAATCGCAAAGATGATTGATTTCTTACAGGATAAAGGCATCGGTGAAGGTGGCGTTCAGTACAAGATGAAGGACTGGGCATTTAACCGTCAGCGTTATTGGGGTGAACCAATTCCGATTGTTCACTGTGAAAAATGCGGTATGGTTGCTGTTCCTTACGAAGAACTCCCATTAAGACTTCCTGATGTTGAAAACTTTGCTCCCGGTACAGATGGCGAAAGTCCACTTGCAAAGATTGATTCTTATGTAAACTGTAAGTGTCCAAAATGTGGTGGCGATGCAAAGAGAGAAACTGATACAATGCCACAGTGGGCAGGTTCATCATGGTATTTCTTAAGATATATCGACCCACACAATGATGAGTGCCTTGCTGATATGGACAAGCTTAACTATTGGATGCCAGTTGACTGGTATAACGGTGGTATGGAGCACGTTACACGTCACCTTATCTATTCTCGTTTCTGGCATAAGTTCCTCTATGATATCGGTGCAGTGCCAGGTGCAGAACCATATGCAAAGAGAACTGCGCAGGGTCTTATCCTTGGACCTGATGGTGTTAAGATGAGTAAATCTCGTGGTAACGTTATCGACCCTAACGAGGTTGTTGACGTATTTGGTGCAGACGTTCTTCGTACTTATGTGCTCTTTATGGGTGACTATGAACAGGCTGCTCCTTGGTCAGAAAATTCAGTTAAGGGTTGTAAGAGATTTGTTGACAGAATCTGGAATCTTCAGGAAATCTTAGTTGATGGTGATGAATTCTCAAAGGAACTTTCATCTTCATTCCACAAGACAATCAAGAAAGTTACAGAAGATATCGAAGCTCTTAAATATAATACTGCAATTGCAGCACTTATGACTCTTCTCAATGCGATTTATACAAAGGGTTCAATTAACAAGGCAGAACTCAAAGCACTTCTTCTCCTTGTTAACCCATTTGCTCCTCACGTAACAGAAGAAATGTGGGAAGCTTGCGGATATGGTAAGATGATGGCTGCTGATGGTGAATGGCCAACATATGACGAAGCAAAGTGCATTGATGAAACAATCGAAATCGTTGTTCAGATTAACGGTAAAATCCGTGCAAAGCTTAATGTTCCTGCTGACATTGAACAGGCTGATGCAGTAGCAGCTGCAAAGGCTGATGAAAAGGTTGCAGCAGAATTAGATGGCAAGAATATTATCAAGGAAATCTATGTTAAAGGTAAACTTGTAAATATCGTTGCAAAATAATTGATAAAGGTGGTGGAGGGCATCCTCTGCCACCATTTTTTAGGTGATTTTATGTTCATTTGTCCCATTTGCAAATCAAAATTCAATATTGATGGTAAAACATACCGCTGTGAAAATAACCACTCTTTTGATATTGCAAAGCAAGGGTATGTGAATCTGTTGCCGGTTTATAAGAAGCATTCCGATAATCCTGGAGACTCAAAAGAGATGGTGCTTGCTCGTCGTGCTTTTCTTGAGAGTGGATATTATGACTGTTTTACTGATAAACTCTGTGAAATTATCAATTCGTTGTTTAACGGTAAAGAAAAAATTACCATTGCCGATTGTGGCTGTGGTGAGGGTTATTACGACGGAAGATTAGAAAATCTTAGTGTTGATTTTGACCTTTATGGTTTTGATATTTCAAAAGAAGCAGTCAAGTCTGCATCAGGCAAGTATAAAAAGTATAAATACGCTGTTGGTAGTTGTTTTAATATGCCATTTGCAGATAATTCTTTTGACCTTGCACTTAACATCTTTGCCCCCATGGTGGAAAACGAAATGGCAAGGATTCTCAAGAGATACGGATACATAATTTATGCCGTACCTGGGAAAAGTCATCTTATGGGACTCAAAAAGATTCTCTATGAAAAGACCTATGAAAATGAAGAAAAGCATACAGAATATGATGGCTTTGAATTCATTGATAGAATTTCAGTGAAAGAAAAAATTACAGTCAATGGTGAAATGGGTGTAAACCTTTTTAAAATGACGCCGTATTATTTTAAGACAGAATTAGGTGCAGAAGAAAAAATACAAAAGAATAATGGATTCACAACCGAAATCCATTTTGACTTTTTAATATACAGAAAGCTGTAATCTGAATAGTGGTAAATATTATCACTTGACCACAAACATCTTTGTTGATATACTAAATTCGTATAATAAAGATAAAGGGTAAAGAAGATGAAATACAGAAAGATTTACATTTTAATGACACAGTACCCGGGCTTTGATGCTAAAATACTACGTTTGCGTACACGGTTTCCATATACTCACACATCAGTGGGACTTGAGGAGGATATGGATACCTTTTATACCTTTGTAAGTAAAGGTTATCTTGTAGAAAGCATTACAAGATATGAAAAGCCTGGCAGAGCTTCATTCCCTTGTGCATTGTATGAGATTATTGTAACCGACGAGGTGTATGAAAAGGTCAAGAAAATGGTACACGATTACAAAGCAAGAAAAACAATGCTTAAATATTCAACACTTGGTGTAATAATGTGTTTTCTAAAAATACCCCTGAAACGAAAAAATCACTATTTTTGTTCACAGTTTGTGGCAGAAGTGTTGCAGAAATGTAAGGTTCTAACGCTAAAAAAACGAAGTACCTTGTATTTTCCGAAAGATATTTCAAAGCACAAAGAACTAAAACTTATATTCACAGGTACGCATTTTGGATTTGTTGAAAAGTTTGTGAAATCCAGTAGAAAATAAAAAATAACCCTACCGAGTGGTAGGGTTTTATTTTTGTTCATTTGCAATTTTATATGCTTCTTCTGTTGCCAAAGCCAATTTTGTGACCATGTATTCATTTGTAGGAATACAGTAAACGGAATCGTGCTTTGTTGGTATTTCAAAACAGTCAACACCCTTTAAATGGCCAAATTCATATTCAATATGCAGACTGTAATGGGATTTTGGTGGACGGGAAATCCTGAAATCCTTGCCGTTATAGTGACCTGTTACAATAAAACCATTTTCAAGGTCGTGGGTAACAGTTGCTTTTCCAAGATTAATATATTTTGTAACACCAGGATATCCATATACCTGAACTTCGTCGGAATACTTATATGTACCACTAAGAAGTTCTTTACGGACATTTTCTCTTTGCCATTTATACCAATCAGGAATATGTGAAAATTCAGTTTCTCCACTTGTAGCAACAAGTTCGCCTAATTCAGTCATTTCCCAGGTTTTTCCACATTCGTTACAGGTGAGAGAATAGCCCTTGCTTGTAGTTTTGCCCTCAGCCATACAGTGTGGGCATTGATACAAAATCTTATGCAACCCATGTGCACGATACTTTTCTGTAATGCGGATATTGTTGTCTTTCTGCCATTTATATTCGTCATACTGAAATTCTTTATAAATAATCTCGTTAAGCTCATCAACGCTTAATTTTTGCACATCTTCAGCAGTGATGACCTGCTTCAAAGTTGCATAAAAAGGCACTTTTCTGAATTTATAGTGTGACCAGAAAGGTTGATTGAGGAAGTTGCCGTGATTCAAGAGAATTACAACAGGGACTTTGTTTTTCTTTGCAAGTTTTCCGATTGATTCGGGCAAGACGGATTGGGTGCCATCAGGTGTATATCTTGCTTCAGGAAACATTGCAAAAACATCGCCGTAATTTTGCAAAACCTTGAGGCAATGTCGTACAAGACTAATGTCCGTTATAAATTTCCTCGTACACATACACCCCAGTTTTTCCAACAAGGCATAATCTTTATAATATACATGGTTTGCTGCAACTAAATTAAATTTATCAGGGTATATTGCATCAAAGAGTATAGCAAAATCCATAAACTGCATATGGTTAGCAAGTAAAATGTACGGTGGCTTTAGCCCATCCATATTAATTTTTTCAAGTTTGTGACCTTTTCTTAAGAGAGGAAGCAGTACCTTTGAAAATAGTCTTGTGAGCAATAAAGCAGTTTGAGATTGCTTTATTGGTGGTTTTGAAAAGTCATACTTTTTAACACTGTCGGGATAACATACTTCCTCAAAGTAAACTTTTTTATTTTCCATAGCTTTATTTTATAGATTTCTCGTTATAGATTTTAAATGCTTCTTCTGTTGCAAACATAAGTTTTAATACAACATCTTTCTTGGAAGGGATACAATAGAATGAATCGTTTTTTACAGAAACATCAAAAACATCAGTTTTACCAAGTTTCTTGTATAAAAATTCGTTGTGTAAAGTGAAAAGAGATTTTGTTGCACGCTGAATTCTGTAATCATGACCATTATAATGACCAGTTACAATAAATCCATTTTCAAAGTCGTGAGTAACTTTCCCCTCACCCAAATCAATGAACTCAACACCTGGCAATGAGTGAATGTGAACATTGTCTTCAAACTTATATGTACCGTCAAGAAGCTCTTTACGGACACATTCTCTTTCCCATTCGTACCAGTCAGGAATATGTGAAAACTCTGTTTCACCCTGAAGCGCTTTCATTTCACCTAACTCGGTCATTTCCCACTTTTTGCCACAGGCTTCACAGGTGAGATGAATTCCTTTGCCTACTGTTTGACCTTCTGCCATACAGTGTGGACATTTATAAAGAACCTTGTTAAGACCGTCGGCACGGAAATCTTCAGTAATGCGAATATTATTTTCTTTCTGCCACTTGTAATCATCGTAAGCCATTTCACGATGAATTACTTCGTTTATTTCCTCAACAGACATCTCCTGAACTTGTTCTGCAGTGAGAACTTGTTTCATAGTAGCTCTGAAAGGAACTTTTCTGTATTGACGGAAATCCCAGAAAGGAGCGTTAAGATAGTTTCCGTGATGAATCACAACGACTAACGGAACTCTATTCTTTTTAACAAGTTTAGCAACTACGTCGGGAATCAAAGATGTAGTTCCAATATTTGTGTATCTTGCTTCAGGATACATGTAGAGAATGTCTTTATATTCGTGAAGAACTTTATGTACAGCACGAACAAGACTGATGTCTGTTGTAAACTTGCGATGACAAGCACAACCGAGTTTCTCCATAATTTTAGCCATTCCGACAAAACCGTCAAAAGTAGCAATGTTATTGAATCTATATGCTCGTAATGCTCTAAAACTAACAAGAAAATCAACAAATTGTGTGTGATTAGAGAGAACAATATATGGTGGTTTTAATCCTTTCATATTAATTTTCTCAATTTTACTACCTGCACGGATGCAGACTTTAGATACAACTGCAGAAGCAACATAAACAAGGTTTTTATAAAACATGTTTTGCCTTGCAGGAATCGTAGGAGGTATATATATGTTTACATCGTCGGGATAGACAATGTAATCTTTTATCTCGTTCATTCCTTCACCCCTGAAATGGTTGTAATTGTTTTGTAACCATTTCGTAACTATTTTATCATAAAAGACCTTTTTAATCAAGTGTGTTTATTTTACAAATTGTGCAATATCTTCCGGTAAAGGAGATTCTATTTCAATTACCTCGTTTGTCACCGGATGAGTAAATTTACAATAACAGCAATGTAATGCTTGTCGTGAAATATCATTTCTTGGTGTACCATACATGGTATCGCCCACAAGAGGTGTGCCGAGTGAAGAAAAATGCACTCGGATTTGATGAGTACGACCTGTTAAAAGATGGATTCGCAGCAATGTCTTTCCATCATGATGTGAAAGGGCTTTCCATTCGGTAATTGCTGTTTCGCCTCTTTCGTCAACAGTACGGAATGTTTTTATAGGGTCGGGACGATAAATTGGTCGGTCAATAATTCCCTCGCCTTCGTAAACGCCGTCAGATACTGCCATATATTCTTTATAAATCTTGCCGTTAAGAATAGCGGTGACAAATCTGTTAAGTCCACACACAACAAGTCCAGATGTACCTCTGTCGAGTCTGCCAATAGAACGGAAAACAGCGGATTTTCCTTGTTTTTCAAGGTGGTAAGCCACGGCGTTTGCAAGGGTGTCTCCCTGATGGTTGTGTGACGGATGTAAAGGAAGTCCCGCAGGTTTGTCCACAATAAGCAAATCATCATCTTCGTAAAAGACTTTTAAAGGATAGGGGAGTGGTTGAACTGCAGCAGTTTTTTCTTCCATATCTGCAGGGACAGTAATTGAAAGAATATCACCTGCTTTTACAAAGTCCACAGTTCTTATATGTTCATTATTAAGCATAATCCCCTCAGGGTCATGCTTTAACTTAGTGATTAATCGGGAAGAAACCTGCATCTCATTTTTTAGGATTTCCCAGACCTTTTCACCATTGTTTCGTTCTTCAATTGTGAAATCTATTCGCCTTTTTGTATTCATAAAGATTTCACCTTTCACGCAAATATTACTCTTGAATTATATCATAAAAATAGTATAATATAAATAGAAATTTTTGTATTTACAATAGGGAGGTTATACTCATGCAAAATATTGAGGAAATTAAATTGCAAATATGTGATGTATGTCACAAAATGTGGCAGTTAGGTTGGGTTGCTGCCAACGACGGTAACGTAAGTGCTCGTCTCGAGGATGGCAGAGTTATCGCAACTCCAACAGGTATCAGTAAATCATTCATTACACCTGAAAAGTTAGTAGTTCTTGATATGGACGGAAATATTCTTGAAGCAAATGAGGGATATCGTCCATCAAGTGAAATTAAAATGCATCTTAAATGCTATGAAAAGAGAGAAGATGTGTTCAGCGTAATCCATGCACATCCACCCGGAGCAACAGGTTTTGCCGTTGCTCATAAGCCAATGGACATGTACAACATGATTGAAGACGTTGCTGCAATCGGTGCAGTACCTCTTACACCTTATGGTACACCTTCAACAGCAGAAGTTCCTGCAGCAATTGAACCATATCTTGAAGAGCATGATGTAATGCTTCTTACAAACCACGGTGCTCTTGCAGTTGGTAGTGATGTCCTTACAGCATTTTACAGAATGGAAAGCCTTGAACTTTGGGCAAAGATTACTATTAACGCAGTTATTCTTGGTGGTAGCTGTGATATCAGTGACGAAAATGTTCAGAAGCTTATCGATTTGAGAAGCTATTACAGAATTACAGGTCGTCATCCTGGTTATAAAGTGTTTAATCCTGATGACCAGTTGCTTCATAAGAAGGACTAAGGAGGAGTATTTATGTTAAAAGGTATTTCCCCAGTACTTTCACCTGAACTTTTAAAGGCACTTGCCGAGATGGGACATGGTGATGAACTTGTTATTGCTGATGGTAATTTCCCTTGCCACAGTTACGGGAAGAATGCAATCGTAATCCGTGCTGACGGTCACGGAGTGCCTGAAATTCTTGATGCAATTATGCAGCTTCTTCCTCTTGATACATATGTAGAAAAGCCGGTTGGACTTATGGAGATTGTAAAAGGTGATACTTGCCCAACTCCACCAATCTGGGAAGAATATGAGAAAGTTCTCAATAAATACGAGCCTGAACATCACGATATTGAGTATATTGAAAGATTTGCTTTCTATGAAAGAGCATCAAAAGCATATCTCATTATCGCAACAGGCGAAAAGGCAATTTATGCGAACATTCTTCTTAAAAAGGGTGTTGTAAAATGAAAACTGTTTTAGCATTTGACTTTGGTGCATCAAGTGGCAGAGCAATAAAAGCTTTTTATGACGGTGAAAAGATTTCCTATGAGGAAATTCATCGTTTTGACAATATTCCGGTAACTGTTGATGGTCATGTCTGCCATGATGTAGATATGATTAAGGGTGAAATTGACAAGGCAATCCACAAAGCAGGTCAGGTTGATGCACTTGCATTTGATACATGGGGTGTTGATTACGGACTTCTTGATAAGGACGGCAATTTAATCCACTTGCCATTCCATTACAGAGATGCAAGAACTGAAAACACTGTTGAAAAAGCAAGTGAAAAGATGGATTTAGACTCTCTTTATCTTGCAACAGGAAATCAGATTATGAACATCAACACTCTTTTTCAGTTGACTGTTGATGATAATTTAAAAAAGGCAGACAGATTACTCTTTATGCCTGATTTATTCGCATATATGCTTACCGGTAACAAGGTTTGTGAAATGAGTATTGCATCCACATCACAGATATTGAATCCTTCAACAAAAACATGGGATAAAGATGTGCTGAACACCTTTGAAATAGATGAAAAGCTTTTCCCTGAATTAGTTGATAGTGCAACCGTAAATGGTGAATATAAAGGAATTAAAGTAATTTCCGTTGCAGGTCATGACACTCAATGTGCAGTTGCTGCCATGAGCGTTACTGACGAAAATGCTGCGTTTTTATCCTGTGGTACATGGTCACTTATCGGTTGCGAATTGGATGAGCCTATGCTTACTCTTGAAAGCAATCAAAAAGAGTTGTCCAATGAAATGGGTGCAAACGGTAAGGTGAATTACCTTAAAAATATCAGCGGTTTGTGGCTTATTCAGGAAACTCGCAGGGATTTGGCAAAGCAGGGACAGAAATATAGTTACAACGACCTTGAAATGATGGCAAGAGATGCAAAACCATTTAAATGCTTTGTTGACCCCGACGCACCAATGCTTTCTGCACACGGTGATTTGCCTAATAAAATTCGCAAATACTGTGAAAAAACAGGTCAGGAAATCCCTGAAACCGTTGGTGAAATCGTTCGTTGCATTTACGAAAGCCTTGCACTTAAATATCGTTACGCTCTTGAGCAGATTTCAGAGTGCACGGGAAAGAAATTTGGTGTGCTTAACATCTTGGGTGGTGGTACAAAGGACGGATTCCTTTGTGAAATGGCTGCAAACAGTATAAATATTCCTGTTGTGGCAGGACCTATTGAAGCAACTGCCCTTGGTAATATTATTCTTCAGCTTAAAGCACTTGGTGAAATCGAAAGTGTTGACGAGGGAAGAAAGCTCATAGCGAAAACCGAAAAAACAAAAAAATATATGCCACAGAGAAATAATGATTGGGACGGGGCATATAAGATTTATAAAGAATTATTAAATAGGGAGGAAAAATAAATGTTATATCCTAAAATTGGTATCAGACCTGTAATTGACGGCCGTTGGGGCGGCGTTCGTGAAAGTCTTGAAGTACAGACAATGGGTATGGCTAACTCAGCAAAGAAACTCATTGAAGAAAATCTTAAATATCCTGATGGTACACCTGTACAATGTGTAATTAGTGACACAACTATCGGTGGTGGTGCAGAGGCTGCAAAATGTGCAGACCAGTTTGCAACTGAAAACGTTGTTGCAACTCTTTCGGTTACACCTTGCTGGTGCTATGGCTCAGAAACATTTGATATGGACCCTAACACAATCAAAGCTGTTTGGGGCTTTAATGGTACAGAGCGTCCAGGTGCAGTATATCTTGCTGCAGTTATGGCTGCTCACGCACAGAAAGGACTTCCTGCATTCTCAATCTACGGACATGATGTTCAGGATATGACAGACACTTCAATTCCTGAAGATGTTGCGGAAAAAATCCTTCGTTTTGCTCGTTGTGCAGTTGCAGTCGGTTGGATGAAAAATAAGGCATATGTTAACCTTGGTGGTATCTCAATGGGTATCGCAGGTAGCTACTGTGATGCTGAAATGTTCCAGAAATATTTTGGTATCCGTCCTGAATGGGTTGACCTTACAGAAATTCTTCGTCGTATTACTCTTGAAATCTATGACAAAGACGAATATGAAAGAGCATACAACTGGATTAAGGAAAACTGCCGTGAAGATTTCGACGTAAATGCAGGTAAGAACTTACCTGAAATCATTACAAAATCAAAGGTTATTGCTCCTGATAAGGATTGGGAATTCATCGCTAAATTCTCAATTATCGTTAAGGATATCCTTTTTGGTAACAAGAAACTTGATGACCTTGGTTGGCACGAAGAAGCACTCGGTAAGAATGCAGTTGCAGGTGGTTTCCAGGGACAGAGAAACTGGACAGACTGGCTTCCTAATGCTGACTTTACAGAGGCTATTATGGCTTCAACATTTGACTGGAATGGTCCAAAAGCTCCTGTACCATTCGCAACAGAAAACGACACACTTAATGGTGTTTCAATGATGATTGGTACACTTCTTACTGGTGTTGCACCTTGTTTCCATGATGTTCGTACATATTGGAGTCCAGAAGCTTGTGAAAGAGTTACTGGTAAACGTCCTGAAGGTAAAGCAAAGGATGGATTTATCCATCTTATTAACTCAGGTGCAACTGCTCTTGATGGTAGTGGTGCTGCAAAGAACGAAAATGGCGAAGGTTGCATGAAACCATATTGGAAAATGACAGATGCTGATATTAAAGCATGTCTTGAAGCAACTGACTGGAGAAGAGCTAACTATGAATACTTCAGAGGCGGCGGATTCTCAAGCCACTTCCGTTGTAAGGCTGAAATGCCAGTTACAATGCTTCGTGTAAATATCATCGATGGTATTGGTCCTGTTATTCAGATTGCAGAAGGATATACAGCTGACCTTCCTGATGAAGTTCACGATAAGATTGACTGGAGAACTGACCCAACATGGCCAACAACTTGGTTTGCACCAACTCTTACAGGCAAGGGTGCATTCAAGGATGTTTATAGCGTAATGGCTAACTGGGGTGCTAACCACGGTGTTACAGTTTACGGCCACGTTGGTGCTGACATTATCACAATGGCGTCAATGCTTCGTATTCCTGTAAATATGCACAATGTTGACGATGATAAGATTTTCCGTCCACATTCTTGGGCAGCATTTGGCACAGAAGATGCTCAAGCAGCAGACTACAGAGCATGTCAGACTTATGGCCCACTTTACAAATAAAATTAAAAGAATATAAAGCAAAAAGCTCGGTTTTCACCGGGCTTTTTCTATGTGCAACTGTCAGTTGCTAAATTTTAAAGGCGAGTTGGTGGATTTGAGGGGATTTTTGTGATAGAATTTAGACACAAAAGGAGGGGATTTAATGAATCTCGGTGAAAGGATTTATGAATTTAGAAATGAAAAAAACTTATCTCAAGGCGATTTGGCAGATGCACTTGATGTTTCCCGTCAGTCTGTTTCAAAATGGGAAAACAATATGGCAGTTCCAGATTTGGAAAAACTGATAAAACTTTGTGACATTTTTGAAATATCACTTGATGAACTGACAGGCAGAGAAAAGATTGAAAGGAATATAGTATTAGTAGAAAAACAAAAATCAACAATAACACCAAATAAAGTGGCAGGTTTTGTGTTTTTGGGAGTTACACTATTAAGTGCACTTATTTTGTTGGTAACAGCACCTATGGCACTTTATTTGTGTATTCCTTTATTACTTTGCACAGTCGTTTGTTTCAATGTGAAGAAACACGCTTGGTATTGGTGCTCGTGGATAATTTATTTATTGATGGAATTATATCTTGGTACAGGCTTTAGAATGGGCATATTACACATTGCAAGTGCTATTTTTATAGTCGTTATGACTATTCTTAACGTTGTTTATATGAAGGATGTTTCAAATTTAACAATAATAAAAAGAAAAACTTTATTGGTGTTAAGCTTGGTTGTATTAATGATATGTATAAGCTGTATATTCCTTACTACATTTTTGCCGTATATTAATGAAGATTGGTTCGATTGGCTATATAGTTTTATGAACACAGGTGTTACAGCATCAATCGGGATGAGTTTTTATCACATAATAGGGCTTGTTCGTGAGAAAAAGACAGAAAAATAATGAATTAAGAGTCGCGTGGTGGCGGATTTCCATGCCCGCAAAACAAATAAATACAACAAAAAACCACGGTGTAAAAACCGTGGTTTTCTTTATGTGTAAAAATCTTATTTAGCCAAGTCGCCAACTTCAAGCATAAATCCGCCGAGCTGAGCACCGAATTCAGGACCACCATCCATAATAAGACGTCCTGCTTTTGTTGCTTCAAGCATATCATCGATGCTTAAAAGGATGCCGAGTGCTGAATCAAGGTTGTTGAAACGAAGTGTGAAGAAAGGCATTGCTCTCTTATATTCGCCACGACCAGCCCTTGATTTACCAGCCTTAATACGGATGAAAGCAGATACTTCTGGATGACCGTCAACTGCAAATGCGTAAACACGGTCAGGGCTCTTTGACGTCCAGTCTTTGATTTCTGTATGACCCATCTTGTTAAGCTGACTGATACCACTTGAAAGAAGATAGAAGAAGCATTTAACCATAAGCTGTTTTGTTTCTTCATCCTTTGGTGGCTGTGTAGCACCTGTAAGGTCAGAAAGCTTAAGAAGTGTCATAAGCATTGCTGTGAATGCAGGAAAATTCTTAATAACACCCTTCATTTTTGGAAGAGTCTTTGGACCAATTTTGCCCTTGAAGAATGCGTTCATTGCTTCAATAGTTTTGAATTCAAGTTCAACATCAGGAGCTTCATGGGCAGCGTTAAGCTTTGTTTCCCATTCGCCCTCTGTGATGATAAAATGTGTTGCATATTTGCCACCTGGAGCTTCAGGGTCAAGTGCACTAACCTGTAAAACAGTAGTGAGCTTGTCGAACTTAGCCTTGAGAGATGGAACATCAGTAGCAATAACTTTCAAAAGTGGCAATGCAGCATTGAAAAATATTTTTGATGCATAAAGTTCTTTTTGTTCGTGCATATTATCAACTCTCTTTCTGAACAACAAAGCTAATTATACTTCGTCGTCCCAGTTGTCGTCTTCTTCAAAGTCTGCGTTCATTGTTTCACGAACTGCAGCGATAATGCCGTTAGCATCAATGCCTGCATCTGACATGATATCTAAGTGAAGACCAATCATAGCGAAGCTCTTATGGCCGAGCATCTTGAATGCACAACCTTTACCGTACTGAGCCATAACTTCAGCAACTGCTGAGCCAAGACCGCCAGTTACGAGATGGTCTTCAACTGTGATGATTCTTCTTGTTTCAGAAATTGCTTTCTGGATAGCCTCAACGTCGATTGGGCTGATTGTATGCATATTAAGAACACGAACACTGAGTCCGTCAGCATTCTTAAGGAATTTAGCAGCTTCACGAGCCTGGAATACGCAAGAACCACAAGCAATAACTGTGATATCTGTACCTTCGTGAACTTCAACTGCCTTACCTACTTCAAAGCCGTAATCCTGGTTTTCATAAAGAACACGGTCAAAACCACGGTTGATACGGATGTAGTAAGGACCAAAGTTATCATAAGCAGCGTTAACTGCGTTTGCTGTTTCAAAACCGTCAGCAGGAACGATAACTGTAAGGTTTGGCATTGCTCTTGTAATTGCAAGGTCAGTAATAGCGTGGTGAGTTGAACCTGCCTGACCGAATGATGTACCTGAATGAGTAGCAATAATCTTTGCATTTACATTCTGATAGCAGATGTCTGTGTGAAGTTGGTCGCAAGCACGCATTGATGTGAATGCAGAGAAGCCTGAAAGGAATGGAATCATACCTGCTCTTGCCATACCTGCTGCAACACCGAACATATCCTGTTCTGCGATACCAACGTTGATAACTCTTTCAGGACAAACCTTTAAAACGTCACCAAGCTTTGTTGATTTTGCAAGGTCAGCAGTAATAGCAACAACCTTGGGGTCTTTTAAAATAATGTCGGCAAGTGCCTTACCGTAAATTTCTGCTGTAGAAAGTGCAGTTTGGTCAACTGCTGTATAAACAAATCCGCCTGCCATAATTATTTACCCTCCTTTTCTGCTCTTGCAACACGAACTGCATAGTCGCTGTCGAGTTCGTTATTGAACTTTTCAAACATTGCATCGTCGATTGCGCCATAGTGCCATGTATAGTCGCCTTCAATTGACTTGATACCGGCACCTTTCTTTGTATCCATAAGAATACATGTAGGAGCCTGAGGCTCTTTTGCTCGCTGGATTGCAACATCAATAGCATCACAAAGCTCACCGATGTTGTTACCGTCAACAACGATTGTGTTGAAACCGAATGCTGTCATTTTGTCAGCAAGTGGCTCAAGCTTCATAACATCTTCTGTGTTACCGTCAATCATGTTGTGGTTACGGTCAATGAATACGATACAGTTAGAAAGGTTGTAGTGATTCATTGTCATAAAGCCTTCCCAGCATGAACCTTCGCCAAGCTCACCGTCACCTGTAACTACATATGTAAGGAAATCCTTGTTCTGAAGTCTTGCTGCAAGTGCAGTACCTGCTGCGATGGATGGACCGTGACCAAGAGAACCTGTTGAAGCATCAACGCCTACAACTTTGTTTGAGTCAAGGTGCATGCCCATCTTTGAACCTGAAAGGTTGAATGATTTAAGCATTTCAACATCGTTGAAGCCCTTGTCGCAAAGCACAGGAGCATAAGCGATTGCTGCGTGACCTTTTGAAAGAATAAATCTGTCACGGTCATCCCATTTTGGGTCGTCAACCTTAATGTTGAGATACTTGTGATAAAGAACTGTGAGAAGGTCCATAACACTCATACCGCCACCGAAATGTCCGCTACCTGCCCATACAGTTGTCTGTACGCAAAGTTTACGGAGTTCAAGGGCTTTCTTTTCGAGTGCAAGCCATTCTGCTTTTGATAAATTAGCCATAATTTTCCCTCCAAGAAAATTTTATTAGAAGTGAAGTCCCCACTTCACTATGATTTGTTTAATTATCTGAGTTCAGGGTGATTTTTTGCAACTGCTGCAAATGCATCTTCAGCAATATCAATAGATAACTTGATATCGTCTTCTGTAAGAGAAGCATTGATGAAGTGGTTGTGGTGAGATGTAATGAACAAACCACGGTTAACACATTCTGCAACCCATTCCTGATGGAGCATAAGGTTGTCATCGTTAGCAATTCTTAAATAGAAGAGTGCTGGTACACCGGAAACACGAAGGTCAAATCCGTGTTCAGCACCTTCTGCCTTGAAACCATCAGTAACCATCTTACCAAGACGACGGAACATTGTTGGTGTGTCAAGAGCCTTCATCTTGTTGATACAAGCGATACAAGCTGCAAACGGAACAGAGCTCATCCAGTATGAACCTGTGTATGTAATACCTGAAACAGTAGCTTTCATATGTTCGCCACCACAAAGTGCTGACATGTTGTAGCCACTTGCAAGAGCTTTACAAAAACAGATAAGGTCTGCTTTGAAACCATAGTAATGGTCAGAACCAGCAAGGTCAAGACGGAAACCAGC
>JAZNJX010000112.1:0-3391 GCA_045578245.1 Candidatus Fimenecus sp. | reverse complement strand
TTTAGTTTTACAGAGCTTAACGGACTTCGTAAGTTATGCAAAAACGAAGGCATACATATGAACAAGATGTGTGATGTTATAGACTTGTATAAGTACGGCATCAAAGAAAATCCGTGGAACAAACTTGAAACAGAAGAGTTTGTAAATGCAGAGGAAGATTTCAGAAAGAGAGTAAAAGGTCAGGATGGTGCAATCACTAAAACTTTGGATGTTGTAAAGCGTGCTATGACAGGTATGTCAGGATTGCAGCATTCATCACAGAGCAAACCAAAGGGTGTTCTTTTCTTTGCAGGTCCAACCGGTACAGGTAAAACAGAAACTGCTAAAACCTTAGCTGAGAAACTTTTTGGTGATGAAAGCTGTTGTATCAGATTTGATATGAGTGAATACGGTCAAAGTCATTCTGATCAAAAACTTCTTGGAGCGCCTCCTGGATATGTAGGTTATGAAGCCGGTGGTCAACTTACCAATGCAGTTAAAGAAAACCCATTTTCTATATTGTTGTTTGATGAAATAGAAAAAGCCCATCCGTCTATACTTGATAAATTCCTGCAAATTCTTGAAGATGGTAGAATGACCGATGGTCAGGGCAATACAGTTTATTTCTCAGAATGTATAATCATCTTCACAAGTAACCTTGGTATTTACACAAGAGATGTTACTGGTGTTCGTACAGAAAATGTAAATAGTTCTATGGACTACACTACAATACAGAAAAGAGTTCGTTCTGCCATTGAAGATTATTTCAAATTGGAATTAGGCAGACCTGAAATTTTAAATCGTATTGGTGAGAATATCGTTGTATTTGACTACATAAGACCTGATGTTGCGAAACTTATTCTTGAATCTCAGGTTAAAAAGATTATCAGAAATCTTGCATCCGAGAAAAAGATTACATTGGAAATCTCAGATACAGCTATGGCTACACTGTTGGAAGAATCATTGCAGAACCTTCAAAATGGTGCTCGTGGTATCGGAAATATTGTTGAAAGTATGCTGATAAATCCGCTTTCAAGATATTTGTTTGATAACAAAATAGGAGAAAATACTAAACTTAATATAAAGAGCATTGATTCTGAGAAAACACCAACGGAAATGGATTGTGAGGTTGTTGTATGACGAAGATATATGCAATGACTGAAAAAGGTGAACATATCGAGAATGAAGACAGAATTCTTATCAATGACACTATCGTTTCTACCGGAACTTTTGAGGCAGAATGTGATGGCAAATTGAAAATATGTGTTGCTGATGGTGTTGGTGGAAACAACGCCGGAACTGTTGCATCGTCATTTGTCTGTGTAAAACTTAAAAACATTGTTCCGTCAGGTAAAAATGACTTGGTTGATATCAACTCTCAATTATTGACGAAGTCAACTGAAAATGCGAATTATAGTGGTATGGCAACAACCTTGTCAGGTGTTTGTATAAGCGATGAAAAAGCAAGCAGCTTTCATATTGGCAACACTCGCATATATGTTTTTCAGGGAAGTTATATAAAACAGATAACAGAAGACCATACAAGTGTAAACTGGCTTGTGAAAACGGGTAAGCTTTCAAAAAAGGAAGCTGAAAACTATGACAGACGAAATGAAATAACAGCTTGTTTTGGCGGAGGAAATCCTGCACTTATAAATTCTTTGGTCTTTGAAGAAAGCAATGAAGCTCTCTTAAATGCTAAAAGAATCGTTTTAACAAGTGATGGTGTGCATGAATATGTTTCCATTGATGAAATGGAGGATATCTTAAATGATGAAAATGTATCTCCATTGCAGACTTGTGAGGAAATAATAAATCTTGCAAAAGCAAGTGGTTCAACAGATGATAAAAGTATAGTAATTATTGATAGATGAGGTGATTTTAATGGGATTTAGGTATAGAAAAAGCATTAATTTAGGTGGCGGTTTTAGAATTAATCTAAGCAAATCAGGTGTTGGTTATAGTTGGGGCGTGAAAGGTTTTAGAGTAACTAAAACTGCATCCGGCAGAACCAGAAAAACATATAGTATTCCAGGTACCGGAATTTCGTGGGTTGATGAAAGCGGAAATGGTCGCAGAAGAACAAACCAAGGCCAATCAAATAATCCCCCTGTTACACAACCACAAGATGTTATGGTTGATATAGATAGTGCAGAAATTAACAATTTTCAGGCCGCTGAATATTCAACAATTATTGAACAAATCACCAAAACAATAAAACTGAACAGAATGTTTAATATTTTTCTGTGGTGTACACTTGCAGCATTTGCGTTTCCGGTTTTCTTTATTCTCACGGTTGCAGGCATATCCGGCAAAATCTTCTTAAAGGCAAAGGGAATCGTGGATCTTGAATACGAAATGGATGCTGAAAGCGAAGAACACTATAATAACAGAACATCAACATGGATGTCGCTTAATCAGTGCCATAAAATGTGGCAGATTACACAACAAGCAACTGTTTCTAATAGAAAAGTGAATGCTGGTGCAGGTCGTAACATTAACAGAAATAGTCTTAAGTTTACTAATAAGCTCCCGTATTATATAAAAACAAATGTTACATGTGTAGTAATTCCTTTGAAAAAAGAAAAACTCATTATGCTTCCTGATAAAATGTTAGTTATCAGAAAAAATAATGTTGGTGTTGTTTCATACGAAAATTTACATATCAATGTAAACGGAACCAGATTTATTGAAAGTGAAGGTGTTCCGAGAGATTCTCAAATCTTAAGTTACACATGGCAATATGTAAATAAAAACGGTTCTCCTGATAGAAGATACAGCAATAACAGACAATTGCCAATTTGTCTATATGCTGCGATTTTAATAACTTCAACAGAAGGTTTGAATATTGAAATTCAATGTTCAAATGTTAGTATTGCCGAAGAGTTTAGTAAAAATTGCATCGAAGGGATTGAAAGCTAATTATGGGATTAAGATTTAGGAAAAGTATATCAATCATTCCTGGTGTAAAGCTCAATTTCGGAAAAAATGGAATGTCAGTAAGTACTGGTGTACCCGGTTTTAGAAAAACCTTTCATTCAAGCGGGAGAGTAACAACGAGTGTAGGGATTCCGGGAACAGGAATATCGTATGTTACAACAGAGAACAAAAATAGAACACCTCGTAATCAAAGGCAACCTCGAAATGAAACCCCAACATATTATGAACCTGTGTCTGAACCCATTGCTACACCTGATTATAACGAACCCGAAGTTCAATATGATACATCTTATGACGAGCCTATTTCCAAACCGGTAACAAAGACGGTTGCGACAGACATTCACAAAATAACTGATGATGTGATTGACTGGACCGAAATTATGGTTAGCCCGTGTCCTCCTGATAGTTCATATGATGCAGATTTATGGAAGTATTTTCACGATGTATCTGCAAAAATATTATCAGGCGATAT
>JAZNJX010000111.1:0-7116 GCA_045578245.1 Candidatus Fimenecus sp. | reverse complement strand
CTTGATAAGAAAACACTTGCTCAAATGCAAGCGGAACTTGCAGAAAGACATGCAAAAGCAGATGTTTCAGTTAATAAGTAATTAAATGCAAATTGGTTGGGCGGGGGTTGTTTACTCTCGCCTTTTATAATTTTATAAGGAGTAAAAAGTATGAGAAAAATTATTGATTTAAATCACAAATGGTCGTTTCGTAAAGGTGTGAATGAAGTTCCTGCAGCAGTTCCTGCTGATTGGGATTTTATCAATGTCCCACATTGTTGGAATGCTATTGATGGACAAGATGGTGGCAACGACTATTATCGTGGCACTTGTTGTTATTATAAAGAAATCGATATGGAAGAAATTCCGACTGCAGACAAGTATTACCTTGAAATTAATGGTGCAAACTCATCTGCAACTGTATATATGAATGGTAATAAATTAGCTTCTCACGATGGCGGTTACAGCACTTGGAGAGTTGATATTACAGAAGAATTAGCAAAAGGCAACAAGCTTGCTATTACAGTTGATAATTCAGCAAATGAAACAGTTTATCCACAGATGGCTGATTTTACCTTCTATGGTGGTCTTTACAGAAATGTAAATATTATTGCAGTTAACGAAAGTCACTTTGACCTTGATTATTATGGTGGTCCCGGTGTTCAGATTACACCTGTTGTAAAGGGCTCCGACGCAGTTGTTGAAATTAAGACGTTTATTACCAATAAAAAAGATGGACAGTCTGTCAACTATGTAATCAGGAATAAGGCTGGCAAGGCTGTTGCTGCAGGGAAATCTACAGAGGGTGAAATCACTCTTGAAATCAAAGATGTTACACTCTGGAACGGCAGAAAAAATCCATACCTTTATACAGCAGAAATTGAGCTTGTGAATGGTGACGATGTTCTCGATAATATTTCTGCAAAATTCGGTTGCCGTACATTCCAGATTGACCCTGAAAGAGGATTTATTCTCAATGGTGAAGAATATCCTCTTCGTGGTGTATCCCGTCATCAGGACAGATGGGGCTTTGGTAATGCTCTTCTTCCTGAACACCACAAGGAAGATATGGATTTCATCTATGAGATGGGTGCAAATACAATCCGTCTTGCTCACTATCAGCATGACCAGTATTTCTATGACCTTTGTGATGAATACGGTATGGTAATCTGGGCAGAAATTCCATATATTTCAAAGCATATGCCAACAGGCCGTGAAAACACAATTTCACAGATGAAGGAACTCATTGTACAGAATTATAACCATCCATCAATTGTTGTATGGGGACTTTCAAACGAAATTTCAATGAATGGCTCGGATGATGACCTTATTGAAAACCACAAAATCCTCAATGACCTTTGTCACGAGATGGATAAAACAAGGCTTACAACTATTGCAGTTGTTTCAATGTGCAGTCTTGACGACCCATATATTCAGATTCCTGATGAATTTTCCCATAACCACTATTTCGGTTGGTATGGTGGGGATACAAGCATGAATGGTCCTTGGTTTGATAATTTCCATGCTAAATTCCCTGATATTCCAGTTGGTATGAGTGAATATGGTTGTGAAGCTCTTAATTGGCATACATCAAACCCACAGCAGGGCGATTACACAGAAGAATACCAGGCATATTATCACGAAGAACTTATCAAGCAGTTGTTCACAAGAAAATATATCTGGGCAACTCATGTCTGGAATATGTTTGACTTTGGTGCTGATGCTCGTGCAGAAGGTGGCGAAAACGGACAGAATCATAAAGGACTTATGACTTTTGACCGTAAATATAAGAAAGACTCTTTTTATGCTTATAAAGCATGGCTTTCTGATGACCCATTTGTTCATATTTGTGGCAAACGCTATGTTGACCGTGTTGAAGATGTAACAAAGGTTACTGTTTATTCAAATCAGCCTGAAATTGAACTTTATGTAAATGGCGAACTCCTTGAAAGACAGACAAGTGAAAATCACTTCTTCTATTTCAATGTTCCTAATAATGGAGTAACAAGAATTCAGGCGATTGCAGGCGAAGTGGGTGACGAAAGCCAGATTCGCAAGGTTGATACCTTCAATGAGGACTACAGACTTAAAGAAAAGGGTGCTATTCTCAACTGGTTTGATGTAACAGAGGTTGATGGTTATCTTTCACTTAATTCAAAGATGAGTGAACTTCTTATGGTACCTGCTGGTCAGGCACTCTTCGGACAGATTATGGGACCAATCGCTGAAGCTGCAAAGCAGAGCGCAGGTGAAGGTGGTTTCGAAATGAACGAGGGTATTATGCAGATGATGGGTGGCTTTACTGTTCTTCGTCTTATCGGCATGCTTGGTATGACAGGCCTTAAGATGAATAAGGAAGAGCTTTTAGAGCTTAACGCGAAGCTCAATCAGATAAAGAAAGCAAACTGATTCTTGCCCCTCTTTTTACACTTTATTAAAATTCAGGTAATCTTTTCCAAATAATTGTGGTATAATATATCTGTAATTTATTCAAAGGAAGATGAAAAAATGAATTTTTCACAAAGACTTAGAGAGGTTATGCAAAGAATTTCTATTAAGATACAGCAGTTTATGGTTGGTCGATATGGCAATGACCAGTTTACATTGTTTTTGTCTGTGGCAGGACTTGTGCTTTCTGTTTTTGGGAATTTCAGACATCTCAGATTTATGTATTTTATAGGCTGGCTTTTGATTCTGTATGGTTTGTATCGTTCATTGTCAAAAAACTACGAGGCAAGACGGAAAGAGCTTTACTGGTACTTAAGATGGAGTGAAAAGCCAAAGGCGGAACTTAAACTCCTTGGAAATAAAATCCGAGATAAGAATACACATAAGTATTTTAAGTGTAAGGAATGTAAAACTGTTTTGCGAGTTCCTAAGGGTAGAGGCAAAATAGAGATTACATGTCCAAAATGCAGAGCAAAAACAATCAAAAAAACATAAAAAATAAAAAATCAAGTATAAATTTAAAAAACAGTCCTGAAAAACGGACTGTTTTTTGTTTTGTTTATTGTATATAGCAATAAAAAGTGATATTATACTCTATACACAGAACAAATGTTCGACGAAAAAAGGAGGCAATAATGACTTTATATCAGTTAGGAGAAGAATACCTAAAGCAAGCAGACGATTTAAAGGTGATTATAGATGCCTTTATTGCAGAACGGAAAACTTGCTGTGGAGTAGCCCTTTTTGAGCTTAACAGCATCATTATTACTTTTAAGGAGATGGAAAGAGACACAAGAATTCTCGGGAAAACCTTGCTTAATTATTATTCTGGAAATGATTGTAAAAAGACGTATTATCCCCATAGATACAATTGACAAAACTTGTTTTATTGGTATAATTAATATATGTTACTTTATCAGGAGTGATAATTATGAAAAAGTTTTTTGTTTGCTTAATAGCAGTCTTGATTTTAGCATTGACCGCTGTGCCTTGTTTTGCGGATGCACCTAAAGTTTCTGTTGGCGCAAGCACAACGAATGTTACTGTAGGCGATACAGTTACTGTTTATGTTACTCTTTCTGCTAATTCAAATCTTACAGAACTTAATTTTAAGGTTACATATCCAACAACCCATTTTGAACTTGTTGCTGGCTCAGCTAAGGCATCTGGTGTTTTTGCTACTGCAAGTGCTACAGAAGCTGCAGGCTCTGTTTCTTTTTCTGGTAAAAGCACGGAAGCAGTTGCTGCTGGTGGACAGCTTGTAAGTATGCAGTTTAAGGTTCTTAAAGGTGATGCAACAATCTCAATTAGTGGGGTTAGTGGTAAGAGATTAAACGGCGAGGTATCTGAAGCAGTATCTGTAGGTTCAACAAACCTTTATTTCAAGCCTTGTGCTCATGCCAATATGACTTCGGAGACTGTAAAAGTCGCATCATGTACAGAAAAAGGAAATATGAAGCTTACTTGTCCTTGTGGGCACACAGAGGAAAAGGAAATTCCAATGCTTGCTCATACTTTTGGCGAACCTGAGATTAAACAGCCTACTTGTACTGAACCTGGTGCTCAAACCAAGACATGTACAAAATGTGGTTCGGAAGAAATTAAATCTATTGATGCAACCGGACACAGATTTGATGATACAAAGATAACAAAAGAGCCTACTTGTACAGCAACTGGTACACAGGTTAAAGTTTGTACTGTGTGCGGTCAGGAAGGTGAATCTTCAACAGTTCCTGTAAAACCACATAACTTTGCTGACTCATCCATAAAAAAACAACCTACTTGTACTGAACCTGGTTTAGCTGTAGGTAAATGTAAGGATTGTCCTTTCGAGAGTAGTTCTCCGGTAGCTATCCCTGCAAATGGACATAAATTCGATAAATGGAGCGTTACAAGAGAGCCTACTCTATTAATGGAAGGCGAGCAGAGAAGAATATGTAAAGTGTGTAAAGAAGTTGAGACTAAACAAATACCAAAGTTAACTTCGGGGCCTGATGAAGAGGTAACAGAGCCAATAACAAATCCTATAGAGACTCCTACTCAGCCAATAACACCAATTGAGCCTGAAATTCAGTCTCCGATTGATAATAACATCAATAAGCCAGATAATGATAAGGATGACAATGACGAGAAGAATGGCTTGGCAGGTCTCTTTGGCGAAGAAATGAGCGAAAGTGATAAATCTGCTGTACTTGTTATTGTGCTGTGTGTAGTAATAGTAATTACATTAGCAGTTTATGTAATACTCCTTCAACAGCGTAAGAAAAAAGAATAATTAGAATTTGACATCTGTCTCATTATACTGAGGCAGATGTTTTTATTTGTGTTGAAAAGAGAGTTATTATATGTTAGAATTAATCCATTAAAGAAAAGGGGATTTTATTCATGTCAAAGTTTACAGAAAAAATTGTTGTTGGCGTAATGAAATTAGGTATGAAAATTGCAGGCGCAGATGTTTCTCAGGAAGAAGCACTTGAAGCATTAGGTGAGGTAACGGTCACTGACGGAATGCCTGAAGTGTTGCGTGAGGCTGCAGGTGAAACTGCCATTCTTTTAGAAAATAACGGGGTTCTTCCTTTTAAGAAAGGTACAAAAGTATCTGTTTTTGGCAGAGTGCAGAACGACTGGTTCTATACAGGTTACGGTTCAGGTGGTGACGTTAAAAAACCTTATGGCGTGAATCTTATCGAAGGACTTAAAAACTGTGATGATTTAGTTCTTAACACAGAACTTTCCGATACATACGAAAAATGGTGCCAGGAAAATCCTATTGACCACGGTGTATGGGGTCATTGGCCAAGATTTTACCCTGAAATGCCACTTACTGTTGACCTTGTTAAGAAAGCAAAGGAAAACAGTGATAACGCAGTTTTCGTAATCGGTCGTTCCTCAGGTGAAGACAGAGAAAATACGCTTGAAAAAGGTAGCTTCTATGTAACTGATGAAGAAAGAACAGCGCTTCACAGAATCTGTGAACAGTTTGATAATGTTACAATTCTTCTCAATATCGGCTCTGTTATGGATATGAGTTGGCTTCGTGAATTCGGCAACAAAATCGGTGCTGTTATGATTGTCTGGCAGGGTGGTATGGAAAGCGGTAATGCTGTTGCAGACCTCCTTTGCGGAAAAGTTACACCAAGTGGTAAGCTTACCGATACAATCGCAAAGAGATATGAAGACTACTCATCTTCTGCAAACTTTGGTAATCGTGATGCAAATATATATGAAGAAGACATTTATGTTGGTTATCGTTGGTTTGAAACATTCAATAAGGATGCAGTAATTTATCCATTCGGCTATGGTTTGTCATACACAAAATTCAAGATTGATTTCGATAGTGCAGAACAGACAGAAGAAAATGTAGTTGTAAAATGCACTGTTAAAAACATCGGAGAATGTGCAGGCAAGGAAGCAGTTCAGGTTTATGTTTCAAAACCATGTGGAAAGCTCGGCAACCCTGCAAGGGAGTTGGCTGCATTTGGCAAGACAAAGGTGCTTGAACCAGATGAAAGTGAAAGTCTTGAAATCATTGTGCCAATCGAAAGATTTTATTCCTACGACGATAGCGGTGTAAGTGGATATGCTTATTCATATGTCATGGAAAAGGGAGAATTCGCTCTCTATGTAGGTAGTGATGTGCGTAGTGCAGAAAAGAAGTGGAGTTATTATCAGGAAAAAACTGTTGCAACTCTTAGACTTAAGCAGTGTTCTGCACCACAAGTACAGTTTGACCGTTATGTAAACAGTGAAGAAGGTCTTAAAAAAGAGCCTGTTACTTGCCGTAAGTATGACCTTAAACAGGTTATACTTGACAACATAGGTGAAGGTGTAGCAATTACAGGCGACAAAGGATATAAACTCAGTGATGTGGAAGATGGCAAAGTTTCAATGGAAGACTTTGTGGCACAGTTGAGCCTTGATGAATTAGAAGCAATTTCCCGAGGGGATTACAAGATGGATTCGCCTTTGGGTGCAAAGGGTAACGCAGGCGCTATGGGTGGTATCTTACAGAGCCTTCGTGACAAGGGTGTTCCACCAATGATTACAACTGACGGACCTTCAGGTATCCGACTTCTCTCTTATTGTTCACTTATTCCTAATGGTACTGCGCTTGCAAGTACATTCAACACTGAACTTGTCCAAAGAGTTTATGCAAAAATCAGTGAAGAATTAAAGGCAAAGGGCAGTGATATCCTTTTAGCACCTGGTATGAATATTCACCGTAGCCATCTCTGTGGCAGAAACTTTGAATATTATTCAGAGGACCCTGTTGTAACAGGTCTTATGGGTGCAGCTGCAGTTAAGGGTATTCAGACCTGTGGCGGTAGTGCTTGTCCTAAACATTATGCTTGTAACAATCAGGAAGTAAATCGTACCGGTAACGATTCAAGACTTTCAGAAAGAGCATTACGTGAAATCTACTTAAAAGGCTTTGAAATCTGTGTAAAGACTGCTAAGCCAAATACAATTATGACATCTTATAACAAGATTAATGGTGTTTGGGGTCATTATAACTATGAACTCTGTGAGAGAATTCTCCATGAAGAGTGGGGCTTTGACGGAGTTGTTATGACTGACTGGTGGATGCGTCCTTCAAAGAGTCAGGAATTCCCTAAGATGCGTGACCAGGCTTACAGAGTAAGAGCAGGTGTAAATGTGCTTATGCCGGGTGGTGACAGAGTAACAAAC
>JAZNJX010000110.1:0-7551 GCA_045578245.1 Candidatus Fimenecus sp. | reverse complement strand
CAGCTCTTAACCACGCTCTTCCTGATTTTTATCATACACGCCTTGATACACCTGAAAAACTCAATAAAGAGTGTCTTGCAGATTGTTTCGCAGCAAGTGTTAAAGTTCTTGAAATGTTTGATAACGGCGCAAAACAGTAATTTTATAACAATTAAACTCTCCTATGAAAGGGGAGCGTAAATAAGGGATTTAATAGGTTTTAATCCTATACTTTCCGTTAATACTTCACGAAAAAACCTCACAAGGCGTCAGCCTTGCGAGGTTTTTGTCATTTTGTCTAAACGAAAAATATATGGATTAAAACTGCTTCGCACCTTAAATCTTATAAGTTTGAGTGCAGAACAAGGCATAAATGCGAAGGAATCCTAGCGGATTTCAAGCATTTTAACGAAGTTCTGTGCCAAAGTCATTGATTTAAGGCTGTTAAATCCCTAATTGAGAGACCCCATATGGTAGGCTTTATTTATGCTTAAAATCCTGATTTTTCAAATATATCACGCATAATTTCCGTGCTTTTTTCATCTACGTTTGAGATTTTATTGTATTTGATTTTAGACCTTTCATTATTTGAAAAAATATATTGGCAAATACGCACAATCCAAAAAACTGGTAATAATATTGGTAGTTTTTCAAGAATTGAATATCGGAGTTTCATATGCTTGAGTGATGGAAAAATCGTTTCAATTAAGCGTTTACCTTTAGTTTTTTTTGTAAATGCAGCTCGAGCTACTTCGTCAGCATTTTTCACAGGTGCACCCAAAACAATATAATTTTCCATAGTTATAAGGTCATCATTATATTCGCCACCATCAAACATACATTTGTACAGTTTCCTGATTTTTAAAGCGAATTTTTCAATGCCAAGTGCTTCAAATTGTTTGTTTATATAGTTAAAATCAAGATTCTCACTTAATTTCCTCTCCATAAGGAATAAATCCATCATAGGTCTAAAACAAGAACCTGCTTCAAGATAGTGTTCAGCAAGGTGAGCAAGAACATAAACATATAAGTCATTTGTGGACATTTTGTATTCATGTTTGCTAACTTTTTCAGCACGTTTCCAAGTATCCGTAAAGTAATCATGCATAAAGTATTCTTCAACAAAAAGCATTTGATGAAGTTCAATGGTAAGAAATGGCTTTTGAGCAAAAACAATGTCTTTACCGTTATTCATTATCTGCTCAAAACCTTGAGAAAGAAGTATTTCCTGTCCTTTCTTTAGGTCTTTTTCATGCACAAGTACATCCATATCTACCATATAGCGTATCTCAGGTGCAGGATATAATTCTTTAAGATGTGAACCCTTAAGAAACATAAAGTCAATGCTTTCATCAGAGAAACGCTTACGAATATTCTCTCTTTCATCTGACTGAGTTACGTCTCTCATAAGATTTGTCATATATACTTGCTTGAATGATGCTTCGATAGAAGCAGGTACAGTTACACTGCCATTTTTAATGGCAAGATACAAGAAACCTTGAACAGCATTTTTTGAAGCGAGTTTACACAGCTGAGATGAATCAACATCTTCGGGACATAAGGGAATAGATTGCTCACATAGAATTGCAGCAATCATTTTAAGAAAGTATTCCTTTGTTCTCATAATATCTGACATTATTTAAACATTCCTTTGATTTTTCTTGCACCAACCAATATGTATCTTCTGAAAGGTCGTACCATAGTCCATAATCTACTGTAGATCTTATATGAAAGTTTTGTAACATCAAATTTCTTACCATTTCTAGTAATTGATGATACAACAGCGATAATATGTCTGTCGTTAATACCATACTCTTTGACGGTCTGATTATCGCCACAGAGTATATATCCTTTATCGTTTATACCAATAATTCTGTGAAGGACAAAATGACCATTGTCACGACGATAAAAAATGATGTCGTATTTCTTTGCTTTTTCGCATTTAACGATTTCAACTGTATCTCTGCCCCAAACAAGTAATGGGAGCATACTTGTACCTGTAATTGGTAGTTGTACAGTGCCACCGGATTCAATTTTTTCTTTGATTATAGGATAAAGCTCATCAAGTGAGACTGTTATTTTCTTTGCATTTTCCATAATAATACCTCATTCAAAAATTATAGTGTAATACAAGGAAAAAGTCAACTTGTATGTTCCTTTCTTAGTGAATTCCAAGCGTTAAATAATGCCGCTGAGATAATAATTACATATCCTACAAAACTCCATTTGTCAGGCAAATCACCAAAAACAATAAGACTTAAAAGTGTTGTGAATATAATCTGAGAATAGTCGTAAATCGAAATTTCCTTTGCAGGTGCTTTTGAGTAGGCGGCAGTAATAAAGTATTGACCTCCACTTGCAGAAAGTCCTGCGAGAATTAAAAACAGCCACTGTTTTGCAGACATCGGTGTAAAGTCAAATACCAACCACGGAAAAGTTACTAAGCAAGAAAAAGCCGAGAAATAGAATATAACCAGATTTCCTTTAAAACCATTTTGAGTAAGTTTTCTTACACAAGCGTAAGCAAGACCTGCACCCAATCCTCCTAAAAAGCCCATAAAAGCAGGGAATGCCTCGAATGAGAAAGATGGCTTCATAATGAATAAAGCACCTATAAATGCCATTACGACGGCTAAAATCTGCTTTAAATTTGCTTTTTCTTTAAGAATGAAGAATGAGAATATGACTGCGAAGAAAGGGGATAGTTTGTTAAGCATAGAAGCATCTGCAAGATTCATATTGCTAAGTGCATAGAAATTGCAAAGAATACCCGAGGTACCCGCTATGGCGCGAATAAGTAAAAATACTATATTTTTTCCTTTAGGTAATTCCCATTGCTTGTTTTTTGTAATCAACACGAAAGCGAAAGCACATGCCACAGCATTCCTGAAAAAGCTTTTCTGAATTATTGGCAAATCTCCCGATAATTTCACAAATAGTCCCATAAGGGCAAAGAAAAAGGCAGAAATGATAATATATATAATTCCTTTAGTTTTGTCGTTTTTAATCATTTAATGTCACCAAATGTATTTTACCACAAAAAAATTCCCGTAGCAATAAACTACGGGAATAAAATATATTCTATTTTGTTTATTTATCTTCTTTTTCAAGACGTTTTGTGTTCTGTCCTGCTGCAAAGTTAACACCTGTATCTTTTGGCTCGTCTTCTGTGAATTCATAGTCTTTACCAGGAAGAATTGCATTGAGAACAATACCTGCAATAGAAGCAACTGCAAGTGCAGAAAGAGTGATTGTAACACCACCGATTGTAAATGTTGCCCCACCTGTAAGGCCAAGTGCACAAACAAGGATTATTGCAGCAACTATAAGGTTTCTACTCTTTGTAAAGTCAACCTTTGACTCAACAACATTACGAACACCGATAGCAGAAATCATACCGTAAAGAACGAATGAAATACCACCGATAATAGCTGTTGGAAGTGAGTTGATTACCGCTGCAAATTTTGGTGAGAATGAAAGAACAACTGCAAAGATAGCAGCAAGTCTGATAACCTTAGGGTCATAAACTTTTGAAAGTGCAAGAACACCTGTGTTTTCACCATATGTTGTGTTAGCAGGAGCACCAAAAAGTGATGCAATTGTTGTTGCAAGACCGTCACCTGTAAGTGTTCTGTGAAGACCAGGGTCTTTAATGTAGTTTTTACCAACAGTAGCACCAATAGCAGAGATATCACCGATATGTTCCATCATTGTAGCAAGGGCGATTGGCATAATACCGATAATTGCGCTGATGATAAGACTCTTGTTTGACCAGTCAACACCGAGAATAGTCGCATTTTTATGAATAGGGAGTCCAATCCAAGCAGCCTCTTTAACTGCTGTAAAGTCGATTGCCCAACCTTCAACACCACCAACATTACCAACAAGAATAGCAACAACATAAGCACCGATAACACCTAAGAGAATTGGAATAATCTTTGCCATGCCTTTGCCCCAGATGTTGAAGATAACAACGATTGCAAGAGCAATAAGAGCAAGTGGCCAGTTAGTAGCACAGTTGTTAACTGCTGAGCCTGAAAGACCAAGACCGATAGCTATGATAATAGGACCTGTAACAACAGGTGGGAAGAAACGCATAACTTTCTTTATGCCAACGAGCTTGATGATACCTGCAAGAACGAGATAAACAAGACCTGCGCAAGCAACACCGAGACAAGCATAAGGAAGAAGTTCCTTATTAGGAATTGTACCGTCTTCACCAAGCTTTGGTGCAACAGCTGCATATCCACCAAGGAAAGCAAACGATGAACCGAGGAAAGCAGGAACCTTAAACTTTGTGATTACGTGGAATAAAAATGTTCCAAGACCCGCCATAAGAAGTGTTGTTGCAACGTCAAGACCTGTAAGAAGAGGAACAAGAACTGTTGCACCAAACATTGCGAACATGTGCTGGAATCCTAAAACAAGCATTTTTGGAACACCTAACTGTTTAGCATCATAAATACCTGTTTCGGGAATAGCATTCTTTTTATTTTTTGCCATTTTAACATCCTCCAATAACAAATTTGTTAAGTCTATGATATCACTACATACAGTAATTTTCAAACACAAATACTACAAAATATTGAACTTTGTAGCAATGCACTAAAAATCTAAAGTGTCTTTGACTATTTTGCTTAAAAGAAAAACACATATATTGTAATAATCACTTGCTTTTTCTTATCTATTATTGTAAAATTATGTAAAACAAAGCATCAAGAAGGAGAATTTATGAGAATTATAGTTGTTTGTATCTGTGCATGGTTTACGGCACAGGTTATCAAAGTTATTCTTAACACAATTAAGTATTTTATTGATAAGGCTAAGGGTAATGTAACAAAGAAGGTTACAATAGGAACTCTTTTCAAATTGGGCGGCATGCCAAGCTCACATACTGCAACTGTTATTTCACTCAGTACTTGTATAGGTGCTCTTGAGGGATTTGATTCAACAATGTTTGCAGTAGCTGGTGTTTTCGCATTCATCACAATGTTTGATGCATTTATGGTAAGACTTCCTGTTGAAAAACTTACAGAAGCATTCAATGTTGTTCGTGAAGCTGTATTGGGTAAGGACATAAAAGCACTTAAAAAAGTTGAAGGGCACACAATTCCTGAAATTATTGGTGGATTCATCACAGGTGCTGGTATTGCACTTTTATTCCTTAATTATTCACCATTATTCCCTGATTATGTTTCAATCTTTGCAAGATAAAAAACTAATTAGTAAGAAAAGCTCCCGAATGGGAGTTTTTTCTATATATTTAGGGTAAAATTATGTCATTCTACCGATGGTAGGGTGACTTTTTCATTGATTTGTGATATTTTTAAAGTAGGAGGTAGGTCTTATGGATAACAGTAAAGTAGGAAAGTTTATAGCAGAACGAAGAAAAGAGTTAGGATATAACCAAAAAGATTTAGCTGAAAAACTTAATGTTACTGATAAAGCAGTTTCAAAGTGGGAAACAGGCAGAAGTTCACCCGATGTTTCTATGCTTATTCCTCTTGCGAAGATTTTGGGAGTCTCAGTAACTGAAATACTTAACGGTGAAAAAATCAGTGAAGAAAACATTTCATCTGCATCAAACGAAATAATTGTAGAGTCGTTGAAAAAGTCTAATTCCAAAAGAATATTTGCACTTATTCTTACGTTGATTCTATTAATAAGCACTTTAGCTTTTTATCCAGTTTACGAGTATACAAATTCAATATCAGCTAACGATGATTACGCTATTAAAGCTACATTTCGTGATTTTTTAGATATTGAAAATGTTTTTCAATATTCATATAGTAAATTCACAATAAAAGGGGATTACATAGCATATCTATATCAAGATAACGAAAAAGCACATATGGTATTTTTTCAGCGAAACAAACTGTTCAAAAGCAGAATGAATTGTGTTGGTGGAACGAGTGCTGATATTTCGGAAATAGGTTTGTATTCAATGGGATGGTATGGCGAGAATATAAATATATTTTTCGGAGCAGAAATTACTGCAGAAAAATATGGTTTTGTTTATAGAGGAGTTGAACATACTGTTTTTATTGAAGATGATGAATTTATAGATATATTCATTGATAAGGATAATAGTTATACTAATCCAAGCGATTGGTATTTTATAGAGGAATAAAAAAGGGACGATTTAAATCGTCCCTTTGATTTTTTATATATTCTCAAGTGCCTGTTCAATATCTGCAATAATGTCTTCAACATTCTCAATACCAACTGAGAATCTGATAAGGTCTGGTGATACGCCACATTCAACGAGTTCTTGGTCGCTTAACTGTCTGTGAGTTGAAGAAGCGGGGTGAAGCACGCAGGTTCTTGCATCTGCAACATGAGTAACAACAGCAGCAAGCTTAAGTGAGTTCATAAACTTTTCAGCAGCATCTCTGCCACCCTTAACACCGAATGAAACAACACCACAAGTACCCTTTGGCATATATTTCTGAACAAGGTCATAATACTTGTTGCCAGGAAGAGCAGGGTAGTTAACCCAAGAAATCTTGTCATTGTTTTCAAGATACTTTGCAACTGCAAGAGCATTGCTACAATGTCTTTCCATACGGAGATGGAGAGTTTCAAGACCTAAGTTAAGGTAATATGAGTTCTGTGGAGCAGGAGTTGAACCGTAGTCACGAAGAAGCTGTGCAACGATTTTTGTAACATAACCTGCTTTGCCGAAATCTTTTGTATAAACAGCACCATGATAGCTTTCGTCAGGCTGTGTAAGACCTGGATACTTATCATTCTGTTCCCAGTCAAAGTTACCACTGTCAATGACTGCACCGCCGATAATATTTGCGTGACCTTCCATATATTTTGTTGTGGAATGAGTAACGATATCAGCACCGAATTCGAATGGTCTGCAATTAATTGGTGTTGGGAATGTGTTGTCAACAATAAGTGGAACACCATTAGCATGAGCAATCTTTGCAAATTTTTCAATGTCAAGAATGTCAAGGGATGGGTTTGCAATTGTTTCACCGAAAAGAGCCTTTGTGTTAGGCTTGAAAGCAGCCTGAATCTCTTCTTCACTTGCATTAGGGTCAACAAAAGTAACTTCAATACCTAATTTTCTCATTGTAACATTGAAAAGGTTGAACGTACCACCATAGATTGTAGCAGCACTTACAAAGTGGTCACCAGCACCCATGATGTTGATGAGTGAGAAAAAGTTTGCAGCCTGACCTGAAGATGTGAGAACACCTGCAACACCACCCTCAAGCATTGTGATTTTCTGTGCAACCATATCACTTGTAGGGTTAGCAAGACGAGTGTACATATAACCTGGTTCAAGGTCAAAAAGCTTTGCCATAGCTTCACTTGTATCGTATTTGAATGTTGTACTCTGTGCAATAGGAAGTACTCGTGGTTCGCCGTTCTTTGGTCTGTAAGCACCCTGAACGCAGTTGGTTTCTATTTTATAACTCATTTTAATCAGTCCTCCAAAAATTTCTTCATAAGCTGAACTCCACTTTCAACGAAGAGTCCTGTTGCTTTTGCGGTTTCTTCGTTGATAGTATCAACACCTTCTACTTCATTGTTCTTATGATAAATCATAAACGGAAC
>JAZNJX010000109.1:0-16485 GCA_045578245.1 Candidatus Fimenecus sp. | reverse complement strand
GCATCAACCTGCTCCTGCTTTTTCTCTTCATACTCAAGCTTAGCTTCGTCAAGCTCTGCTATTTTAGTATTGAGCTGCTTTTTAACATCTTCAATTTCGGCAACCTTTATGCCTATATCTACAATGTTTTTTTCAAGCTGTTTTATAATTTTATCGTCATTTTCAGCAATACGCTGAAGAAGCTCGACTCTTTCAAGGTAAACCTGAAACTCAAAATCATCAGATGTAAGAATAAATTCAAGAGGTGTGCTTGCACCTGCCATATAAGAAGCTCTTATTCTTTCACCGAGAAGAACATAAGTATCTGCCTTCTCTTGCTCTAATTTAACTACCTGAGCATCTAACTCTTTAACCTGATTATTAAGTGCTTCAATTTCTGCTTCAACGCTTGAAATTTGCCTGTCTACCCTGTCAATATCTGCATCAATTAAAGAAATTTCGTAATTATACAAATCAATCTGCTTCTGTAAAGCATTTATTTTGCTCTGAAGAGTAGAAATTTCAGGGTCATACTGAGATGCCTGAGCATCAAGCTCATCAATTTTCTCCTGATTGGCGGCAATCTGCTGTTTAATTTCTTCTATCTGATTCTGATACTCCTGCTTTTCGGCGTCCGTTAAAGCATAAACAGAAACAGATAAACCGCTAACAAAAATAACAATAGCAAGTAAAAAGCTACATAACTTTTTAGGTTTAGATACTGCTTTCAACAACATTACTGTGCTCCTTAAGATACTTGTTAAGTGAAATAATACTACCAAACGCACCTATGAATACGCCTACAAATGCAAACATACCTATAAGCAAACCAATGGTATCACTGAATGCTACAACACTACCGCCAAGCATTGACATAATATTACCTAACCAAATTGATGCAAGGCTGTAAACACCATACTGTATACCAAGGGCAATAAGTGCAGAGAGTAAACCAAGAAGTATACCCTCGACCATAAACGGCCATCTTACAAATGAGTTTGTAGCGCCAACTGCTTTCATAATACTGATTTCAAGTCGCCTGTTATAAATTGTAATTCTAATAGTATTTGAAACGATAAACATTGAAACTAAGAAAAGAATTGCAACAATACCTAAACTTATATATGAAACTGCATTTCTTATTGTTTCAACTTTACCAGCTAAATCACTGTTTTCACGTACTTGTAAAACAGAATCTAAATCTCTGATTTTACTTACTGTATTATCAAACATTGAAAGGTCATCTACAACAACCTTATATGCATCCGGAAGAATTTCAGCTGAAAGACCTTCTAAAAGTGCGGCTTTGTCGCCAAATTGTTCTTTCTGACTCTCAAAAGCAACTTCACGAGGAACGAACTCAACTTTCTTGATATTAGTCATGCCCTCTAATTGTAGACCTAACGATTCAGTTTCGTAATCAGTTGCTTCATCCTGAACATAAACCATTACAACATTCTGTCCCTCAATCAAATCCAATAGAGAGTTGATATTAAGGAAAATGAGAGAACCTGTACCAACAATGATAAGACAAGCAACAAGAACTAAAATTGTTGCAACAGAAAGGAAACGGTTTACCCAGATATTTTTGAAACCTTCTCTTGTAAGATAACCTAATCTTATACCTTTCATTGTTCATCCTCCTCTCCGAATACAGAAGTGTATGAGTCAGTAGGACGGAAATTTCTAGGTTCTGTAGGAATATCTACATAAGGATTATCGTCTTTTGCCTCAATTGTCTCTACACCATAAGTTTTCATAAGATAATCAAAATCAACAGTTGTGTCATTTGAATAATAATTACTGACTTCATCTTCCGGTGTATCAAAACGATATGGTTCAACATCAATGTGTGAAGCATCAGGATAATCAGATTCAAGTTTACCATTTTTAATTGTGATAACTCTGTGATTAAAGCTCTTAACAAGATGATAATCGTGAGTAACCATAATAACAGTTGTACCATCAGAATTGATATGATTAAGAAGATTAACTATATCATAAGACATTCTCGGGTCAATGTTACCGGTAGGCTCATCGGCAATAATCATACTGGCATTATTAGCAAGAGCACGAGCAAGTGCAACACGCTGTTGCTCACCACCAGAAAGTTGATTCGGGAATGAACGAGCTTTTGAGTTAAGACCAACAAGTCCTAAAAGATAGGGAACTCTTTTTCTTATTTCGGTTTCTCTTGCACCGATAACACGCATAGCATATGCTATATTATCATAAACATTCATAGATGGGATAAGTCGGAAGTCCTGGAAAACTATACCAAGAGTTCTTCTGAAATACGGAATCTCTCTCTTTTTTAAATGATTGAGTTGATAACCGTTTATTTCAACTGAGCCGGAAGTCGGAACTTCTTCACGCATCATCAATTTTAAAAATGTACTTTTACCGGCACCGGAAGCACCAACAACAAAAACAAATTCGCCATTATCAATTTTAATATTAAGGTCAGAAAGTGCTTTTGTTTGTGTATCTTCGTACACTTTAGAAACATTTCTGAATTCTATCAAATTTCAACACCCAATTCTTTAGTAATTATTGTATCGACAAAAAACACAATATAAAATGATTATAGCACATTTAATTACAAAATGTAACCCCTTGTAATTAAAATGTGCTATTTTTAATTTTTTGTTAACATTTTGTTCTATATAAGAACATTTTTTGTGAAATATGCAAATTAATATTTAACCGGATTTGCTTCAAGGTATTTCTTAACCATAAGAGCAACTTTGAAAACAATCGCGTCATCAAATTCGCGTAAATCAAGACCTGTAAGTTTCTTGATTTTTTCAAGTCTGTAAACAAGAGTATTTCTGTGAACGAATAACTTTCTTGATGTTTCTGAAACGTTAAGGTTATTTTCAAAGAATCTCTGAATTGTAAATAAAGTTTCCTGGTCAAGAGTTTCAATTGAACCAACTTTAAAAATCTCTTTTAAGAACATTTCACAAAGAGTAGTTGGAAGTTGATAAATAAGTCTTGCAATGCCAAGGTGTTCATAACTTACGATATTTCTTTCAGTATCAAACACTTTACCAACTTCAAGAGCAACCTGTGCTTCTTTGAATGAACGTGCAAGGTCTTTAACACCGGTAACAGTAGTACCGATACTAATAAGAGAATGTGTATAGAACTCTGATGTAAGAGCATCAGAAATTGAACGAGCAAGTTTTTCTAAATCTTTACTTTCAATATCACTCTTAACTTCTTTAACAAGAGCAATATCACTTTCACTGATATTAATAACAAAATCTTTTGACTTATCAGGGAAAAGATTCTGAATAACATCGTAAACAAAAACATCATTTTTATCAAGAAGTCTTATGAGAATTACAACTCTTGATGCTTCATTATTAAAGTGAAGTTCTCTTGCCTTGAGATAAATATCACCTGGTAAGATATTATCGAGAATAATATTTTTAACAAAATTACTACGGTCGTACTTTTCATCGTAATACTGCTTAATGCTTGAAAGAGAAACGCAAAGCATACCAAGATAACCTTTTGATAATTCGTCAGTACCTTCAATAAAAGCAGCACACTCAGGATGAACATGAGTACCAAAACTCTGATATGTACAATTATCTGTTGCAACCGGTGAATTAGATGAAAAAACAGTACTTAAATTTAAGTTTCTTACCTCACCTATTTTACTAAGGTCGCTACAAGAAATAACTGCACCGGTTTCGTCAATAACACCGATAGTCTTATCAACTGCTTCTCTCATCTGATGAATTACACTTTGAAATAATCTGTTGGACATTTAATAGACCTCCAAAATTAAGATTTTGAACAAAAATAAGTTTTTGAACAAAATGACCATTTAACAATTATACATAATACACAACTTTGCTAAAAAAAGCAAGAGTTTTTTAGATTTTTTCTTCATTTTTTATGCAAAATGTTAATTTTATGCTAAAAAACGACACAAATAATTGAAAATTGCACATACTTTTGTAAAAAAATACTATGGTAAAAATCACCAATATAATCTAAAAAAATAATAATATTACACCATATTATGTGGTATTTGTGTAATTTTACTTAACTCTTCCTGAGTTAACAAACGTGCTTCGCCATCTTTTAAATTTTCATCTAAACAAAGTTCGCCAATTTTAATTCTTTTCAACTCAACAACAGTAGAACCGAGCGAAGCAAACATTCTTTTAACCTGATGATATTTACCTTCATTTATAATTACTTTATAAGTAGGTATATCCTTATTTTCAACTTTTTCTAAAACGGCTGAAAGCAAAACAGTGCCATCTGCTAAAACCACACCATCTCTAAATGCTTGTCTACCTTTTTCAAAATCTATATCATTACTTAGCTTTGCGATATATGTTTTTGAAACGTGGTGCGCAGGTGCTAAAATATCGTGAGCAAAATCACCATCATCAGTAATAAGACAAAAACCTGTTGTATCCTTGTCCAGTCTTCCGGCAGGAAAAAGATTTTTCCTCTTTAATTCATCCGGTAAAATATCAACTACTGTTAAATCCTTGTTATCATTTGTAGCACTGACAACACCCTTCGGCTTATTAAGCATTATATATACATATTTGCCTTTTCTCAAAGGTTTGCCATCAACTGTAATATCAGCAATCTCGCAATCAAATTTAAGAGAAGCGTCTATAACAGTAGTATTATTAACTTTTACTAAACCTTTTTTAATAATTGCCTTTACTTCGCTTCTTGTTAAAAGCCCTGAAGAAGCTATAATTTTATCTAATCTTTCTTTACTCATAAACTACTCTTTTCTGAAAGTATGCATAAATCCTGAAAGTTCAGTAGAACAAACATCTCCACCTATAACCATACCATCAAATATTAAAAGATTTATTCTTACACAAGTATCATTTTCAGTATAACCCGGATAGTTTTTTATTATATATGTCCATCGTTTAACACGCATACCACAATAATCTCTTAAATCACAATCCTGTCTTAATTGAATATCATTATAATTATTATAAACATCATCAAATTCCTGTGGAATTATAATTTCAGCAACCTCTTCCGGTTCTTCATTAACTTCCCAGCCAAACTGAGAAATAAAATTGAGCCGTTCTTTATTGTTACCTGCTTTGAAATTCACTGCATCATTTTTTGTTTCCACTGACTGAGCATTAAGATTTTTTAAACGAACTCTTGAAACTGTAGTTAAAACACCTGCACAAATCACAAGTAATAAAACAATAGATATGTACTTTATATTTTTTGAAGAAACTGAAAAAACAAACATTGTAATCCCCCGCATTTTTTAAGTTAGACTTATAAAAATATATGCAGAAAGACTTAACAAAATGTTATATAAACATATTAAAATACCAATCAAAAATATGCTCACCTACGAAAGCACAAACACCTATACCAATTGCAAGAAAGGGTCCAAAAGGAATTACACCACGCATTTCTTTTTTAGAAACAATTTTTCTACCGATTGCAAATATAACACCTGCAAACGCACCGAAAAACAATGAAACAATTACCGCCTTCCAACCAAGAACAAAACCGGCAGCTGCCATAAGTTTAACATCGCCGCCACCCATCCAGGCACCTCTTGATATTGCACCAATTAAAAAGAAGAGACCTGAAATTGCAAACATCCCTATAATCTTACCGATAATAAATTCTTTTGAAAACTCGCCTTTTATTGCAGTATCGGCTACTATAAACAACCCACCAACAAATATTGAAATCCACATAGAATCAGGGATTATCTGATGTTCAAAATCAATCCAGGCAGTCACAATAAGACATGAGAAAACAACCATATAACCAACCAAAGTTAAATTAAGACCTTCAATTGCTTTGCCACCAGAGAGAAAAAAATAAATAAATACATAAAAGATACCATTTAATGCTTCAACTATCGGATAACGTGGTGAGATTTTTGATTTACAATAACGACATTTACCACCTAAAAACATCCAACTGAAAAGCGGAAACAAGTCATACCAATGAAGACGATGTTTACAGTCAGTACACATTGAATTTGTTTTTACAAACTCGAGACCAATTGGCAAACGATAAATTAAAACATTTAAAAAACTGCCAATAACTGTACCAAAAACAAAAATTATAGCAGCAATATAAATTGTCAGGAAATCCAACATTTCAGGTGACACCCTTTCGCTTGTATCTTTTAATTTCAATTATATGATTATTTTCGTCTAAAGTCAACAAAAATTATCATTGTATTTTATACATTTTTCACTTCACTTTTTCTTGCTAATTTTAGAAAAATATGTTATATTTTATTATGTATTATATTGTATATTATTTAAGGAGGACTTTTTCAATGAAAAAGACACACAAGAGAGTAATTGCTTTCCTTCTTGCGACCACTTTCGTTTTCTCAGCGATGACTGCGGGCGTATTTGCGATAGCAAGTTATCTCAATCCAAATTATAATAGCTCAACATCATCTTATATGAGTGTGAACAGTGTTGATGACTTTATCAACCTTGTTGAAAACTCTGCAGATTTCTTTTCAGATGTTGAAGAACAACAGAAATATGATGCTCCACAGGAAGATATTGCTCCGACAATTATTATTCCTGGTATCAGCCAATCAATTTCTTACCTTGCGGATGAAAACGGCAACCCTGCTGTTAATGCAAACGGCGAAGAGCTTTCAGGTGGTCTTCTCATTATAGACTCTGCCGAGCTTCCGGGGGTTCTTGCCGGTACAGTTGCCGGTCCGCTTGTTACTTCACTTATAATGCAAGCTGATATGGGGCTTTCTGATGCTGTTTACTCTACAGTTACTCAGCTTTTCTCAATTCAGGCTTCAGGTAAAGATGGTAAAGCAAAAGAAAACCTTCAGACAATTACCTACGAGTACCCTATTTCAGAAATGTCTCAGGATGACAGAGATTATTTCTACAGAATGATTCCTATGAAATCTGTTGTAGATGAAATCGGTGGCGAAGACAATCTTTATTTCTTCACATTCCCACTTATTTCTGACCCATTCATTTCTGCTGCGAAACTTGACAAATACATTCAGTTAGTTAAAGAGCAGACAGGTAAAGATAAAGTTAATATTGTTACTATCTCACTTGGTGGTACAATCCTTACTGCTTACCTTGAAATGAAGAGAGAAGCAAACCAAGGTAAATCTGTTTACTATGAAGATATCAACAAAGTTCTTAATGTTGTTTCTTGTCTTGATGGTACAGATGTTATGGGTGATTTCTACTTAAGAAACTTCAATATTGAAGACCAGTTCTTCTTCCAGGAATTCTTACCGATGGTAATGAAAGAAATGAACGGTTACGCAACATTAGGTCACCTTATAAATGTTGCGCTTAAAATATTCCCTCGTTCAGTTATTGAATCCATTCTTACTGCTGCGGTTGATGGTATTCTCGATACATTGATGCTTAACTGCCCTCAGTTCTGGGCTATGATTCCAAAAGACAGATATGATGCTGTTATCGAAAAATACAGTTTCATTAAAAATGACCCTGAATATTCAAGACTTTACGCAACAATTGAACATTTCCAAAGAGCAAGACTCAATCTTAAAAACAACCTTCTCAAGTTAAATCAGGAGGGCGCACTTGTTCACAATGTTTGTGGTTATGACCTTGATTATAGTTCACAGGACTACTGCTTCTTTGCGGCTATGAAATCTTCACTTACAACAAACAGTGATGCTATTATCGATATTGACTCAACTTCACTTGGTGCTACTTATGTAAAAGCTGGTGATGTTCTTTCAGAAGAATACATTTCAACTCATGACCCTAAATACATTTCTCCAGATGGAAGCATTGACGCTTCAACTTGTCTCTTCCCTGACAATGTATGGTTCTTCCATGGTCAGCACCACGAAGTTGGTAGAAACGATGTTGTAATTAAACTTATTGCTAAACTCGCTTCAAATCAGATTAACTCAACAGCTGATATGCCAGATAAATTCCCACAATTCAATGGCAACAGAAACACAAGAAACATCACTCGTTGGTGCTTTGATGATGCTGATAAAGTATTCGCTGAATATGCAGAAGATCCAACGCTTTACAATGCAGAAGATATTGAGGAACTCAGAGCAGTTTATGAAGAAGCTGAACTTTACCTTGAAAATACAATCTGCGAACCAACATCTGCAAAAGCTTTATTAGAGAGATTTGAATACGCTCTTTACAGAGTTGGTGTTGGTGATGCACCTGCTGACTCAAATACAGATGAAGCACTTGAAATCATCTGTAAATTCTTGGATGAAACTGTTTACAGTGTATTCGGTGCAGAAGGTTTCTCTGACCTTAACGATGGTAATGTTAATATTAACTCCCCTGTAGTTTTACCATAAAATATATTTAAATCGTTTCGGAGTTAACTCTCCGGAACGATTTTTTTAGGAGTCTAAATATGAAAGTATTTTTTACTACATTTGGTTGTAAAGTCAATCAATATGAAACGCAAGAAATGAGTGAACTGCTTTGTTCTGCAGGCTTTTCAATTATGAATAATCATAAAGAAGCGGACATTATAATTGTTAATTCTTGTACTGTAACGGCTGAAGGTGTCAGAAAAGTAAGGCAAACTATACGGAAATTAAATAAAGAAAATCCTACTGCTATAATGATTTTAACTGGTTGTGCTTCACAAGCAGAACCTCATATTATCGAAGATTTACCTGAGATTGATATTCTTATGGGTAACAGAAATGATACTGACATAGTTGATATTATCAATAAGTATCTTGACACACATACATTTTTAAATGCACATAAAAATCATTTAAGAGAAGATACTTTCTGTGGTACTGGTATTACAAAATTTGATGGTCATACAAGAGCTTTCTTAAAAATACAGGATGGTTGCGACAGATACTGTGCTTATTGTTTAATTCCCTATGCTCGCGGTTTTTCACGTTCAAAATCATTAGAAATGATTGACAAAGAATTAAATGCTCTTAATGACAACGGTTACAAAGAAATAGTTTTCGTAGGGATTAATCTTTCTGATTATGGTAAAAACACACCTTATTCTCTCCCCGACGCTCTGGAACTGGCTGAAAAATACACTAATATCGAGAGAGTTCGCTTAGGTTCTCTTGAACCTGACCATATAACAAAAGAAATGATTGAAAGACTTGCAAAAATTAGTAAGCTCTGTCCTCAATTTCATATATCTTTACAAAGCGGTAGTGATTCAGTACTAAAAAAAATGAACAGACACTATACGTCAAAAGAGTACGAAGAACTCACAATTAATTTAAGAAGTGCTTTTCCCGATGCTACAATAACAACAGATATTTTAACAGGATTCCCGACAGAAACAGAGGAAGAGTTTTTAGAAACTCTTGAATTTGCAAAGAAAATCAAGTTTGAAAAAGCACATATATTTCCATATTCAGTAAGAGAAGGCACAAAGGCTGCTTCTCTGCCCCAACTACAAAAATCTGTTAAGGAAGAACGTGCAAAAACCCTTACACTTGCCACTAATGAGACAAGAAGAGAATTTTTGAAAGAGCAAATAGGAAAAACTGTTAATGTTCTTTTTGAAACCGATAAACCAAATTATTCTGAAGGCTATACCGAAAATTACACACCTGTCAGAGTTTACGACTGTGAGAGTCGTGCCGGTCAGATATTAAAAGTGACAATTACAGACGCAACAGATGAGTTTTGTATCGGAAAATAGTTGTTATTGTTCAATTATCAAGTTGCAAGAAATACAAAATAAAATAAGTTCTATTATTTTTAGTTTACAAAAAACTTTAAATAATAGAACTTATCTTTTTTCTTGCAGTATTACACACTTGCAACTAATTTATTCCTTAATTTCTAAATCAGCATACACCGGAAAATGGTCTGAAACATATCGATTATCAATACCCGCAGTTACTACTTTGTAAGAAAGTACATTAAATTTATCATTAACCATTACATAGTCAATAACATCACCATTATGACTTGAAGGTTTTGTGTCGTGGTATGTAAGATAATTCATACTATCATCTGTTAAATACTTTGTATCTTTAAGGCAACCCGATGTCATTTGCACATAGTTTTCAGAACCTTCTACAACATTCATATCTGCTGTGAACACAACCGGTAAATCATTATATTTATCCGCATGAGCTAAAATTAATTTAACGCTTTCTTCACGGGCTTTAATGCCCACATGGTCAAAGTGAGAGTTAATATGAACATATTGCTCTTTAGTTTCTTTATTTTCTAAAACTGCCCATGTGCAAACACGGTTACAACCGGCATCCCAACCGAGTGACGGTGTTTCAGGAGTTTCCGAAAGCCAGAAAGTACCGCTGTCTATAAGATTATATTTTGCTTTAAGATAGAATATTGAAGAAAACTCACCCTGATTTTTACCATCATCACGACCAACGCCAACCCATGCGTATTTTGTCAATTCTTTATCTAATGTTTCCATCCACTCAGTTGTTGCTTCCTGAACACCGACAGAGTCAGCATTACTTTTATTGATTGTTTCAGTAACAATACCAATTCTGTCTTCCCAAGAGTCTTTACCAACGTTTGTGCAACGAATATTAAAAGACATTACTCTGACAACTTCCTTGCTTGGTTTGTCATTAAAGTCCTGAATTTTATCAGGCCACTCCTGACGGGAAGCAATACCAACAAGAGAAGTTATCATTGTAATAAAAGACATAATTAACGAAAAAAGTTTTGAAATATCTAACATACCTGCATCTCATTTCTAAAAATTTCCAAAAGGTATTATATAACTTATAAATTAAAATTGCAAGTCTAAAGAGTCATATTTACCAAGGAATGTTTTTAACGCATCAAGCATCTTCAAAGTACCACCATCTGAATTACTCTCGCAATTCGCGACAAGTAATGGTTCGTGAAGACTAAGTCTTAAAAGCAACCAACCGTCACCATTCTTTTTATCAAAATTAACTTTTACACCTTCAAAGTTCAGCTTAACGCGTTCAATACCCTGTGTGTTATCAGCAAAGTCTTTGAAATCTTCTAAAACTGAATTTCCATATTCAACAAAATTATCAGTTTTAATTTTAATTCTTGTTTCACTTTCTTCTGCAGGTTCTTTTAATTTTTTCAAAATATCGTCAATAGTCTTGCCTTGTTTTCTCAAAGATGCTAACAAGATAACAATCTGTGTTGCAAGGTACGCACCATCATCAAGGTAGTAATTATCTAAAAATGCAGCGTGACCTGATGTTTCAATTGCTAAAGGTGCTTTATTACCCTCATCAAAAGTAAGACGCTTTGCTTCGTCTATTACATTTTTATAACCTCTCTTAAATCTGCGGTGAATACCACATAATTCAGTTTCTATAAATTCTGTAAGTCCATCAGAAGTAACAGAGTCAGTAACAACAATACCACCGGGTGAATCTTTAAGTGCAATATATGATGCTAAGGCTACTAAACGATTACGATTGATAGGTGTACCATTTTTATCAACACACGCAGAGCGGTCACAGTCGGTGTCAAAAATTATGCCTAAATCTGCATTTTCTTTAACAGTTGCCAGAGAAATTGCATCCATAGCGGCTTTATTTTCAGGATTAGGTTGATGTGTCGGGAAATGACCGTTAGGACTTACCGCAACACTACCGGAAGTATCAGCACCGAGCGGTTCTAAAACATCTGTAATATAAAACCCACCCACACCATTACTAGGGTCAACAACTATTTTAAGATTTTTTAACGGGTGCTCATAATCTTCAGCATTTACGCCTTTTTTAATCATTTCGCGAAGACCAGAACAATAAGTTTCCATATTATTGAGTTTTTTAGGACTTGCTTTAAAATCATCTTTCAACCATTGTTTAGTGGAAGCACGACTAAGAATTTCTCTTATATCATCTCCCGAATAGCCACCATCACGGGTAAAGAATTTAAGTCCGTTCATTTCCATCGGCAAATGACTTGCAGTAATTTCTATTGCAGCATCCATATTATGATTAATTATGGACATAAACATAGATGGTGTTGAAGATAAACCACAATCATACACATCAACACCCATTTCAGCAAGCACATTAGAAATGAGCATTTTAATATTGATTGAAGAAATTCGTGAATCGTAACCGACTGCAACTTTTAAATCTTCAAATTTACTAATTTTTTGCTCTAAATGATTTACAAATGCCCAGGTAATCGCCTGCAATCTTTCAGCAGTTAAATCAATTGGTTTGCCATCTGTTGAAAATGCAGAGCCTCTTATATCTGTTCCACTTTTCAAATACAACAAATCATCCATAAAAGTCACTCCTCCTTACTATGTAAGTTACACGCTCAGTAGTTTCGACCGGTAAATCGAATGTTGATTCAGCATATCTTGCTAAAACACTGAAACCAGCTTCTTCAATTGCAGTTGTCAGTTCTTCATCTGTATACGCTACCTCATTAAAATTCTCACCACATCTTGAATAGTTTTCGCCATCTTTGACAAAAAAATCAAGGTTAATATTTACAGTTTTATTATCACTTTGTAAAGTGTTTCTCCATGCACAATAAACATTCTTCTCATCATAAATATAAATATTATTACCTAAAACGTTCTGATGCTTATAAATTGTATTTGCGTCAAAAACAATTATGCCATCAGTATCAAGAAAATTTTTAAGATTTTTAAAAGTCTTTTTTACCAATTCATAATCTGTTAAGTGATTAATACTGTCGAGCGCACAAACAATTGCTCTTACAGAGCCGTAAAGGTCTGTCTCTTCCATTCTCTGACAAAGGAACATTATATTTTCGCCACAATCTACCGCTTTGTTCTGTGCTTCTGACAACATATCGTAAGAAGCATCTGTTCCGATTACTTCAAAACCCAATTTTGAAAGTTCAATTGAAAGCGAACCAGTGCCACAAGCCAAATCTAAAAGAAGACCGTCTTTTATATTATATTTTTTTAAAATTTCACATATATATTCTGCTCTGCCTTTATAATCAACATTTTTTGTCAATTCATCGTAATAGTAAGCAAAAGAATTGTAAGACATAAATCACACTCTCCTAAAATGATTTTAACATATTTATTCTAATATGTAAATACAACAAATTCACTTTGAAATTTTTATACACTTTCTATCTTTAAAAATTTACCAGAATATGTTAAAATCATTTTAAAAAATAAGGAGGTACTTTTATGAAAAAGATTCTTGCGGTATTTCTTTCTGTAATTCTATTGTCCCTTATGGTTGTTCCCGCATTTGCAGTAAATGAAGAATGTAACTGTGGTGAGCCACCAATTATTTATGTTGCGGCACTTGGTAGTGGTACTTTAACACTTGATGCCGGTACAAAAAACGAAAGAGTTCTTTTCAGACCTGACATAGGTTACATTATTGGTGAATTGACGCCTGTTGTTCCTGCCGCTGGTCAGTTAATAAATGACGGTGACTATGATGCATTTGGTGATGTTTTAATTGAATGTGTCAATAAAATTTTTGGTGATTTGGCACTTGACAAAGATGGTAACTCTTCAGACCGAGTTACTTGTGAAGAATTTCACCCTACAGATGAAGTCGAACACAGTTTAGACCACAACTATTATTTTGGTTACGACTTCAGACTTGACCCAATTGAAAACGCTAAAGGACTTTATCAATACATTCAGGAAGTAAAAGCATTAACAAAACACGACACTGTTCAGCTCCGTGCTTCAAGTATGGGTGGTGTAACAACTATGAGTTACATTAAACTTTACGGCACAAAAGATATTGAAACAATAATTTTCCAATGTTGTCCCCTTTTAGGCACAGCTGTTGCAGGTGAACTTTACACCGGTAAAGTTGAACTCAATGCAGATGCAATTGAACGCTACGCAGCTCAGGCAATGCCCGAACTTGAAAATGACTTTTTAGGCGGTATGGTTTATCTTCTTTTAGAAATGCTTGTAACTGCTGGGCTTCTTGATGATTTAATTGAAATTGGCGATGAGTTAGTTTTAAATTTAAAGGACAGAGTATTTAACGAAGCACTTATTCCTATGTTTGCTACAATGCCTGGTATCTGGAGTTTTGTTCCGCACGAATATTACGAAGAAGCAAAAGTTTTTATGAAACTTGATGCAGTAGAAAATGCAAAACTCATAGAAAGAATAGACTTTTACCACTACGAAGTTCAACAAAGTGCAGAAAAGTTGATTGTCGAATCTAAAGCAAACGGCACAACATTCTATAATGTTGTTGGCTACAATATGCAAAGAACTCCGATTGTTTCCGCTTACCTCAATGATTCTGATGGTACTGTTGACACAAAATATGCATCTTTAGGTGCTACTTGTGCTGATATCAATGGATATTTACCTGTAGATTACGTGCAACAAAGATACACTGATAAAGATTTCATATCACCTGACTGGAGAATTGATGCTTCGACTTCTATAATGCCGGAAAGCACATGGTTTATAAAAGATATGATGCACTCCTCTACTCACGATGGTCACGGTGAAATGTATAAATGGATGTACGAAAGCGAAGAGCAGTTAACAGTTTTCAGCAACCGTAACTACCCTCAATTTATGCAGAATGATGTTGAGAATCAAAGATTTATACCCGTACATGTTGAAAAAGGTGGAGAAATCGGTACATCACTTGACAATTTCTTCAGAATGCCATCATTTATACACTTTATTGATTTAATTTCGAAGTTGATAAAATTCTTTTTGGCATGGGATAGGTTTTAGGTTTTAGGTTTTAGATTTTAGATATTAAAAAAGTTCTGTCGTTCAGCAAAACTGAATGACAGAACTTTTTAAATCGTATTCAATTGTAAGAAAAATCAAGCGAACCCTTCCGAAATTCTTAATTTTTAATTCATTCCCAAACTCCCTCATACACCAAGTCAGGTGTTTCGGATGCTAAGTCGTTATAATAATCGACCTGAATGTAGTTTTCTGCATTACCGCTTAAAGCAAAAGCAACACTTGCGGTGTGAGTACCTAAAGCACTTATTTCTCCGGGTTCAAAAAGGTTTGCCTGTGGGTAAATTTTAAGTTCTTTGCCCGACTTATCATACGCTTTAAAGTGAGCAGAGCTTATAACAAGACCATTTGAAATATCATCGTTAGAGTACTCATAAATTACAACTACTACCCTGTCTGCATCCGGTGCATTTTCATCTGTTGTTTCAGGGAGTGTTTCATAAACTGAAGTAATTTTCAAAGAGTAACTGCCTTCCGGTGACTCAAAAACACTATCTTTTGTACCATCGTGCATTACTGCACCGGATTTAATTTTCTCTTCAAGTGTCGGCACTTTTTCGCGGGTTAAAAAGGCAACCACAACTGTAAGTGTGACAACTAACGCAATAATTCCAAAACAGATTTTCATTGCTTTTTTACTCATAAAAAACAATCCTTTCAAATCAAATTTTTATAAATTTTCCAATTTTAAAGGAATAAATATAAGCTTCTTTAACTGGTATTTCAATACATTCTTCAAGTGCAGATTTATAAACCTCCAACTGACCTTTATAAATTGAAACAAGTGTTTCCTCATCAGTAATTTTATCTGTCTTATAATCTATAAGAACTGCACCGTCAGATTCTATAAAAGCACAGTCAAATTTACCCTGAACAACTATTTTTTCATTTTTCAGTTTTTCAGGTAATTCAGGATAAAACTCCCCTGCATTTTTAAGAACCGAAAATTCATATTCTTTATAAACTTCGTTGGATTTTAAAAGTCTTTTACCAACATCTTCGTTAAAGAATTTTTCTATATCCAACTTATCTATAACAGAAATTTCATCTTCTGTCAACTTATATTCAGAAACAAGTCTTGAAATTTCAGCTTCAAAATTATTATTGGCATTTTTAAAATCACAAAGCTCAAGAAATTTATGAACAACTGTACCTCTTTTTGCACCTGTTGTCTTCTCGTCAACAAATCTAGGTTTCTTACTAGCGAAGAATTCGCGTCTTGCTATGTGTTTTTCTACTGATGAAGCATTGATTTTAGCAAGAACTGTTGAAAGCTCGTCATAAGGGTAAATATACTCCGCTTTTTCTTTTATTTGTCTGAGTAAATCGTAATTTACATTAGCAGTTTCTTCTTTTTGTTCCACTTCAACACTTTCTAACAATTCACAATCTGTCTCAACAACTACTTTTAAAGGGAAAGTATTTTCTAATTTTTCTGTTGTAGTCATACCAACAAATTCACGCAGAGGTTTTGCCTGTTCGTGAAAAACAAAAGCAGAACAAATCCACTCACTGAAATTCATATATTTATAAACAGAAAATGGATTAAACCTTCTTTTACCAGTTTCATCATAAAAATACAAAGGTGAAGATATTCTCTCCTTTGATTTTTTTGAATTTATAGAACAAACAAATACAAGATTCTCTTTTGCTCTTGTTAAAGCAACATAAAGAATTCGTAATTCTTCTGAAACCCCGCTTATTTTGAGTGCTTTTTCATTGGCAATAGTTGATAGAGTATCATATTTAGTAAACTTCTTATCATCACGAATTTTAAGTCCGACACCAACTTCACGCGAAACA
>JAZNJX010000108.1:0-14368 GCA_045578245.1 Candidatus Fimenecus sp. | reverse complement strand
ATCATTCCACTCTTTGCAAAGAACTTTATAGGTACCGGAAACCTTAATGACATCAGAATTTACAGATACATCTGGGTACCAATTCTTATTTTGGGTCTTTTCCTCAGCATCATTGTTTATGCAAACACTCATGAAAAAATCATTCAGGCAAAAACTCACGTTGTTCAGATTAAGTTTATGGATGCTCTCCGTGAGGTTACAAAGAATAAGTATTTCTGGATTACATCACTTGCAGGTTGGCTAGGTTTCCTTGAGGGTGCTTGTTTCAATATTCTCAACTGGCTTTACTCTTACCAACACGCTTGTACTGCAGGTCAATACGCATTCATCACTACCATTTACGGAAACGCATCTCTTTGGGGTATGCTTTTAGCGCCACTTTCAATTAAGAAAATAGGCAAAGGAAAAACTCTCCTTCTCATAAATGCATTGAATATTGTCTTCATTGGTGCTATTTATCCAATCGTAAAATATGCAGATATGAGCATTATGATTTGGCTTGTTCTTATCTGCCTTTGGATGAATGCTCTTGTCGGTGCTTTCGGACATATTCTTTCACCAAGTATTAACGGCGATATTCGTGACTATCAACAGTATGTTTCAGGCGAGAGAATTGACGGCATGTTTGCTGCTGTTGGTCTTATCGGTAGTGTTGTTACAATGGCAACAAGTTCTGTTCTTCCTGCTATTTATGAAAAAGTAGGATTTAATGAAGAAAAACTTCAGGAATTGTTACCTTTGATTATTGCACAGGAAGGTCCTCTTGATGACCCAACTAATGTTTACAATGTTCTTTATCACAAAGAAACATTTATAGCTATTTTCGGTGTTTTAATCGCAGCATCTGTTGTTGGTGCAGCAATGAATGTCATTCCTTATTTCTTCTATGACCTTACAGAGGTTAAGCAACAAGGTATTATTAAGGTTCTTAAAATTCGTGCATTATTTGAGGACTATGGTAACGGTATTCTTAAAGACAGTGACCTTGTTGAAACTATTGAGATTATCAAAAATGCAAAGGCACTTGAAAATGCACAACAAAAAGACCTTGCAGAGTACAAACTCCATGTAAAGCAAGCAAAAGATAAAGCAGAAAAGAAAGTTGCAAAGAAACAATACAATGATGCAAAGCAGTATAATGTTGATATTGAAATTTCAAAGATTGTTCTTGATGAAATGAACCGTTTCAATACAACCTTTGGTCAAATTCAGCTTGAACAAGCAAAAGCAACTGCCTCTTTAGGTTATGATGCAATTTATAACTATAATCGTAGTGAACTCGTGGATGCAAAGGCTTTACCAAAGAGTACAGTAGAAGAGAAAGAATTCCGAAAGAATGCTATTTCCGTTGCAAAAGACTTTGTTGATGCTCAAAAGGTTGCAAGGAAGAATTTCGATAACAACATCGTAGAATTTGATTCAAGTATCTTTGATAAGCTCTTCAATCGTGAAGATGAAATTTCTGCAAAAATTGAGGATGCATACAATAATCTTTACAACGCAAAAGACATTAAAGATAAAGATGCTGTCGCCCGTTATAAAGCAGAAATCAAAGAACTCAAAAAAGAACGTAGCATTGTTGAAAAAGAAATCAAAAATGCAACAACTGAAAACTCACTTTATACCCGTGCTGCTCGTCCTGTAATTAAAGCACAGAAGCTTTTGATTCAAGCTGAAAACTATACAAAACTTGAAGAAATCGAAAGCCTTTATGAAGAAGCAAAAGTAAGACACGAACAGGCTATGGAAGATGCTCGTATAGAAGCAGAACGTGTTGAAGCAGAAAAGAAAGCATATGCAGCAATGCTTCGAGCTAAAAAATCTGCAAAGAAATAACACAATCAAAACCATCGGCAAGAATGTAAGAGTAGTATTGTATTGGGCGTTTGGCAAGAGTAAAAAATGTGCAGCCAGTACATGGAATATGCATTTTACCCTTAGGGCTATTTCGGCTGTTGACACTTTCGAACTTATGACTTATGACTATGTAGATGCAAACGGAAAGCACGCAACCTACGAGGATACCGTTGCTCAGATTGAGCAAATCAAGGACATAGGTATTCCTGTAAGTAAGATAAATATCGGACTTCCTTTCTACTCAAGACCAACAGACCTGTCAGCTTATTGGTATGGTTATAATAGTTGTTATGATAAAATGACCGAAGATGGCTGGTATCATTGCGATGAAATAAACAAGGATTTCTGGTTCAACACTCCAGAGGTTATTAGTCAAAAAACGCAATACGGCATCGATAACGGTCTCGGTGGTGTTATGATATGGCATTACAGCTGTGACCTTCCCTCAACTCACGAGGGTTCACTTCTTAGAGCTATCGGTGAAACAGTAGATACGAACTATTGATAAAACATCACCTCACCTGAACTGTTCAAGTGGGGTGATATTAATATATTACATTTCTTTTTAAGTGATGCTATATCCTGAAGTACATCAAATGTTACAATTATCAATGTAGTTGATATTATATGAAAAAGTTATGATATTCTTTTCGAGTTATTGCATTTCTTAGAAAATACTATATAATCGAAAATAGATTGGAGGATAAATAATCATGGCTTCAATGATTCAGATAATACTCTGTTTTTTCACCTCTGTTATTGCTTTTTTTACCCGTCCTTTCAAATTTGAAGGTAAAGCAGAAAAATTCAAAGTAACATCCTATATAAGAGGTGACAGTGTTCATTCAGCAGACGACCTTAATTCAGAGAATTTCAACATTATAACTGACCTTATCATTTTCGAATGTGCCAACTTTAACAGTAAAGGCGAGGTCGAATATGACGAAGCAAAAATGGAAAGAGTTATGACTGCAGTTCGTGATGTAATTGGTGACAGAGATATTCATATTACCCTCAATCTGCTCGGACCTCGGGGTAACACAGATTCCGATGAATGGAAGCAGCAGATGAAGGTACAGAGTACGGAACACAACAAAGCCTTTAAAAGCGGAGTTCTCGAAAAAAACGTCTTAGATGTTCTCAAAAAATACGACTTTGACGGTGTTCACTTTGACTATGAATATCCGATTACAAGTGATGCGTGGTACTATTTCAATAAATTCCTTGTTTCACTCAAATCATATCTGCGTGATGAATATACCCTCGGTGTTGCACTCAGCGCCTGGAATGTTTCCTTAACCCTTGAAGCTGTTTCGGCTATTGACACCCTTGAGCTTATGACCTATGATTATGTTGATGCAAACGGAAAGCATGCAACCTATGAGGATACTGTCACTCAGATTAAGAAACTTAGGTATAAGGGTGTTCCCGTGGGTAAAATAAATGTCGGTCTTCCTTTCTATTCAAGACCGAAGGATATGGCACCTTATTGGTATGACTTTATTGACTGTTATGAAAAAATGAGCAGAGACGGCTGGTATCATTGCGATGAAATAAACAAGGATTGTTGGTTCAACACCTCTGAGGTTATCAGTCAGAAAACCGAGTATGCCATCAATAACGGTTTTGGCGGTGTTATGATATGGCATTACAGCTGTGATATTCCGTTAAGCCACGAGGATTCGCTTCTCAGAGCAATTGGTGAAACGGTTAATAGGCATTATTGATTAAACCGGGCCTCACATTGTAAAAGCAGTGTGAGGCTTTTTAAAAAGGAGATATGTTATGAAGGTTATTAAAGAAGGTTGGTGCTTCGGCAACAATTCATATCCAATAAACGGTATAGAGGTTGAAAGATATATAAATGTTACTCCTTCTGAACGACAGCTGGAGTTTATGAAGCTTGAATACTATAATTTTATTCACTTCGGCATTAACACAATAACCAACCGTGAGTGGGGTGACGGAAATGAGGATATTTCCCGATTCAATCCGAAAAAGCTTGACACAGACCAATGGTGCAGTGTACTCAAAGCAACTGGCAGTAAGGGTATAATAATTACTGCCAAGCATCACGACGGTTTTTGTCTTTTTGACACAAAATTTACAGACCACAATGTAATGAACACACCTTTCGGTAAAGATATTGTGAAAATGCTTTCGGAAAGTTGCAAGAAATATGACCTCAAACTCGGCATTTATCTTTCGCCTTGGGACAGACACGAAAAGACTTACGGTACTGAGGGGTATAACGATTTCTTTGTAAATCAGTTGACAGAGCTTTGTTGTAACTATGGTGATATATTCTGCTTTTGGTTTGACGGAGCCTGCGGTGAAGAAAAAAACGGTAAAAAACAGATTTACGATTGGGACAGGTATTATTCCGTTATAAGAAAGCATCACCCTGATGCCGTTATTTCTATCTGCGGACCTGATGTGCGATGGATAGGTAACGAGGGTGGCAGAGTCAGAAAAAACGAATGGAGTGTAATTCCTGGCGAAAAGGACAGCACCGATAAGGTTGTTGAAAATTCACAGACTGCCGAAGATCAGACAAAGCATATGGCTGAGAAACTGAGCGATACAACTGAAGATCTCGGTTCAAGAAAGGTGCTGGAAAACTATAAAAATCTTGTCTTTAAGCCTGCAGAGGCTGATGTTTCGATAAATCTTGGCTGGTTCTGGCATAATAACCTTTATTACCTTTTCAAAAAACAAAGAACTGCCGAAGACCTTGCAAAAATATATTTTGACTCTGTGGGAGGTAACGCTTCAATGCTTCTCAATGTACCTCCTAATAAGAACGGTCTTATAGACAAGCGTGAAATTAAAACTCTCAAGAATTTCACTGAGCTTATCACTGAACCTTTTAAGAATGAGATAAGAAACAAAAAACTTTTCGCATACTCTCCTGAGAAAAACACAAGGGAGATGAGCGAGAATGGTATATGTCTTGCCGATGGTGAATCAGGTATAACGGTTGATTTTTCTTCAAAAAAGCAAGTGAAGGTTATTACGCTTTCGGAAGACCTAACATATAGTCAACGTATTGAAGAGTTTAAGATTTATGTAAAGAAAGAACACCTGGGCTATGAACTTATTTATGCAGGTACTGTTATAGGCTCAAAGAAAATCGTGAAACTTGATTCTCCTGTAACAACGGACAGAATTGTTATCATTGTGACTCAATCGAGGTCAAATCCTGTACTGAAGGATATAAAAATATACGAATAAAGAATAATACCTGCCTTTTAAATGAGCAGGTTCTATTCCTTGCAATTATGCTTGCAGTTTTTGAAACCTTGTTGTTTCACAATAAAAAGCGTTGCAGAAGGGAGTGGCGAATTTCCAAATGCAACGCTTAATTCTTGTAAATGGCTTAAATGCTATATAAAACAACGATACCACTATTGACCTGAATTGTATCAATAGTGGTATCTTATTTGGCATTGACTACGTTTCGCAGATATTTCACTCGTTCCGCAAGGGAACGAAATTCGTTGAAAAAGCATTTCTAAAGAAGCGTTTTTTCTGGCATTGATTACGCCATTTGATGAAGTTAGCCATCTTATGAAAAATGTATCATACAATTTCGGAGAAAGAATCAAGCACCAACACAAGGAATGGTGCTTAATTCATAATTAATTATTCACATTTTTTATATAATGAAAAGAGGTGATAGGATTAATAGTGTGGTGCATTACACTCACAAACCGGGTTTATACCCAAAATTTTGTTAAAGAAATTAATTATATTCCAAATAAACCTAATGAAACCATCATTATGACACATATGGTCGCAAATAACTGGGTTTTCTGGTTCAGTGTCAATGATTCTTATTCTTCCATCACCATTTGGGTTACCATACATCTCATCTGTGATTTTACCATTAAGTGTTTCCGTAAAATACTTAATCAACATCTCAGAATCACAGGGAAGACCGTCTTTTTGAACAATTCTTGCACCATCAAGCATGGTAAGCCCATCGCCACCCTGAAGAAGCACATAAGTACTACCAGCTAATGTGTATGTCTTATCAAGATTGATAGGTTCATTGCCTATTCGAACGTTCTGGACTCTGCGTGGTTTTGTACTGTCAACTTCAATAAAATCACCGAGTGAGTTAGTGATAACCGGAGATTCTCTGTAGGTGTGGATTTCAAAAGACATACCTGAAACCTGGAAGAAACTACCGAGAACTTCAGGACATTTACGTGCACCGTGTTCAAGTATATCAACAATCTGCTGTCCGGTAACCTCAAGAACACACATTTCATTGTTGAAAGCATTCACATCCATAAGATTCTTTCTTGAAACACCACCGATTTCAATTTCTGCACGGATGCCACCACCGTTGGCAATTGCAACATCTGCCCCTGTCACTGCACGGTAGGCATCTGCAACAAAGTCACCGGCATTGGTTTCTCTCTTTCTGACGGCTCTGATTCCGTCGGAATCGTAGATAATAAGCTTGGCTTCGGATGTGCCGATTTCATTGTAAAGATATGCTATATCTTCATTGTAACCGTCAACCTTTTCCTTAACAGTATTGTAAGCCGATTTTGCGTCTGCAGACATTGTTTCAATATTAACATCATCAGGATTGATAAGTTTAAACTCAGTACCACTTTCAGTAATTGTCATCATACCAAAGTTTTGGAATTTTGAACCTGTTGATGTAACAACAACATCCTCGTTATTCTCGTTTTTGTAAACATCACCTTGGATTGTTTCGTGAGCATGTGCATCAATGAAATAATCAATACCATCTGTATTGGCAATTATATCAGTAGTTTTCCAACCATCATTTGACCCAATAATACCAATGTGACCTACTGCAATAACATAATCGGCACCATCATCAATGGCATTGTCAACGCTTTTCTGAATGTTTTCATAGAGGTCTTCGTTTGTCATACCACCCGGATAAGTAGGGAAACCATAAATATAGTTACCACCTTCGTCTTTGAAAAACTCAGGAGTTGATGATGTGATTGTGTCAGGTGTTGTGATACCCACAAAAGCTACCTGATAACTGCCAAAATCTTCAACTGCATAAGGAGCAAGTACAGGTGAAACAGATGGAAGATAATAAAAATTAGAGCTGATATAGTCATATTCAGCTTTATTCTGTGCAAGACCAAGGAAAACATCCATACCATAATCAAACTCATGGTTGCCGGGTACAGCATAATCATATCCGACTGTATTCATAATATCAACAACGGCTTCGCCCTTGGTCATTGAGCCGATAACTTCACCCTGTATTGCATCACCTGCATCAACAGTTATAACATTCTTACCCTGAGCAATAAGCTCAGCTCTGTATGCTGCAAGTACGGGATAATCGTCAATTGCACAGTGAACATCGTTGGTATAAAGTATTACTAGATCCTGCTCTGTCGCTGTTACGACCAACGGCAAAGCAGAGATTATCATTATAATTGATAGAAGTATTGATAAAAATTTTTTCATAATTTACTCCTGCGTTATATAAATTTTGCTTAATAATGTGCTATACCACATTCACAAGTTCGGTTTGTACCAAAGATTTTTGAGAAGAAAAGCGTGATTTTCCAAAAGCAACCTGCAATTCCGTTTTTGTGACATTTGTGGTCGCAATTATTATATTTATCAATTTTTTCAGAAACAGAATCTATTTCTATATTAAGTGTAGCAAGTTCATCTGCAATTTCAGCATTTGATTCAGGATTTGTTGACTTGATTTCTTCAAGTTCTGTCTTGATAGCACCAATTTCACCTTTAAATTTATTATCAACATCTTTTTCTTCAAGTTCTGCTATTTTTGCTTCAATTTCAGTATAGTCAGGCTTAATAAATGTGCCATCTGCTATACCAGTTTCAAGGTCATCACACAAATTGTTAAAACCATCTTCAAGACCGTCAAGGATGTACTGTTCTTCTTCGGAATAGTTATTTCTGAGCCACATACCATCTAAGTGCTCATCAATCATCTCATTCAATTTTTCATATATATAGTCCTTCGCTACATCATTCAAATCATTGTTATTTATAAGCTGTTGATAACGGTCATAAGCTGCGTCATATCCACTGTAATCAGCTTTTTTCAATCCGCAGATACATTCATCATCTCCGTCAAAACTATGCTTGTGTGTATCAACTTCAAGTTCAAGATACTGCTTATTGATTGTGGTCGGCACACCGTCTTTTTCTGTTGCAAAGGACAACGGTCCTAAGCAAAAGAGCATTGCCAGAATTAATAATATACTTAAAGTTTTTTTCATATAATTTTCCTCCGTTTAAACTGTTTCTTTTTTATTAAAAAGTCTTTTAAAGCCTTCAATAACAACGCATATTCCAAGTAAGATTATTAATGTTGCGAATACAAGTTGTAAAACATCACCAAATACATCTGCTGAAGTTGAAGTTATGAGTAACGTCGATTTTTTATAGATTGTCATACCAAGTGCAGAGAAGGTTACTGCAAGCATAACACCAAGTGGAATGTACATAAACCAACGAACTTTCTTTGTGCGTTTAAGGAATACTGCACAGGCAAGGAAGGCAAATACGGACAAAAGTTGATTTGAAGCACCGAAAAGTGCCCATATATTTTTGTAACCTACAAGTGTCAGGCCGTACGCTAACACGAGTGTTATAATAGTTGCAAAATATTTATTTGTAAGAACTCGTCTGACTTTACCCATATTATCATCAGTTACCGAATCGTCAAGGAAAAGTTCCTGAAATGAAAGTCTGCCAACTCTTGCAACAGAGTCAAGAGAGGTAAGTGCAAATGCAGAAATCGAAAGGGTAATGAGTGTATATACTATATCGGATGGAAGTCCCAAAGTAGTTAAGAAACCTGATACTGCACCTGCGAAAACCTGTGCCGGTGTGTTCCAGCCTTGTGCAGCAGCTTCACCAGTAGCAAATGATGCAACAGCAATAAGAGCAATTACAGCCAACATACTTTCAAGTAACATTGAGCCGAAAGATACGGGTAACATATCTTTTTCATTTTTTATCTGTTTGGATGCTGTGCCTGATGAAACAAGTGAATGGAAACCTGAAACAGCACCACATGCAATTGTTACAAAAAGAATTGGGAAAAGATAGTTTCCATCAACCTCAAACCCTACAAAAGCAGGTAAGTTAATCTGTGGGTTTGCTATGAAAACACCGGTAACTGCTGCGATTATCATTGCCACAAGAAGATAACTGTTAAGATAGTCTCTTGGCTGGAGAAGAATCCAAACAGGCACAACCGAAGCAACGAAAATGTAAATAAATACAAAGATATGCCATACATCAAGAGATAGGAATACAGGAAGCTTAAGACCGATAATAATTGATACAATCAACATTACTATTGCAATAATTGTGTTAATTGCTGTGGGGAATTTTGTGTATTTTAAAATAAGACCAAGAATTACAGCGAAAACGATAAACATCATAGAGGTTGTAGCAACTGCACCATTGGCTGTTATGTTAGCACTTTTGATACCCTCAGTTACAGTGAATCCCATGAATGTACCTGCAACGATATCTGCAAAAGCTGCAACAACGAGAATGCAGAAAAGCCAGCAGAAAAGCAGGAACATTTTTTTGCCTGTTTTACCAATGTATTTTTCGATTATGTAGCCAATACTTCTGCCTTTGTTTCTGACAGAAGCGTACATGGATGAAAAATCCTGTACAGCACCAAAAAATACACCGCCAATCAAAATCCAAAGCAGTACTGGCACCCAACCAAACATTGCTGCCTGAATAGGTCCGTTAATTGGTCCTGCACCTGCGATAGATGCAAATTGATGACCGAAAACAATACTTTTGGGTGCAGGTTCATAGTCAACTCCGTCACGTTGTTCATAAGCAGGAGTTGTTCTTTTAGGGTCAACACCCCATTTTTTAGCAATCCACCTACCGTATAATATGTATGCAAGAAGCAATACAGCAAGTGAAATAATCATTATTGTTATTCCGTTCATTTTGCTACCTCCTAGGGTTCAATTATGTTGAATTTTGCATTATCCGTTACGCTAAATTGATTAAGGTTATCGACTATAAGATTAAGTTTTGTAGTATCGCCTTCGAGTTTCATTGAGGCACTGATTTTCTTCATATCTCTGCCTAGAATCAATGCAAGTGCATTTTTAGGACAGGTTATTGTAAGGTCAGCAGAATCGGATAAGCAGTTATGATACTGAAGTAATGCCCCGTTTACAAAGTGTAACATATACTTTTCACCAGTATTCGTCAACTCTATATTTATAACAAAATCTTCATTTGCAAGAGCTTCTTTATCGAGAAGAATTCCAATATAGTCGAATATCATTTCAGGAGTCATATTTTTTAACATACTACCATCGGATTTTGCATTCTTTCCTTTTTCTGATGCATTACCATTTCTAAGTTCAAGAGCCGCCGAAAGATATGCATTTCTCCATGTGCCTGACTCGGATTGATAACCAAGCTGTTCCAGTGCGTCTGCACAAAGAAGTCTGGCTGCCATATTTGATGGGTCAGCATAAACTAAAACATTGGTTACCTCTGCTACCCATTGATATTCACCCTTGTTATAATCTTCTTTGGCTTTACGCAACACTTCGTTTGTATCACCAAGATATTCAACCCATTTTTTTGCACTTTCTGTGGGTTCAAGAGGATTGAGATTTACAGGGTTAGCATCATACCAGCCAATATACTTTTGATAAACAGCCTTTGAGTTGTGAGCAACAGTTCCGTAATATTGGCGTGTAAACCAATTCTTTTCAAGCTCTTTTGGGAGTTTTATCATATTTGAAATTTCATCAGAAGTGTAACCCTGATTAATATATGTAAGTGTCTGGTCATTAATGAATTTATAAACAGCAGCAGTGTCCGTGAGATAATCATTTACAATTTCATTACCCCAATGTGGCCAATTGTGTGATTGGAAAGTAAGCTCAACTTCCTTGCCGTATAGATTTATTGCCTCTGTAATATACTTTGCCCACGCATTTCCATCGCGAATTTGTGCACCTCTTAAAGTGTAGAGGTTATGAAGCGTTGCAGTACAGTTTTCAGCAACCCAAAGAGCATTCATCTGTGGGAACCAGATATTCATTTCAGCAGGAGCTTCCGTTCCGGGAGTCATTTGAAATTCCATAGTTATACCATCAATGGTGTATGTTTCACCCGTTTCTTTTATTTCGTAAGTAGGAGCAATAAAAGAAACTGTACCTGTTGACTGTCCCATTCCAATTCCCATAGCCACTTTGCCTTTTTCTGATTGCTCAAGAAAAACACCATACTGATAAGATGCTCTTCTGCCCATACCTTTACCTGCGTAGATGTTTTCACTTACCGCATGTTCAGTAAAATGCTGTGGAACAATTATTGGGACAAGCCCGCTTTCTAATTGCTTTTCAAGAGATAATGAGCTGTCAGCAATGATATCATCAGTAATAACACCTTTTATTCCACCATAGTGGTCAACATGAGGATGTGAAATAATAACGGCTTTAACAGGCAACTTGCCAAGGTTCTTTTCAACAAGTTGCATTGCTGCTTGAGTACATTCAACACTCATAAGAGGGTCAAATATAATCCATCCCGTATTGCCTTTGATAAGTGTGAGATTTGCCATGTCATAACCTCTCACCTGATAGATATTTTCGCAAACCTCAAACAATCCGTATGCGTGATTATTCTTTGTATTTTCCCAAAGGCTTGGATTCACCGTATCGGGACATTCTTTATAATTATCAACAAAACTATATGCCTTCTGACTCCAGATAACATTGCCATCTGCATCCTTGATTTCAAGTGATTCAGGTGCATCTATAAGACCTTTTGTTGCAAACTTATATTCGGTTTTATTTTCAAAATCAAGTGTTGAGTAAAGCGCAGAATTAACTTGAACTGTGTATTCTGTCGCGTCTTTTGTTTCTGCTGTCAATCCGAGTTTAGATACCATATCAATATTGTTATCTGAGCCACAAGCAGCAAGCGAAAATAATAATATGAACGACAGTAAAACTGATATTTTTTTCTTCATTATTTTTCCTCCAATTTAGTTTATTGCTTAAATTTAATAATTTTATATGATATAGTAATCAAACATAAAGTTTGCACTTTCACCGGCAATTCTCAATGAAACATAACCGGATACATCTTCTATTACATATGTTTGCATTAATTCGTTCAACTTGAATTCGTGAACTATTTCATCGTCAACAAGTAATACAATTTTAAAGTTACCTTCTGTGACCTGTGCGTGGTTGATATTGAATTCCATACGGTTAGCAACTATATTTTCACCATAGATTTCTTCAACACCTGTAAACTTTTTAGAAGAATAAGATGTAGTATTTGTAACAATGCCGTTTGATGTTTTCAACCCCATAGCACCTACATCACGATTTATTATGTTTGAATCTGTGATTGTTTGCAAATTGTAGTTGTCAGCACCGTTTGTGTCCTCAATATGTTCAAGACCATCCTGCATAAACCATATGATAGCAACTACTACCATAATGATAGCACCTATGCCTATAAGTACCTTTTTTGTCTTTTCATTTAATTTCATTTTTTATTTTCCTCACTTTTTTATTCTGGCGACAAGTACAAATACCTATCAAATCATCACCGTGCAAATAATGCTCGCATTCTGCACACTCATTGAATTTACTCGATTTGCCTTTATAGTGCTTACAAGCATCTTGCATTTTGGTTACAAATGCCTGACCACTGTCTGTATATTCCGGTATTTTAATAAAGTCAGGATAAATAGGCATAGGTTCAACTGCTGGATTTTCCCTTTCACATTCCTCATAATAACCGTAATACAATTTGAATGTATGTCCTAGGATATTCAAAACTTTATAAAGGTCACCTTCTTTTACTTGTTGCTTTGTTTCTTTAAAAGAAGAATTATCAAACATCTCATTCACCTTTCTTTCTCAATAAAAAAACTGCTATACCGTTTTATTGACAACAGTATAGCAGAGATTATTTTATTTCTTTACTACCTAAAAAGGCTTTTTTTGGTCATATTTATGAAAGTAATATATATCTTTTATGGCATATTTCGGATATGATTTTTATAAGAATGCAGCAAATTCATCACGGCCAACACCAGTTTTTTCTGACACGATACGAATCGCTTGTTTAACACCTGAAAGGGACATATGAAGTTTTTCGGCAATTTCGCTGTTTTGCAGACCAAAAGAAGCAAGTTTTGCAACTTCTCTTTCTCTTTGTGAAAGTGTTGTGATAATTGTTTTTCCACGAACACTTCCACTAAGTTTTGACCACCCCGTATTATATATTTTATAAAGTGATTTGACTTTACTCCATACATCAGGGTCAAGCCGAGTTAAACGACTTTCTAAAAGAGGATATAAAGCACGACAATATTCCGCAAGTAGTCCGTAAAGCCTGTCGTTAAGAGATAATGCTATGGCACGGTCTATATGATAAATTGCCTGCTCATCATTTCCAATGGTATTATATACGGTAGCACAAGTCATTCGTAGATAAATTTCTGCAATAAGAGATTTATCTGCCATCGCTTGAGAAATCATAGGCTCAATGGTAGATGGTATTATAGTCAGCAGAGCAAGTCCGTAAATACCCGGCAATTCAATTTGTTTTGTGGCTAAAGCATATCCTACGGCATATAAATACTTCGCATAAAATACCTTTGCAGCAGGGAGAGCATCATCAGGCAAAACCTCAAAACGACCAATTTTAAACCATTCTGGAAATGTTTCAATATTATAGAGCATACTGTCAACTGCTGTAATTGAAAATGCCATAATATCACGGTCTTTATCTGTTTTTCCTGGTGCTTCCGCAATATGCATCTTAGCTTTTCTCCACATATTAAGGTCACCGTGCCAGATGGCACAAAGTGCTAAAAGCATACCTGCAGAAAGAACTTCATAGAAACCAGAGTGCTTGTTTAATAAGTAATTTGCACTTTCATAAACCTTATTAATTTCACCACGAGAATACGCAATTTCTGCAGCAAAAAGAACTTGAGCTTCGTGATTATCAGAAAGTTGTAATATACTTTCCTCAGCGGTGCCTGGGGTGTTGTATAAATCACTCATATAAAGAAATGGAGTTTTTCTCGGTAGTGGAAGATTTACACTTAATAAATCAAACGCTTCTTTTCTGCCCGCTTTTGTTCTTCCGTCTGTTGGTTTTGCGGTATTCTGTGGTATCATCCAATCTCTGCCAAAGCGAAATGCACCCTCAATTTTACCTTGAGAACAGAGAGCCTGAACTCTTCTTGCAGATAGTCCCCATTTTTTCGCAACATCCTCAATTTTCAAATAATCCATTTAATATACCCCACACATGAGAATATTCGTCTTAACGAACGATATATTGTTCGTTATACCGTTATATATTATATAGGACCTAAAACAAATTTTCAAGAAGTTATCAGTAATTTAACGATAGGTTGGAGAGATTTTCTTGCTAATCAACTAAATAAACAATAAAAAGCGTTGCAGAAGGGAGTGGAGATTTCCCA
>JAZNJX010000107.1:0-11432 GCA_045578245.1 Candidatus Fimenecus sp. | reverse complement strand
TCTGTCAGGGCCTCGTGCAGTACGCATAAGCATATTGTTGTTACGCATATAGTTGTAGTTTTCACTACCGTTGTTTATTGTGGGCCACGTGGATACAACAAGCTTTGTGTTCATACTGTGAAGCTCGTCGGTCATTGCCTTTACATCAGGCCAATATGTAGGGTCGAATTTATAATCGCCCTGCTCTGTCCAATGGAAATAATCGGCAATGATAACTGAAAGGGGAATGCCTAATTCCTTGTATTTACGGGCAACCGACAGTAATTCCTCTTGAGTTTCGTATCTTAATCGGCACTGCCAGAAGCCTGTTGCCCACTGAGGCATTTTTGGAGCATAACCGGTTAAATCGGAGAGTGTTGTGCAGACCTCTTTCGGACTTCCTGCCATAACAACATAGTCCATAAATTTGCAACAGTCACAGCTCCAACGGGTACGGTTGTTGGAAAGCTCACAAAGTCCCGTTGACGGATTATTCCAGATAAAGCCATATCCCAATGACGAATACACATAAGGAATGGTGCATTTTGCATTTACATTACGGATGTCGATTGATGAGCCTTTAAGGTCAAATTCGTTGTCCCAAGAATGACCAAGACCGAAGAAATGCTCATTCTTATTAGGCTCAAAGGTAACTCTTGCTGTCCAAAGACCACTACCCTTGTTATCAAAATGACGGAAATTACTGTTGAATGTGAGCTCAGGCTTTTCTTCAATGATTTTCTTGTCGTTTGCATAGAAAGTGAGTTTCCCATTGTCTTCAATTTTAACTTTTAATGTGCCACAAGTGAGAGTAGCATAATTGTTAAACTCCTTGATTACTGCTTCTGCTTTCTGTGGCATAAGAGTATAGTTTTCGTCTATTACCTGACAGTCAGGGAAGGATTGAAAACGGATTGCATTGTTGCCACAAGGAGTTATTCGGATAAGCTCCGTATATCTCATTAAAAGCAATTCATTGTCTTTGATTGTAAGATTATTCATAGTTAAATCTCCAATTTATTTTTTCGTCAGTGAGTAAGTGTTAATTTATTCTCACATAGCCTGTTTTTTCAATAAGAGTTTGTCCTTCGTCGGAGAGAAGCCAGTCAATTAGCACAGGAATGTTTTCATTTTCATTGTCTGCGCGATAAATAGCATAAAACTTTGCAATAATGGGATAAGTACCGTTTTGAATATTCTCTGCACTTGGATAAACTCCGTTTAAAGAGAGCATTTTTACACCCTTATTCCCCACAATACCGTCCATATAATAACGGAAAGAAAAACCGATTGAGCCACCAATAATGGCAAGAGGGGATTTAGGTGCAATTTTCGTGTCACCCATAAAGGCATTCATAGCGGACTGGCTTCCACTACCTTCCAGTCTTGTAACAGGGTTTATAATTCTGTTGGGACCACCAACCTGTGACCAGTTAGTGTATTTACCACCGTAAATATCACGGACCTGACCTGTTGTTAAGTTTTCAACGGGGTTTTTCTCATTTACAAAGAACACAAAGCCCTCAAGCCCCACTGGAACATAGACCAATTCGACACCTTTTTCTTCAGCATAAGCCTTTTGCTCATCCGATGGTGCTGCACAGAATAAAATATCAGTATCACCGTCAACTATTGCCTTGTAACCACGGACAGTATTTTTATATTGCATTTTACTGTCTTTGGCAAAGTTTTCACCATAAAAATTATCGTCGGAAAACTTTCCACCATCATATGTCACACAACCCTCTGGATAAACATTGTGGATAATTGACGCATAAACGGGTACAAGTGCTGCTGCACCATCTAAAACAGGAAGATTGTCTTTAATCTTCAAAGATGTTTCTATTCTTGCCAAATCGGATTCTTCCCTGTGTGGAAGATACATTCCCACATCAATCATTTTTGCCTGAGAAGTATCGCTGAAATTGTTTGAAAGACGCATCGTCAGGAGCGTATAAAGACTTAAATTGAATGAAACAAACATCAAAACAACCAAAAAGATTGTAACAAGCTGTTTCGGTAAAGTTTTTTTCATATCACCAAAGCTCCTTTGCAATAAAGTAAATAATGGAGCTATGCTCATAAGCATTAACAGCATAAATCATATGTGCAATTGTCAAAATAAGACAAACAGCCACAACTGCTATTAATATATTAAAATATGTTTTTTGTTTCATTTCTGCCACCTTACATATATACAATGCTTAAAGCAAATGTAATAATTGTTCCGCCAACGACTGCAACTAGAATAAAAGCAACAATGACTGAAAGAATAAAACTTGTTTTACGTCTTTTTATTTTTTCTTCACTGTGTGTGTCAGGATTAAGCATATTATCAGCTTTTGCTTTACGGTATTCTATGAAATTAGAGATGCACCATACAACTGAAATAATAGGAATTATTAAAAACATTGCCATAATTGCATAAATCATAATGAGTAACCTCCTTAATTTAGCCTTTGTATCAGACGATTTTACATATATGTCAATTCGTCACCGAACAATATTGCAGCAGCAATTACAACAACTGCTAAAACTACGGCTGCTACAAAGGAAATTGCAATGGATTTTTTAAAGTCTTTCATATCTTCATCGTTGTAACTGTCAGGATTCATGGCACGGGAATATTTTGCATCAGTATATCTTGAAATCCTGACAAAACCAACAATGAGAGCAATAATCGGACTTAATACAAATGTCGCAATTGCTGCAAAAAGCACGATAATCGGAATCAATTCTAACATAATTCAAAACCCCTTTCATCTAAATTATATCACCAACAAAACAAAAAGCAACAGCGAAAACACTGTTGCTTAATTATTGAATCACTATTTATTTCACAATATCTCTTGCTACATGTACACCACTTGCAGATGCGTGAGAAAGAGAGTGAGTGATACCACTTCCGTCACCGATAATGTAAAGACCATCATAACGGGACTCTAATTTTTCGTTGACTTCAACTTCCATATTATAGAATTTAACTTCCACACCATACAACAATGTGTCGTCATTTGCAGTACCAGGAGCAATCTTGTCAAGAGCGTAAATCATTTCGATAATACCATCGAGAATACGCTTAGGAAGAACAAGACTCAAGTCACCCGGTGTTGCCTGAAGAGTAGGGGTGATGAATGCTTCTTCAATTCGTGTGGGAGTTGAGCGTTGACCACGAATAAGGTCACCAAAACGCTGAACAATAACGCCACCACCCAACATGTTGCTGAGTCTTGCAATTGACTCACCATAGCCATTAGAATCCTTGAAAGGTTCGGAGAAATGTTTAGCAACCAACAAGGCAAAGTTAGTGTTTTCAGTCTGCATAGCAGGGTCTTCGTAACTGTGTCCGTTAACTGTGATGATGCCGTTTGTATTTTCATTAACTACAGCACCTTTAGGATTCATACAGAATGTACGGACTCTGTCTTCATACTGCTTTGTTCGATATACGATTTTACTTTCGTACAGTTCGTCAGTTAGATGAGCAAAGACATTTGCAGGTAATTCTACACGAACACCGATATCAACACGGTTTGATTTAGTAGGGATGTCAAGTTCCTTGCATACCTGTTCCATCCATTTACTACCACTTCTACCAACGGATACAACACATTTTTCGCATTCGTAAGTATTATCCTTGGTCCTGATAACATATCCGTTGTCAGCAACCGCGATAGCCTGAACAGGAGTATCAAAGAAGAAATCTACTTTATCTTCCAGATATGCATAAAGGTTTTCAAGAACAACATAGTTAATGTCAGTTCCAAGATGACGCACAGAAGCGTCCAACAAATGCAAGCCATTCTGTACACAGATAGTCTTAAACTGAGAACCTGCAGTTGTATATAGCTTTGTACCCTCACCACCATATTTCAGGTTGATTTCGTCAACATAGCGCATTAAATCCAATGCCTGTTTTTTGCCGATATATTCAAATAATGTTCCACCAAAATCGTTGGTGATATTGTATTTACCGTCGGAAAAAGCACCTGCACCACCAAAACCACTCATAATAGAACAGGTTTTACAGCCGATACAGCTCTTGATTTTGTCACCGTCAATAGGACAATGACGTTTGCTTAAAGCATGACCTGCTTCAAAAACAGCAACTTTCATATCCGGTTTCTGCTGCATTAATTCGTATGTTGCAAAAATACCACCAGGTCCTGCACCGATAATAATTACATCATATTTCATAGGGTGTTCCTCCTAAACTCACAATATCTGTGATTATATTTCATTATAACATGAATCGCTGAAAAAAGTAAATATTTTTTGTTGAACTTTGAATTTATAAAGCGTAAATAAAAAACATATCTTTAGTAACAAAAAGCCAACAAAAACGTGTTGACTTTATTGCTTTTAAGACAAGTGCCAAAACCTCCATGAGGTTCGACTCTTTACTATCAAATACAAAGAAAATAGCAGTCACAACAAATGTTGAAACTGCTATTTTGGTCGGAGTGACAGGAGTCGAACCTGCGGCATCCACATCCCAAATGTGGCGCGCTACCAGCTGCGCTACACCCCGAAGTATGTACTTTTTTGTCAGCCTTGATAGTATATAATATTTTATTTTATTTGTCAATAGAAAATTTTAAAAAAGTAAAAAAGAAAACAAAAGAACTAAAACAGTGATTTTGTCATGCACAATTTAGAATATTTATGAAGTCAGCGTTCGCCCCGACAAACTCCAATTTATTTAAAATGTATTTTTCCTCTTTGCGTTTTATGCTTACACTAACCACCATATCTTGTGATTGCAAATAAATGAGTTTTATGATATACTTATTCTCCCATATTGTGACACAAATTTTGTAAAGGAGGGAAAGGTTATGTTCGAAATTTCACCAAAGGTATATTCGTCAATGTTTTCGTTACCGACGGAAATTGCTGACAAGGGACTTAAATTCGCAAGTGGTGAGCAGTTAAAGGTTATTATCTGTATTTTCCGTAGTCCTGAAATCACTGTGGAAGATATCACAAAAATTACAAATCTTTCTCTCGGTACAGTCAACGAATGTGTTGAATACTGGGTTGCCAACGGAATTTTAAAGGACTCAGAGCCTCAGAAAATCGTTAAAACCGAAAGTCAGGTACAAAAGGCAGAGACTGTTAAAATGCCTCTCCCTGAAATAACATTTACAAATCCTACTCAAAAGGAAATTGAGGCAATTCGCAAGGGAAAAAGCTCTATGAGTCGTCTTTTCCTTGAAGCTCAGGAAATTCTCGGCAGAACTCTCGGCTACAGTATGCAATGCACAATTTATTCCGTTGTGAATCGTTACGGAATAAAGCCTGATGTGGCAAACTGCCTTTTATACTTTGCAAAAAGCATTGATAACACAAGTCAGAACGATATTCTTAAAATCGCAAAATACTGGGCAGAAAATGGCATTACCAATATGCAGGCTGCTGATGATTACATTCAGGAAACTGAAAAAGCACTTACGGTTTTCCGTGAGTTGGCAACTCGTACAAACAACGATACATCTGCACCAACCTTTGCAGTTATGGAAGTTTTCTGCGAGTGGATTCGTTGGGGTTATGGTATCGACGAAATTGAAAAAGCCTTTAATATTATGAAAGCCGAAAAACAGACAGGCAGACTTATCTGGAACAATATTTCCCATATGAACGGAACCATTAAGAATTGGCGAAAGCAGGGTATGACTACCCTTGAGGAAATTGAAAAAGGCACAAAGAAATTCCAGACTAAATCACAAAAGTCAAAAGCAGAGAAAGAAACATCTTTTGACGTGGAAAAGGCACAGGAAATGGCTAAGGAACATCGTAAGAATTTCAGCACTAAAAAGACCAGAAAGAAAGGCAGGGGAGCATAATGGCATATTCAAAAGAACTTTACAGAAAAGCGTCTGAAGAAATAAAACGCAGAAAAACAGAGGCTGAATATACAGCACAGCAAAGAAAAAACGAATTGAATATGAAGTACCCTGAATTTCAGTTTATTGAGTCACAGCTTGCTAAAACAGGAATGGAAATCGTAGGTGTTTTCGGAAGTCGTGACAATGTGCAGGAAAGACTTGCAGAAATCCGTGCTAAAAATACAACTCTTCGTAATGAAAGAAAAAAGCTTTTGAAATCTCTTAATCTCCCTGAAAATTATCTGGATGTTAAATACACTTGCGAAAAATGTCAGGACACAGGATATATTGAAGAAAGAGACGACACAAGAGGAGTTTCTTACGGTACAAAATACTGCACTTGCCATCAGGAGCTTTTGAAGAAATATGCAAGTGAAAAAATGTCAAAGGCAACTCCTTTGGAACTTTCAAGCTTTGAGGATTTTGATTTGAGCTACTATCCAAAGAAAGTCGGAAGTGACGGAGAATCACCTTATGAGATTATGAAATTTGTCTATGAAAACTGCAAAAACTATGCAGAAGAGTTTGAATTGGATTCAAATAACCTTTACTTCTATGGCAGAACAGGACTTGGCAAAACTCATCTTTCATTGGCTATTGCAAATGAGGTTATGAAAAAGGGATTTAATGTTGTTTACGGTTCTGTAATCACATTTCTCAATAAGCTTGAACGAGAAAAATTCGGCAGAACAGAAACTTTTGAAACTGAAGATATTTTAGTGGATGCCGATTTGCTTATTCTCGATGACCTTGGTGCAGAGTTCGCAACACCATTCGCAGTTTCAGCTCTTTATAATATTATCAACTGTCGTATTGCTCGTGGTGTACCAACGATTATCAGCTCAAATCTCAGTATTGATGAGATAAAAAATCGTTATCCTGAAAGTATCGCATCAAGAATTATGGGTAATTTTAAGACAATTGAATTTATCGGTAAAGATATCCGTCAGATTCAGAATGATGAATAACAATTAAAACGTCGAATTAACACTTCGGCGTTTTTTCTTTTCTGCAAAGTTTTCCCTGTGCTTTTTCGCTGTTTCCTTTGCCTTTTCAACATCAAAACTCACATCATTCTGTTTGATAGCAGGGGAATGAGGAGCAAAACTCTGCTTTGGAGTCTGTGATGTTTTAGGTTTATATGTATTATTGTGGATTCCGAAAACATCATTGACATAGATTTTAAGTGGCAAACCTCGTTTCTGATACTCCTTACGGATAAGACCTGCTTGTTCTAAAGCTTTTAAACTGTTTATAGCTACGTTTCTTCCACAATTCAAGCTTTTCTGTATCTGTTCGCAGGTGTAGAATATAAAAACACCATTTTCATCTGTGAATTTTTCTTTATTTTTCCTTGAGTAGTTTGTTCTGTTAAGAAGTAACATATATAAAACTTTTTCGTTTATAGAAAGATGAGAAAACATTTCATTTTCAATTAGTCCTAATGGGAAAATTGCATAACCATAAATGTTATTTATAAAAACACCTCCCATATATAGTCCCTACAAGCCAAAACGTCCCAGGATTTCTGGGACGTTTTTAAAAAATCAAGGAATAATTAATAAATTGTTTACAAACAGGGGTGTTTTAAGAAGAAAATTAACTATAAAATCGCTGTGAAAAAGAAAATAGTTAATCGTTTAACTATTTTTGCTTTTATATAATTAATTATATTTTTATTTGTATTTATATTTATTGGGTTTACTTTTTAAACCGGTCGGGTTTATTTTTTAAACCGGTCGGGTTTATTTTTTAAACTACTCGGGTTTATTTTTTAAACTGCATCTATTGTTTTACAATGTAGTGAAACAGTTTAGCAAATTTATATTTTATTGTGGTGCAATATATAGTAGCGGTGCCAGGATTCTGCTATACAACTTTATGTGTAAGCTAAATTAGACAAATTTAATAATATATCACATTGTTCAGAGTGACATTGAGTTAAAACAATTACGAACAGAGCATTATGGATTATCCATTGGGTATTTTTGCACTACCTACAACGCATTGAATTATGATTTTACTGATATGCTCGATGGAGTCTTCACAATTCTTATTTAACCATTCCATTACTACTGCAGTAATGCCTGTGAGATAGAATTTCAAAATATATTCTCTCTCATTTTCAGGGAAATTGAATCGTGTGAGCAAAGGGTTGAAAATAGCCTCGGACATATTTTTATATACTCTGTCAAAATTTAAAGAGCTAAGGTGTTTAAGACAAGTTTTGAAGATTCTTTGATTATCCTTGATATAGGTGAGATATGGCTTGAGATATTCGGGAGTGACAAAAATCAAATCCTCCAACTTGCAGTTGTTGTAGTCAATGCTTGTTTCGACGTTGTCTGCTGAAAAATAATTGAGGAAGCTGTCAATAATGTAGCTGGATGTTTCTCTTAACAGGTCACTTGTATTTTCATAGTGCAGATAGAAAGTTGAACGATTAACACCTGCTTCATTACAAATTTCCTTGATAGAAATGTATTCAAAATCCTTTTTTTCGAGAAGTGTAAGAAGAGCCTTGTCCATTTTCACTGCAGTATTAAAGTATTTGCTTTCATTTTTATTCATACGACAGCCTCCTTTCAGTATTATGGTTTATTATTTTTCTTCACTGATTTGACGAGCAAGTTCTACGATTTCAAAAGCGTATTTGTCCTTGCCTTTTTTAAGTAATTTTTTGTAAATCGGATAATTCACACCACAACCTGCAAAACCGATTATACCGATTACGATACCAAGTACCATAAGTGCAGTTGTACCACCGATAACCTGCATTGAAAGGCACATTCCAAGACCTGCAACAAGGGAAGAAATTATACCGAATGTGAATGCAAAAATAATTGATGGTCTTTTTGCCTTCTGGTCAAGCTTTCTGAGAGCAACGATTTTTGAATCGTCCTTTGGTGCGTATTCCTTTGCGATTGATTCTGCGAAAATTTTGTCTGTGTTCATATTTAATAACCTCCTTCAAGTTACAAGATTATTATAAGTAACCAAAAGGAGGAACTGAACAACACGTTTTTATTTTTTTGTTGAGTTTTAAAGAATTGTAATTACCAACAATTCTGCATTCAAAGGATGTAGTCCTTATACTTATCTGCTTCGCTTGTTGAGAGAATTGCAGTTATTTGAGTGCCATCTGGAGTGAAATCTTCTTCGAGGATTTTGCCCGAATTACGGATGTTGTTCACCAAAGCACCTTTCGAAAATGGGATGAGTAGATTAACTGTCACACTTTTGAGTTCAAGTGTTTTTTCGACTTCTTTTAATAGCAAATCAAGGTTAACACCCTTTAATGCACTTATCATAACGGTTTTGCCCATTCTGAGCAGGTCAAAAACGTTTTCTGCCTTATCACACTTGTTCATTACGGTGATGATGTTGTCACCTTTACAGCCCAATTCTCGCAAAATGTCGGTGGTAATCTCAATATGCTCACTACAATGGACATCGGAAGCATCACAGACATTGAGAATCACATCAGCCTCACTTGCTTCTTCAAGAGTTGATTTAAATGCCTTTACCAAATCGTGGGGCAGACGGCTGACAAATCCGACTGTATCAATGAGCATAACATCCTGACCGTTTGGGAGAGTGAGTTTTCTCGATGTTGGGTCAAGAGTGGCAAAAAGCTTGTCCTCGGCAAGAACTCCAGCATCTGTTAGAGCATTCATAAGTGTTGATTTTCCTGCATTTGTGTAGCCAACCAAGGCAACAGTAATCACACCGTCTTTTTCTCGTCTTTTACGAAGAAATCCTCGTCTTTTTTCAACCTCGTCAAGCTGTTCCTGAAGAGCGTGCATTCTTCTCATAATGTGACGACGGTCACTTTCCAATTTTGTTTCACCGGGACCTCGAGTACCGATACCACCACCGAGACGAGAAAGCTCTTTACCTTTACCGGTAAGACGGGGGAGAGAGTACTTGAGCTGAGCAAGTTCAACCTGCAATTTACCCTCACTTGTCTTGGCTCTCAATGCGAAAATGTCGAGAATCAGTTGTGTTCTGTCAACAACTCTGACTTTTGTTGCATTTTCAATATTTCTGATTTGTGACGGAGTCAGTTCACCGTCGCAAACGATTAAGTCAATCTCCTGATTATGGCAGAAAAGCTCGGCTTCAGCCAAACGACCTTTGCCTAAGTAAGTTGCACCGTCAGGGGTGCTTTTTCTTTGAATAATTGAGCCAATGACTTTAGCCCCTGCACTTTCTGTGAGGAGCGTAAGTTCTTCTATTGAGGCATCGGCGTCAAAATCTCCTGTGTCAACGGAGATGAGCAATGCCTTTTCAGGTTCTTGTGTGATTTCGTAGTATTCCATAAAATATCCTTCATTTTGCGCTTTGCACTTTGCGTTTTGCATTAAAAACGGTGGCAGAGATATTTCCCCACCACCGAAACCATTTTGTTATCCTTTTATAACATTTTTAATGAAATATTGCTTTGCAATATGAAATAATTTTCAATTATGAAGTATTTGTCAGTGACAAATATGAAGTAAAGTAAATCCTTCACACACCGTAAGGTGTACTTCATAGCAAAGCTACTTCATATCGTCAGATACTTCATAAATCCGTAAGGATTTACTTCATTGTAAAGCTTCGCTTTACTTTAGCAGCAGCAGTCATAGTCCTTGCGCTGGCAACCACAGTCGTTTCTGCGTTCGCAACCACAACCGCCATTGTTATTATCAGAGAGAAGAATTAAGATGATGATAATAATCAACCAAGTGTTGTTACCGAAGAAGTTACACATTTATTATTTCCTCCTTCCGTTTTGTAATTACATTACATATTATGGGAAAAAGGAATTTGTGTTACATATGTTTCCTCAATAATATGCCATTGGCATACTTCATAGCAACGCTACTTCATATCGTCAGATACTTCATAAATCCGTAAGGGTTTACTTCATTAATGAAATATTGCTTCGCAATATGAAGTAATATTCGATTATGAAGTATTTATCATTGATAAATATGAAGTAAAAACCTGATAAATCAGGTTTTTATTGTTAGCATCATTTCAATGATGCTAACAGTCCACCCTTTGAAATTATATTCTGGATAAACTCAGGGAATGGCTGAGCTTTGTAGCTTGTACCCTTTGTGAGGTTTGTAATCACACCACTGTCAAAGTCAACGCTGACTTCGTCACCATTTTCAATAGCATCACAAGCTTCAGGACATTCAAGGATAGGAAGTCCGATATTGAGTGAATTTCTGTAAAAAATTCTTGCAAAAGTCTTTGCGATTACGCAAGAAACACCTGCAGCCTTGATAGCAATAGGTGCGTGCTCACGGGATGAGCCACAACCGAAGTTAACGCCTGCAACCATAATGTCGCCATCTTTAACTTTATTTATAAATTCCTTGTCGATATCTTCCATACAATGTGCTGCCAATTCCTTGTGGTCAGCAGTATTTAAGTATCTTGCAGGAATAATGACGTCTGTATCAACGTGGTCTCCGTATTTATGCACTGAACCTTGAATTTTCATATTATATTTCCATAGCCTTTCTGGCTACAACTAATTTTTTATATCACTTTTAGTGCCTTGCAGTAGCC
>JAZNJX010000106.1:0-14975 GCA_045578245.1 Candidatus Fimenecus sp. | reverse complement strand
AACATGGCTGCAGGTCCTGCTTCTTATGGTCTTACAGACACAATGGGTAGAATGCACGGTGACGCTCAGTTCGCTGGTTCATCTTCAGTTCCTGCTCACGTTGAAATGATGGGTCTTATCGGTATGGGTAACAACCCAATGGTAGGCGCAACAGTTGCATGTGCAGTTGCTGTTGAAGAAGCTTCTAAATAATCCTTGATATATAAGGGTTTTTAAGCATCTTTAAGATTTTTGTAGTTTTGTAAAAATCTTATTATGTAATTTTTAATAAATAAAAAGTTAGACACATCATTTTGGAGTTTTCCTTGATGATGTGTCTATATTTTTTGTAGGGCTGACGTGTACCACCTGCCAATTCGGTCGGTGCTTCTGATTCACAGAAATGTTCATCGGAAACTCATGCTATTGAAAACCCCAGTTAATTTTACAGATAAGGCTGGAACTTTTTTAGAAATATTGACTATATTGAATTTTATATGATATACTAATCTTGCGACACAATTCAATTATTATGACACAGTATAAGTGTGTATTTTTTATCCTATGATAAAAATGCATGCTCTATTTTCGCATACTTGTACTGTGTGTCGGAATTGTGTCGCAGCAATCGGAGTAATGCGTTTTTTGTGCGTTGACTTCGGTTGGCGCACTTTTTTAATTTTCGGAGGAGATTTTATGAAATAAGGTAAGCAATTTGAAATTCCTATTGTAATTATTTTGAATTTGCAATATACTTTAATTAAGAGAATCCTTATTGTTTTATATAAAGGAGGAAAATATTATGAAAACAACAAACAAAATCTTATCACTTATTCTTGCAGTTCTGATGGTAATATCCATCATCCCAATCACAGCAAGTGCTGAAACACCAACTTCAGGCTCTTGGGGTAATAATGTTACTTGGACATTCGATGAATCTACTGGCACATTGACCTTTTCTGGTACAGGTGCGATGGAACCTTTTGTAGCTAGCTATGGTGTGCCCTGGAATGGCCATATAGACTCAATAGAAAGCGTTATAATATCTGAAGGTGTAACAACAATCACCCCTTCTGCATTTTATTATCACGAAAACATTAAAAATGTATCAATGGCTGATAGTGTAACTGATATTGGTGAACGTGCTTTTTTTAACTGTACTGGGCTTACTGATGTTGTAATCGGTAAGGGTGTAACAACGATTGGTGATAATGCATTTTATGAGTGTTCAAATCTTAAAACTGTAACAATTTATAATGCTGTGAAAAAAATTGGTAAGTACTCTTTTTCTAACTGTTCAAAATTAACAGATGTTTATTATTTAGGCACTGAAGCAGAATGGAATGCTATTACAAAAGCAACCATTTTAAGTAAAACCGGTCTTGAAAATGCAACAATCCATTTCATTGGTGAAGAGACACACGAGTGCTCATATAATGCAGTTGTAACTCCACCAACCTGTACAGAACAAGGTTATACAACATATACTTGTGAATGTGGTGACTGTTATGTTGATGATTATGTAAATGCAACAGGTCATAACTACTCATCAGAAATCACTACTCCAGCAACACATACAACAACAGGTGTTATGACATATACTTGCACTTGTGGTGATTCATATACAGAAGTAATTGAAAAGCTTGAAAAACATAATTATGAATCAGTTGTAACTGCTCCTACTTGCACAGCACAAGGCTATACAACATACACTTGTGAGTGTGGTGATAGCTATGATGCTGATTATGTTGATGCATTAGGTCATACAGAAGAAACAATTCCTGCAGTTGCTCCAAACTGTACTGAAACAGGACTTACAGAGGGTACAAAATGTTCAGTTTGTGATGAAATTCTTACAGAACAAGAGATAATTCCTGCAAATGGTCATACTCCTGCAAATACAGTTGAAGAAAAATATATTACTCCAACTTGTACGGAAAACGGTAGTAAGGATGTAGTTGTTTACTGTTCAGTATGTGACGAAGAAATCAGCCGTGAAACTGTAACTCTCGATGCAACAGGTCACAGTTATACAACAGCTGTAACGGCACCAACATGTACAGAACAAGGCTATACAACATATACATGCTCTTGTGGTGACAACTATGTTGATGATTATGTGAATGCAACAGGCCATGCAGACAATGACGGCAACGGATACTGTGATGATTGTGAAGAACTTCTCGACCCAACAGTTGAATGTGAATGTAATTGTCACAAGTCAGGTATTTCAAAATTCTTCTTTAATTTTATTCTTTTCTTCCAAAGACTTTTCGGTTCAAATAAAGAATGTGCTTGTGTTGTAGCACACTATTAATAACAAATAAGGGAACGGATTTTTCCGTTCCCTCTTTTTAATATTGGTGAAAATTTATCAGTAATGGCCCCTTACCAAAGCATAGTCATACATTTTAAGCGTTTTAGGCTCATCAAAAAGTTGGTTTTACTTTGAAAAGGATTATTGATTTTTGCATCCTTCGATAACGCTGTATGCCATTTCAGGATAATCGGTTATAATGCAGTCAGCACCATTTTCAGTAAGTCTTTTTACATCTTCCTCTTCGTTAATCGTCCAATATTGAACTGCAATATTATAAGAATGAGCATAATTCAGCATTTCCTCTGAACCAAGGTCAATAAAGTCGTTAATCATTCCACCGTACGGAATTTGCAAAGCAATATATGTAGGATTAGTCTCTTTTAGGTCAATCCCCATTGCAAAGCAAAGGTAAAATCCCACAGCTTCAATTGCATCTGCAGTACGTGGTATTTCGGGATAATTAGATTTCATATATGAAGACACATCAGGTGCAAATGTTGACCAGATAGTTCTGTCCGTGAGATTTCTTTCGGAAATTATTGAATAAAGCTTGTCAACTGCACGTTTTCCGTCAGCACCGATACTCTTTACTTCAATAAGATAATTGTACTTCTTGTCACCACAATTCGCTTCAACATAGTCAATTATGCTGTCACATGTTACAACTCTTAAATTTTCAGGGATTTCATCCCCTCGCAATCCTCTGTAAGGGTATTCACCATCAACCTCAAAATTCTCACCAAGGTTAAGAACCTGAGCCTCCTCAAAGGTAAGAGATGAAACGTAAACATTCTTTTTACCGAATGCCTCAACAGCATTTGATGTATTATCGTAAGTCAGGTCATGTTGCAAAACCAATTCTCCGTCAGCTGTAATCTGAACATCAAATTCAAGTGTGTCAACGCAACAGTCGTCACCTTTTTCTATTATGTTTTCAAATGCCATAAGTGTATTCTGAGGTGCATTACCGGCACCCGAACGATGTGCTGCAATATCAGGATTAAGATATTCAACAATATATGGATTTTCAATTGATTCAAAAGGATTAGCAACTGTTACTGTATTGTTTGAATCACTTAAACAATAGCCTGTAGGAAGAAGCAAAATAACTGCAAGAATTTTACAAACTGCTTCCTTAATAGTTAAAATCATCGGATACATAGAAAACTGCCTCACTTATAATAGAATGACAAATATTATAACACAAAAACACTCATTTGACAACGACGAAAAATATAAGCACAAAAAATAAGAGTCTTCCAAAAGGAAAACTCTCATTTTTGGTGGGCAGGGGTGGTTTTTGTTCTACAAACTCCGGTTTGTATATTCGATTTGCTTGAAATGAATGGTTAAATGTGTTAACATCAGTATATTAAATTACTTGATGGGTGAAAATTATGTTCAAGAAAATTATCTCAATAATTTGTTCGATTGTATCGCTTTTGGGTATTCCTGTAGGTGAACAGAGCCTTTCCAATCCTAATGCAAGCGAAGAGGCAAAGGGATTATATTCATACATCTGTGATGTGTATGGAGATTACATAATTTCGGGTCAGCAGGAGTCAACTTGGGTTGATGGTGAGCAGTACGAGTTTGAGTATATCTACGAAAAAACAGGGAAATACCCTGCAATTCGTGGGCTTGACTACATGAATGACGATTTTGAGGGTGTTAATCGTCGAGCAATTGAATGGCACGAAAAAGGTGGTATTATTACCATTTGTTGGCATTGTGGAAGTGATTTCAGCGGTAGTTGGGCAGAGAGCATGAACACGGAAATTACTAATTGGGACAAGGCACTCAAAGAGGGTACACCTGAATATGAAAAACTCATAGCAGGAATGGATAAGGGCGCAAAAGCCTTGCTTGAGCTCAAAGAGCAGAAAATTCCCGTGCTTTGGCGACCATTTCACGAGGCTGACGGTCAATGGTTCTGGTGGGGAAAAGGTGGAGCACAGAATTTCAAGAAATTGTGGAAGCTTATGTACGAAAGATACACAGAATATTGGGGGCTTGATAATCTTATCTGGGTTTTAGGCCTTTCCGAAAGAGGGGAAGACTACAGAAAATGGTACCCTGGTGACGAATATGTGGATATTGCAGGTGCAGACTCATATATTGACGGACCAAATGAAAATCTTTATAAAAAAGTGAAGAATGTGGTTGGCAAAAAGATGCCTGTATGCTTCCACGAATGTGGGAAAATTCCAACTGTGGAAGAATTGCATTCAACAAAAACAGAATGGGTATGGTTTATGGCATGGCATACAGAATATATGGTTGACCGTAACAATGTTGATGATTTATATACCATTTACAATGATGAATATGTAATCACTTTGGATGAACTGCCCAAGTGGAAATGAAAAAGGGACAGAGATTTACTCTGTCCCATAATTTTTGCTTTAAATTAGTGCTTGAAGCAAGCGTTATACTGTTCAACCCATTTAAGGATTGCTTTTCGGTTATATGTCTGTGGCATAGCAGCTGTAACAGCAGTTGCTTTTGCTAACTGTAAGCCCATTTTAACAACTTTACCGAGAACAACCTTGTTGTTAACAAGTCCGCTTACTTTAATCTTGATATCTTCCATACTCATTCCGCCAAGCATAGCACCAAGGCTTGTTGAGTCAGCGTCAATAGTCATATCGTCTGCATTAAGAATGCCCTTTGCGAAGATGTAATCAAGTTCAGGACCTTCAAGACGGGTCAGCAATAATTTAACGCATGCGAGAGGTGCTAATGCTGCGCCTATTTGCTTGTAGAAGTTCTTTTGATATGTCCAGAGAGTTTCAGCACTATATGAATAGCTTGTATCGTTAGAAACAGCATCTGCAAGAATTTTTGCTGCCTTAAGTGAATTCGCAATACCTGAACCGATAACAGGTACAGTCATAAATCCGCTGTCGCCGATTGCAGCATATCCGTCTGCAACAAGTACACCCAAAGGCTGACGAACAGGAATATTTGCGAAATCATCACCACGGACAATTTCTGCACCTATACTTGGGTTATCTTTTCTCAACATTTCAATCTGACTCATAGCATATTCACGGTCAAACGGACGGAATCTACCGATAAGAACGTCTGTGTGTTCTTCTTCGGTTGCAACCCAAGAAATACCCAATTCGTTGTTTGGGAGAAGAATTACTTTGAATTTATCGTGTTCAGGCACTTCACAAGCTTTGTTAAAGAATGCACGATAAATATAAAACTGTTCGTATTCAATGGAATTGTTTTGAATTCCGGTTGTTGCTGGCATAGCTTTTCTTACAGGGGAGTTAAGTCCACAAGCATCGATTACAAGGTCTGCATAGAATTCACCCTTATCAGTTTTAATACCAACTACACGATTTCCATAGAAGATAGGACCTTCAATATTGTGTTCGTACTCAAATTTAACCCCAGCCTTTTCAGCGTGTGCAATAAGGTGAGCGTAGATTTCGCTTCTTTCCATCTGGATTTCTTTCTTATCGTCTTCTGTGTGCTGAGTAAGAGCAGTTTCCATAGCAGGACCATAGAAAGTCATATCCTGTTTAAGATTGTATTTATCCTTTTCAGGCATAGGAATATCAACAGCAAACCAACCTTTTTTATCAAAAATGTCAGTCCAATCATATCCCATTTTATCTTTTGTGTGTCTCTCGTAAACAGTTACATCAAATCCTCTTTTTGAGAGGAGCATACCTGCAGCAATACCACCGTGACCGCCACCGGCAACAATGATTTTCTTTCCCATAATAATCCTTCTTTCATTATGAAGTTTTGATTGTTTAAATTTTACCACAAATTAGGATTTTCTGCAACAGACAAAAATTACAGATAAATCAACAAAAAACGACATAAAGTTTATAAATTAACAAAAAATCAATAGTTTGTTAATATTTTGTTAATAATTTTAAGAGATAATATATCGAATAATGTTAAAAGGAAGAGTTTAACTATGAGCAAAAAAGTACATAAGAATCAAGTAAAAGTTCACATACCTGACTATCAGACCATTCGTGAAATCGTAATAAAAGGTACTGAAATGGGTGGTAATAATAAGCAGTTTATGTTCCTTGACAGGAATAAAGTGCTTCAGGAAATGAACTATAACCAGACGTTTCGTATTATCCGTACTCTGAGTACATATTTTTATAGCAAAGGTCTGAAGAATGGTAAAAAAATTGCCATAGTTTCTGATAACTGTATTTATTGGGCCTTTGCATATTATGCAATTATCGTTGGTGGTAACGTTTGTGTCCCAATGGATGCAAAACTTTCATATGATGATATTGAAGACCAGCTTGTTCGTTGCGATTGTGAAGCTGTTGTTTACTCACACAAATTCCAGAAATTTGTGGACATGGTTAAAGAAAACGGCAAAACTCAGATAAAAGAATACTTCTGCATGGATGACTTTGATGAGTTCTACGAAATCGGTGAAAAATTGATTGAAGCAGGTGACGATACATTTGATAAGGTTGAAATCAAACCTGACGATTTAGCTGCAATCGTTTTCACATCAGGTACAACTGGTAAGAGCAAGGGTGTTATGCTTACTCATAGAAATGTAGCAAGTGACTGCACTGCGTCAATGAGAGTGCTTACAGGTCGTCATGCTATTGCTTTCCTTCCTTTACATCATACTCTTTCATGGGTTAGTGGTCTTTTCGCAACATATATTGTTTCTGAATGGGGTTACCTTTGCGATGGTATTAATCACATTCAGCAGGATATTAAGAAATTCCAGCCATATAATTTTACAGGTGTTCCACTTGTTGTTGAAACAGTTTATGACAGAATTTGGAAAACAGCTCGTAAGATGGGCAAGGAAGAATTACTCAAAAAGGGTATCAAAATCAGCAATATCCTTATGAAATTCGGTATTGACAAGCGTCGTAAGATTTTTAAGATGGTTCATGATAACCTTGGTGGCAACCTTGATATGATTATCTGTGGTGGTGCTTATCTCGACCCTAAGTATGAAAAGGCGCTTTACGACCTTGGTATTGATGTTTTCAACGGCTATGGTCTTACAGAATGTTCACCAGTTATTACTTGCAACCATCCTGCGAAATTCAAGTTTGGTAGCGTGGGTACTCCACTTGAGTGTAACGAAATCAAGATTGTTGACCCTGATGAAGATGGCGTTGGCGAAATCTATGTCAGAGGTTCAAATGTTATGGTTGGTTACTATAATGACCCTGAGGCAACAGCTGCTGCATTTGATGGCGATTGGTTCAAGACAGGTGACTTTGGTAGAATCGATAAAGATGGTTTCCTCTTTATGGTTGGTAGAAAGAAGAATCTTATCATTCTTTCAAATGGTAAGAATGTTTCTCCTGAAGAAATTGAAGAAAAGCTTATGAACAATGTTCCTTATATCAAGGAAGTTCTTGTATATCAGGAAGGCGAGAAGATTAACGGTGAATTTTTCCTTAACGAAGAAGATTATCCTGATGCAAGAGATAATCTTGATGCAGATGTTAAGAAAGTAAATGCTACAATGCCTGCATTCAAGAGAGTTACAAAGATTGTTGTTCGTGATGAGGAATTCCCTAAGACAACAACAATGAAGATTGCAAGAAAATATCATACAAACTAGAATAAAAAAACCTCCGATTTCTCGGAGGTTTTGTTTTGTCAAAAATAACCCTCTGATTACTCAGAGGGTTTTGTTAATTAAAGGTTGTAGTATTTATCAAATTCTGCTGGATGAGGAATTGCAGAAAGCTGACGAACTTCTTCACGCTTGCCTTTGATGAAGTTTTTGATGAGTTCTTCAGGGAATACGCCACCTTCTGTAAGGAATCCGTAGTCAGCCTCAAGAGCATCAAGTGCTTCGTCAAGAGATGCAGGAAGATGTGAAAGCTTTGCTTTTTCTTCATCACTGAGGTGATAAAGGTTTACGTCATATGGACCCCAACCATTTGCATGTGGGTCAATCTTATTCTTAACGCCGTCAAGACCTGCCATAAGAATTGCTGCATAGCAGAAATATGGGTTACATGTTGCGTCAGGATTACGAAGCTCGAATCTGCGTTTGTCAGGACTCTTAGCATAAGCAGGAATACGGATAACAGCACTACGGTTAGATGTTGCATAACCAACTGTTACAGGTGCTTCAAATCCGGGGATAAGACGTTTGAATGAGTTTGTGCTTGGGTTTGTGATAGCACAAAGAGCACCGATGTGCTTAAGAAGACCACCCATGAAGTAGTGAGCAGTTTCACTAAGTCCTGCATAACCAGCGTCATCAGCAAAAACAGGCTTACCATCCTTGAAAAGAATCATATGAACGTGCATACCGCTACCTGCTTCACCATAAATTGGCTTTGGCATAAATGTTGCAGTCTTACCATATTTAAGAGCTGTGTTGTGAATGATGTATTTAATCCACATTGTAGCGTCAGCCATATGAACAACTTCGCCAAGCTGTGGCTCGATTTCAAACTGACCTGATGCAGCAACTTCAGGATGGTGGTAGTTGATTTCAATACCTGCATCCTTCATGAGCATGCACATTTCACTACGGCATTCAAATGAGATATCGAATGGCTTTGCTATGTGATAGTTTTTCTGCTTAGGAACAACAACACCCTTACCTTCAACATCAGAATTCCAGTATGACTGCTTTGCATCAACTGTAGCGCCGATATATCTGCCTTCAACATTCCATGTAACGTCGTCGAAAAGATAGAATTCAAATTCAGGTAAAAACTTCATTTCATCAGCAACACCGCTGTTTTTCATGTGTTCAACAGCAGCTTTAATGATGTTACGAGGATACTGTGCAAGTGGACGATTTTCAGGGTTAGCAATAATCATTGCGTTACCTGTCATTGACAATGTAGGAATTGAACAGAATGGGTCAATAACTGCTGTATCAGGGTCAGGAATGAACACCATGTCACTCTTTTCAACAACTGCATAGCCATAGTTAGAAGCATCAAAACCAATACCACTTTTCATTGTGTCTTCTGAAAAGTTTTCAGCAGGAATTGTAACGTGACGGTACTGACCGTTGATGTCAACCATTTTAAAATCGACCATTTTAATGTCGTTTTCCTTGATGAGATTAAGAACGTCGTTTATGCTCTTAGCCATTTTAACATCTCCTTAATAATTACTATGAGATAAATATATCACAATTTTTTTGTGTTCGCAAGAGTTTATCAATTACTAATTTTTATAAATCAACTACCGATAAGACCTTCTTTAAGAGAAACATCAAAGCCTTGTTCTTTATATCTTTGATACATATCGTGATTGTTTATAATATTTACAATTCTGCCGACAAAGAATGCAATAGGTTTAAGATACCAGGCTGAATTTTTGTAGCTATGACCACCTTGTTTTGATGTTTTTGTTATTTCAAGGCGGTTAAACTCTTCATTAGCCTCAGCAGAATATGATTTAAGTGTAAGAGTATCCTCTGTAATTTCTATAAGGTTATATATTGTCTCGTTTTCCTCAAGACGTGTATAGCCCACATTTTCACCAATAGGTGGAGTGTTACCCTCATCATCAAGTGTAGAAGCAAAACGTGATGTTGAACCGGATGCCACGTATATTGTGCCTTGAGGGTCTGTAAGCTGTGCATTGTGGCTTGTCTTTTCTACAGTCTTTCTGCCATATATAACATTTGAAACGCTGTAATAATGGCTGTGTCCGTAAAGGCACAAATCAACACCGAATTCGTCAAAGAAAGGTGTCCATAAAAGTCTTAGCATTGCGTTTTCTGAATCGAGCCAAGGTTCTCTGCCACCAAACATATCGTGGTGCATAACAGCAATTACCCATACAGCGTCCTCGTTTTGCTCTGTTGCGTTCTTCATAAATTTATAATGTTCTTTCATAGAAACATTGCAAGAGTCAAGGATAAGGAAAAGTGCATCACCTTGTCTGAACCAATAGTCGGTACCTATGTATGATTTAAAAGTCTGCTCTGCCTCGTTAGGATTAGCTGTGTAGTATTTATAACCAACACTTTTTCTGTCGTGGTTTCCCACAGAAATGGATAAAGGAATTGATTTAAGAATAAAGGGTGAACTCAAACCTTCATATTCGCTTCTTAGTCCTTCCGAAGCCTGGTCACCACTTGAAACGATTGCATCAATCGTGTTCCCTTCAGAAATTGCTGTATTTACAGCATCTTCCAAAACTTCATTCCAAAGATATGTGGTATCACGAAGCTCATTTTCGTTTTCATCATTATTTTGACTAACATGAATATCAGAAACATAAAGAACTGTGCTATTGTCGTTTTCTTCAATGGTGAAAGTATAGAAGTCCGATTCGAAATCACCACTGAAACATTTGTAGGTATAAATACCTGCTTCAAGGTCTGTGAGGGCTACACAAAGTCGATAATCACCTTCAGCGGTCTTTTTTGCAGTTGCATTGATTTTCTCACTACCCTTAATGTTTTTCAGTTCCACATAGCCTTCTTCTGCATCGGAATACCAAGCAATTGTTCTGTCGTTTTCATCGTTGCCAACAAACATTGTTACAGCAGATTCAGTTGTTTCAGTTTTGGTTTCCCATGTTTTATCCCATATGCCTTTGTCAATGTCATCAAAAATGGCAAAAGATACCGATGAAAGGTCAAATAGCATAATAAAGACAAGAACAATACACAAGAGTTTTTTTGACATTTTCATTTTCATTTTCTCCTTTATTTTCCTATTTTTTATGATTTCATTATACTATGGTCAATGTAAAAATACAAGATGGACTGTTCTGTTTTGATTATTTAGACAAAAATAAAAGTCCCCAAAAATTGAGAACTTTTATTCTAATGGTGGAGATGGTGAGAACCGAAGCTTCGCTTCGTTCGTTGCTGCGCAACCTTTCGTATTTATCTGTCCCTTTTGCTGACGCAAAAGATGGACGAGTGGTTTCGATTACCTAAAAAAGAAACACCCCAAAAAGGAGTGTCTCTTTCAATGGTGGAGATGGTGGTAATCGAAACCACGTCCGAAAATCTATTCCTGAAACTTTCTACGAGCGTAGTTTATCTACTATACTTCCCTACGTGACAGCCGACAAACAGGCATTCATTTCGGTAGCCCTGTGATGTGTGACGGACTACAAGGCGATTATCCGTTCACATTTACTGCTAAATGACACTCCGTACCGGGCCGCAGTTCTCCCGGGGGAATGCTCGCCGCTAATTAAGCAGCAAGAAGTACTTTTTCGTTTTTGTCGTTTATTTTTATAAACCGTCCGTTTTATAGTGGTCAGACTCCACTGCTCGCTTATCGCAGTTCAAAATCCCCGTCGAAATCCTTTCATCCCCGTATATTTCGTTTCGCTCAAGTGAAGAGTGAATAATGAATAGTGAAAAATGAAGAATTAAGGGGATGCTGACGCATCCGATTGATATATTATCGTATTCGCTCTTTCATGGAACGTTCAATTGTGCGTTGTGCCTCTTTTTTAGCAGCAACATCTCGTTTGTCATAAAGTTTTTTACCTTTACAAAGACCGACCTGCACCTTGGCACGACCTTTTTTAAAGTAAATTGACAATGGAATAAGTGTCAAACCTTCTTGCTTTGTAGTGCCGAAAAGTCGCATTATCTCTTTTTTGTGCATTAAGAGTTTTCTAACTCTCATTGGGTCACGATTAAAGATGTTGCCGTGGTCATAAGGGCTTATATGCATACCATTTACAAAAAGTTCACCCTCAACAATGCTACACCAAGCATCTTTAAGATTGCATTTCCCTTGACGGAGAGATTTAACCTCTGTGCCGACAAGTTCAATACCTGCCTCAAAACTCTCAATTACGAAATAATCGTGGAGAGCTTTTTTATTCTGTGCAATTGTAGTATTTGTATTCTTCTCTGCCAAGATTATTCCTCCTTTTGAGCTTTATGAAAATTATGGGCAATTGGTGAATCACCCATACATCATTATAACAAACTTCTGCCCTGAAGTGCTCTGGAAAGTGTTACCTCGTCAGCATATTCAAGGTCACTACCAACAGGGATACCATAAGCAAGACGACTTACTTTAATTCCCATTGGTTTTAAAAGTCGTGCAATATACATTGCAGTTGCCTCACCTTCGGCAGTTGGATTAGTTGCCATAATAACTTCGTTTACGCTATCATCAGCCATTCGCTGAATTAACTCTTTAATACGGATTTTATCAGGTCCAACACCATTCATAGGGGAGATAACACCGTGCAACACGTGGTAAACACCTTTGTATTCGTGGGTACGTTCAAATGCAGTAACATCCCTTGGGTTTTCAACAACACAGATTACTGAATTGTCACGGTTTGCATTGCTACAGATTGTACATTTTTCACCCTCGGTGTGGTTACAACAGATATTGCATGTGTGTATATTAGTATGGGCATTATTTATGGCATCAACAAGATTTTTCACACCCTCATCGTCAAGACCGAGAATATAATATGCCAATCTCTCCGCCGATTTTACACCGACAGAGGGCATTTTACGAAATTCTTCAACCAATTTTTCCAACGATACGATTGCCATAATGCCTATACTCCAATTAAATTAGAATCCAAGACCTGGAATGTTCATTCCGCCTGTGATTTTGCCCATTTCTCTTTCAGTAGTTTCGTCTGCCTTTCTCATTGCTTCGTTAACAGCTGCAACAAGCAAATCTTCAAGCATTTCTACATCTTCAGGGTCAACAACATCTGGCTGAATTTTAACTGAAACTACCTGATGTTTACCGTTAACAGTAACGTCGATTGCTCCGCCACCTGCAGATGCACTGTATTCAGCTTCTTCACATTCCTTCTGAACACGAGCCATATCTTCTTGCATTTGCTGAAGACGCTTCATCATATTTGCCTGACCGCCCTGATTTGGGATTCTTGCTTTCATTTTTATTCCTCCTCAATTTTTACGCCAAGACTTTTTGCCTTTGATACAAGGTCAGAAAGTGGATTTTTTTGTGTTTCTTCCTGCTTGTTGTTATAAACAGCAAGTGTATAATTTCTGCCAGTTACTTCTGCAACGGCAGCTTTTATTGTTTTAGAATAGTCACCTGTTTTAAGATAAAGTTCAAGAACAGGAGAACCTTTAATAAGTAAATATTTATCCTGATGGATAAATGCACTTGAGCCTGTAAGCATTGCAATAAGGCTTTTATCCTGTGAAAAAAGTTTTTCGAGAACCTCAGGCCAACTGCCAAAAGGAACAGTTCCTATGTTTTTAGGAGTGATTGTTTCCTCTTGTGGTGGAGGTGGCTCAGGAAGTGGTATTTCTTTCTTCTCAGGCTCTTTTCTTTCTTCTACAACTGGTTCAGGTTTATTTTCAATCTTTTCAGGTTTTGATTCGACTTTAACAGGAGCAGGAGTTTCTGCTTTAACAGTAATTTTACCTGATGCAACAGCACTTTCAAGCTCACTGAGTCTACGAAGAATTGCATTCATATCACCGTCAAGACTTGGTGTGCAAAGACGGATAATGCAAAGCTCAGCACTTGTTCTTCTGTTAGCACCTTGCTTCATTGTGGATGCAGATGCTGTAAGAACATCAATGCAGGACATAATTGTTGCAAGTGTTGTTTTCGCACTTTGCTGACGAATAATTTCAATTTCACCCTGAGAGCAGATAATCATATCCTGAAAATTCTTAACAGCCTTTGAGACCATAAGGTTTCTAAAGTGGCTTGTAAGTTCAATGATAAGTCTTTCCATATCGCAGGAATCGTTATAAAGTTTATTGACAACTTCTAATGCCTTTGCAGCATCTTTTTCAAGGATGCAGTCGCAGAGTTCAAAAATATGTTCTCGACCGGCAAGTCCTGCACTATTTGCAACGACAGCAGAGTCGATTATTCCCTCATAGGAAGAACAACGGTCCAAAAGTGAAAGAGCGTCACGCATCGCACCATCGGCAATTCTTGCAATAAGCATAGCACCATCGTCGGAAATCTGAAGATTTTCTTTAACTGCAACTTCTTTAAGTCTTTCAGCTATTGCTTCAGGTGGGATTCGTTTAAAATCAAATCGCTGACAACGGGAAAGAATAGTTGACGGCAACTTGTGAACTTCAGTAGTTGCAAGAATGAAAATAACGTGTGCAGGTGGCTCTTCAAGAGTTTTAAGAAGCGCATTGAAAGCACCGATTGAGAGCATATGCACCTCATCAATGATATAAACTCTGTATTTTGCATTTGCAGGAGTAAAGTTTGCTTCCTCACGCAAATCACGGATATTATCAACGCCGTTGTTTGAAGCAGCGTCAATTTCAATTATATCAAGTATAGCTCCAGAGTCGATACCTTTACAGATTTCACAACTGTTACAAGGATTTCCATCCTGGGAATCAATGCAGTTAACTGCTTTTGCAAGAATTTTTGCACAGGAGGTTTTGCCTGTTCCACGGGAACCTGTGAAAAGGTATGCGTGACTTGTTTTACCTGTTTTTACAGCATTTTCAAGTGTTTTTGTAATATGTCCTTGACCAACAACATCCGTAAATGTAGATGGACGATATTTTCGGTAAAAAGCACGATACATTTCAATTCCTCCTGACTTGAGCACCTATATCAAAAATGCCTTAACTCAGTCATGTGTCGTGCAGGCAGACTGTGGCGCCCGATGCAAACCGTTTAATGCTGCTCGGTTCCCCGCCTGACATGGTTCACGGCGCTTCGCCGCACAGGACCCACACGGCACACGACTGAATTAAGGCAAA
>JAZNJX010000105.1:0-4628 GCA_045578245.1 Candidatus Fimenecus sp. | reverse complement strand
AGCAAGGGCATCATTTCTGTTGAGCATTTTCTGTACCTCAAATCATAAAATATTATATATCCTATATAATATAACACATTTATTTTGTTTTGTCATTAAAAATTTGTGAATATTATAATTGATTAGTCAAATATATTGTGTTAAAATAACTATATCTATGACTATCAGTCGATTACGGAGCGAAAAAATATGAAAAATGCACTTATAATTTTTGGTGGTGTTTCTTCTGAACACGATGTTTCCTGCGTTTCTGCAACATCTGTTATCAGAAATATCCCAAAGGATAAATACAATGTAATTATGATGGGAATCACCAAACAAGGTGAAATGTTCCTTTATGACGGCGATTTCAATAATCTTCCCAAAGACGGTTGGTTTTTGGATAAGGCACATCTTAAAAAAGCAGTAATTTCAACAGACCGTGCTGACCGTGGTATCATTGTTTTCAACGAAAATGGTTATGAGAAAGTTAAAATTGATGTGTGCTTCCCTGTAATGCATGGCAAAAACGGTGAGGACGGCACAATGCAAGGGCTTCTCACAATTGCAGGAATCCCTTATGTTGGTTGTAATACAATGGCGTCTGCGGTTTGTATGGATAAGGCTATGACAAACGCAATCTGCGATATTAACGGAATCGCACAGGCAAAGTGGAAATACATAACAAAATATGATTTTGAGCGTCGCGGCAGAGAATTTGCAAGAGAATGTGAAGAATATTTAGGACTTCCCGTATTCATCAAACCTGCAAACGCAGGGTCATCCGTTGGTGTTGTTAAGGCAAAAACTCTTGAAGAAATTCAGCGTGGACTTGATTATGCTTTGCAGTTTGATTCACGAGTTGTGGTTGAAGAAGCAATTCTCGGTGCTGAAGTTGAATGTGCCGTTATGGGTAATGATGAGCCGTTTGCAGGTGCTGTCGGCGAAATCGAGCCAAGTAATGAATTTTACGATTTTGAGGCAAAATATGAGTCCGACAGCGGTCTTCATATCCCTGCAAGAATCGGTGAAGATAAAATTAAAGAGGTTCAGGAAAAGGCAATCAAGGCATATAAAGCTTGGGGATGTTCAGGTCTTGCACGAGTTGACTTCTTTGTGAGATATTCTGACGGTGCAGTGCTTCTTAATGAGCCAAACACTCTTCCTGGTTTTACAAATATCAGTATGTATCCGATGCTTATGGAAAAAGCAGGACTTTCCTATGGCGATTTGATTGATAAACTCTGTACACTTGCCATGGAAAAATGGGAGAAGGAATTTACACAATGAGAACAAACGCGGTTATAAAAATTATCAGTAAGCAACGTACTGAAAACGGTGACCATGCAGGCGAGATGTCGGTTTTAGGTCGTATTACTTATGAGGACAATAAAAGTATAATTGAATATATCGAGAACAATGAAGAAACAGGTCCGGAAGAAACAACAATTTCAATTTTTGAGAACGATACTGTAAGCATTGTTCGTAATGGTCAGTTCAGTTCTGAAATGATGGTTGAAAAAGGTAAACGTCATCACACTTTTTATAAAACGCCTTATGGAGAACTGACAATGGGTATCTATGGCAATCAGGTTGATTGGTCAAAGAATGAAACAGGAGCAATTCTCAAAATGAGATATTCTCTTGATTTCAATAATGGATTTGTATCAGAAAACACAATGATTATATATGTTGAGGAGAAATAAGGATGTCAAAATTAGTTAAACAGGCTACTAATGATTTACACGCACTTATTGTTGATGCACTTGGTAAGGCTGTAGCAGAGGGCGAGATTCCTGCTGAGCCAATTCCTGCGTTTAATATTGAAATTCCAGCAAATCGTGACAATGGTGACTACTCATCAAATATCGCATTTGTATGTGCAAAGGTTTTCCGTCGTGCACCTAAAATGATTGCAGATTTAGTTGCTAAATATATCGAACTTGACGGAACATATTTTGATTCTTGCACAGTTGCAGGTGCAGGTTTTGTAAACTTCACACTTTCAAAGGATTTCTATGCAGATATTCTTCTTGATGTTAAGGCTCTCGGAAAAGACTATGGCAGAAGCAACTACGGTGAGGGGAAGAGAATCAATGTTGAATTCGTTTCTGCTAACCCAACTGGTCCAATGCACATGGGCAATGCTCGTGGTGGTGCTTTAGGTGACTGCCTCGCAGCAGTGCTTGATATGGCAGGATACGAAGTTGAAAGAGAATTCTACATCAACGATGCAGGTAACCAGATTGAAAAATTTGGCCTTTCACTTGACATCCGTTATCAGCAGATTTTCAAGGGTGAAGAAGCAGTTGAACTCCCTGAAGACAGCTATCACGGTGAGGACATCAAAGAAAGAGCACAGCAGTTTGCCGATGTTTACGGTGATGAATATATCAACAAGAGTGAAGATGAGAGAAGAAAAGCTCTTGTAGAATTTGCTCTTCCAAAGAATATCGAAAATATGAAAGCTAATATGGCAAAGTATCGTATTGAATACAAGACTTGGTTCAAAGAAAGTATTCTACACGATAGTGGTGCTGTTAAAGAGGTTATCGAATACCTTACAAATAAAGGCTTAACATACGAAAAAGACGGTGCTGTTTGGTATAACAACATCAAAGTGCAGACAGAAATGCTCACTCGTCAGGGTAAAACTCAGGAGGAAATCGATAAGCTTGAGCTCAAAGACGATGTTCTTATCCGTCAGAATGGTAACCCAACATATTTTGCTGCTGATATTGCTTATCACAAGAATAAGCTTGTGACTCGAGGTTTTGATAAGGCTATCAACATCTGGGGTGCTGACCACCACGGTCACGTTGCTCGTATGAAAGGTGTTCTTGAAGCACTTGACCTTGATAGTGACAGACTTGATGTTATCTTAATGCAACTTGTTCGTCTTACACGTGATGGTGAAGTTGTAAGAATGAGTAAGCGTACAGGTAAGGCAATCACACTTGTTGATTTGCTCGAAGATATTCCTGTTGACGCAGTTCGTTTCTTGTTCAACATGCGTGAACCAGGCTCACAGATGGATTTTGACCTTGATTTGGCTGTTGAACAGTCAAGCCAGAACCCTGTTTACTACTGTCAGTACGCAAATGCTCGTATTCACAGCATTCTTCGTAAAATTGAAGCAGACGGTGTTACAGTTCGTGACTGTACAAAGGATGAACTCAAACTCCTTACAGCTCCTGAAGAAATCGAGCTTATTCGTCATCTTGCATCTCTTACAGACGAAATCGTGAACTCTGCAAAGAACTATGACCCTGCAAAGATTACTCGTTATTGTATCGACCTTGCAACACTTTTCCATAAGTTCTACAACGCCTGCCGTGTTGCTGTGGAAGACGAAGCACTTATGCAGGCTCGTCTCTACCTTTGCACTTGTGTTATGAATGTTATCACAAATATTCTTACAACATTCAGTATTTCAACACCAACATCTATGTAAGTGCAAAATGCAAAATGTTTTTTTCATACAAAAAAGTAGGGGACGCTGACAACAGCGTCCCCTTTTTTGTTCAGAGTGATTTCAACCATCGTAAAAATTACGACCGACCAGTAAAGAATTTTTACCTGAGTGGTAAAGAAATTTTACCTGAGTGGTAAAAAAATTTTACCCGAGTGGTAAAAATTTTTTACCCAATAGTATAATAATATAAATAAAGAAGATAAATTAATACTTATAAGCTTGAGTAAAGAAATTTTACTCGAAAAAAGAAATGGATACGAAAAGACGAAACAGGCTAATAGATAAGCCTGTATTTTTATTTATATTCTGCAAATGATATTATTAATATTGTCAATCTTTTGTCAAAATAACTATTGAAAAATGGGACAAGTAATTGTATAATTTATAAGATAGGAATTATTCCGTTAAAATATGAAAGGAGTTTTCATTTATTATGATTAACTACTCACATGAAGTTGAAAAAATGTGCTGTGTTAAAAAAGGTCCTCACCATGGTCCTGCTCCAATCCCTGAAGAGGGCAATTGGGTAAAAGCTTATGAAATTAAAGACATTTCAGGCTTCTCACACGGCATCGGCTGGTGTGCTCCTCAACAGGGTACATGTAAGCTCACACTTAACATTAAAGATGGTATTGTTGAAGAGGCTCTTGTTGAGACTCTTGGTTGCTCAGGTATGACTCACTCAGCTGCTATGGCTGCTGAAATTCTTCCTGGCAAAACACTTCTTGAATGCCTTAACACAGACCTTGTTTGTGACGCTATCAACACAGCTATGAGAGAAATCTTCCTCCAGCTCGTTTACGGTCGTTCACAGTCTGCTTTCTCAGAAGACGGTCTTGTTGTTGGTGCTGGTCTTGAAGACCTTGGTAAAGGCCTTCGTTCACAGGTTGGTACAATGTTCTCAACAAAGGTTAAGGGCGTTCGTTATATGGAAATGGCAGAAGGCTATATCACAAGAATGGCTCTTGATGCTGACGACCAGGTTATCGGTTATGAATTCGTTAAACTTGGCAAGATGATGGAAGATATCCGTCACGGCATGGATGCTGCTACAGCTCTTAAGAACAACACAGGTTCATATGGTCGTTTTGCAGATGCTGCAAAATACATTGACCCAAGAGAAGAATAAGAGAAGGAGGATATTGTAATGGCTAATGATGTAAGATTTGAAGGC